>JBPCMS010000013.1:0-12005 GCA_051002015.1 Acidimicrobiia bacterium
ACGGCGCGCCGCGTCGGCGGGTGCGGCAACCACGGTGCCCAGACCTCAGCCCGAGACCACCGCCCACGTGCCGGTGTCGATCGACTCGGTGATGGCGTCGAGGACGCGGGCGGCGCGGACGGCGTCGCCTACGGTCGCTCCGTGGACCCGGCCGTTGCCGACCGAGCGGAGCAGCGCGCCGCCTCGATCACCTTGAGGTCGTCGTAGCCCATAGCCGCCCCCGATCGCCGCGCCCGCACACTATCCGGCCCGGGCGCGGGGCTCGGATGGTGTATCTGCCGGCCAGCCGGTGGATCGGTTTGCGGAACACCGAGACGAAGGGCGAAGACCATGCAGCATGTCGTTCGGGCGTGGGAGTTCCTCGCCGCCATCGCCTCCCAACACGGGACCACGGTGCGGGCCATCCTCGCCGCCAACCCGCAGATCACCGACCCCGAGCTGGTCTTTCCCGGCCAGGTCATCGCCCTCCCAGTTGATGGTGAGCCCGGACCAGCGGCGACGTACCTGGTGCGGTCGGGCGACACGATGGGCAAGATTGCCCGCACCTTCGACGTGGCCACCGCTGCCCTCATCGCCGCCAACCCCCAGGTACCCGACCCCAATCGCATCCGTCCTGGCCAGGTCCTGAACCTCCCGGCCGGGGCGCGCCGCTCGGACGACGTAACTTCGGCCACCCGACACGGGCTGGTGGCGTGGCTGGCCATCGCTCGTCGCGAGATGGACACCGAGGTCGACGAGATCCCGGGCTCCGACCACAACCAGCGGATCCTCGAGTACCGCGCCACCACGACGCTGCCCTCCGGCGACGCCGGCAGGGACGAGACGCCGTGGTGCTCGTCGTTCGTCAACTAGGGCGTGACCCAGGCGGGTCTGCGGGGGACCAACAGCGCCGCGGCGCGTGATTGGCTCGGCTGGGGCAGTTCGCTGGACGAGCCACGCAAGGGAGCGATCAACGTGTTTCGCCGGTTCGACCCGAACAACCCGAGGGCGGGGCACGTTGCATTCTTCTGGGACAGCTCGGGCGACCGGTACCTCGTCCTGGGTGGGAACCAGGACGACCAGGTCAGCATCATGGGCTATCCCAAGGCCGATCTCCTCGGCTTCCGTGGGCGGCCTGACCTTCGTCCCTCTGGGCCAGCCCGGAAGGAAGGCCCGGTCGTCGTAGGCTTGGGGGATGCCGCCCACCATCGACGCCACGACCAGGAAGCACGCGCCACGGTGTCGACCGGCTGGAAGGAGAGCACACCGGTTGGCGGCGGTGTCCGTGCTGGTGGTCGTCGTCGCCTGCGGTCCTGATGCGGGCCCCGGGACGACGGTATCTCTGGCGAGCGGAAGCATGGATTCTGCGGTGGGTGCGTCTACGGAGGGGAGCCCTCCGTCGACGAGAGCCCCCGATGCGGCCTCGCCGCCGTCGTAGTGGGTGGGGGTGCGAGTCGGCGAGAGCGAATACCAGGTGGTGGCGGTGGCCACGGAGAGCGGGACCGAGACCGTGCTGTGGACGTGGGTGGTGACGCCGGCGGAGGGCGATCCCACCGAGCCGAGCGACATCGCCATGCGCCCACCCGAAGCAGCGGTGATCCTGGCGCGCTGTTGTGAGCCGACATCGGGTCACGTGCACTCGGTGCCGCTGGACGGATCCGAGGAGGTAGCGCAGGTCGATCAGGGCTACCGGTTCGACCTGGCGGGTTCGGTGTTCGCCCGGGTCGACGCCTTCACCGGGATGCTCGGCATCAAGCCTGCGTTCCCGGGCTTCACCGGTCAGTGGATCCAGGAAGAGGCGGGGGCGTTCGATGTGGCGGTCAGCCATGACGGGTCGGCGGTGGTGACGTTGGTGGTTCCCGAGATCGATGCGAACGGCATCGGGACAGAGTCGGCCGTTGTGGTCTACACCACGGAACCGGGAGAGCCGGCAGACTCCCATCGGTGGCCGGTACCGGAGCACCGATACTGCAACGTGGTCGCCCTCGACCATGGGCTGGTCGGGCTGATGGTGGGAGAACCAGACCGGGGCGATTCGGGGCTCTGGTCCTGCATCGGGAGCACCCTGGACCTGTTCGACTACTCCACCGGGGAGTTCAGCGGCGGCGTCGTCGACCTTGGCGCCGCGGTGCGACATGTGAGCACCGACGACACCGGCGGGCTGATCATCGCCACCACCGTCGATGGGTCGGTGACCTGGTCCGGTCCAGACGGGAGCCGCGGGACGCTGGCCGACACCGGGTTTCTGGTCGCCGACTGGTAGGAACCAGGCGAGGATCAAGGGGCTAACCCAAAGCTTGACCTTGGGCACCGCATCACCGCGGCGGGAGGACGGTGGGCGCCGGGCAAGGGCCACGCCCTAGCCGCGCCTCGGTGCGGGCTCGAGCACGTCGACCGTGAGGCCGAGCAGCCTCACATCCCGGCCTGGGCGTAGGCTCGGGGGATGCCGCCCACCCACGTCGTCGAGAACCAGCCGCCGCCGCTGGTCGACTACGACCTGTATGCCGCCGATCCGCTGCTCCCCGGATTGGTCGAGCGCCACGCCCCCGGCGCCGACCACGCCCGGATGAGCGAGTTCGGCCGGGTGGTCGGGTCGGCCGAGGTGATCGAGTGGGGATTCCTGGCCAACCGGCACCCGCCCCTCCTCCACACCCACGACCGCTATGGCCACCGGGTCGACCGGGTCGACTTCCACCCGGCCTGGCACCGGCTGCTCGATCTGGCCGTCGGCACCGGACTCCACTCGCTCCCCTGGGAGGGCGGCGCCCACGGCTTCGTGGAGCGGGCCGCCCTCACCTTCCTGTCGTCGCAGATCGAGGCGGGCCACTGGTGCCCGATCTCGATGACCACCTCGGCGGTGCCGGCGCTGCGTATCCAGCCCGAGCTCGCCGCCGAGTGGGAGCCGCGCCTCCTCTCCCGCTCGTACGACCCCTCGTTTCTCCCCGCCGACAAGAAGACCGGGATCCTGATGGGGATGGGGATGACCGAGAAGCAGGGCGGCTCGGACGTGCGGTCCAACAGCTCGGTCGCCCAACCGGTCAACGGCGGCGGTCCGGGCACCGAATACCTGCTCACCGGGCACAAGTGGTTCACCTCGGCCCCGATGAACGACGCCTTCCTGGTGCTGGCCCAGGCGCCGGGCGGGTTCTCCTGCTTCCTGATGCCACGCTTCACCGCCGACGGCGAGCGCAACAACCTGTTCATCCAGCGGCTCAAGGACAAGCTGGGCAACCGCTCCAACGCCTCCGCCGAGATCGAGTTCGACCGAGCATGGGGCACGCTGGTCGGCGAGGAGGGCAGGGGGGTGGCCACCATCCTGGAGATGGTCAACGTCACCAGGCTCGACTGCGTCACCGGGTCGGCGGCGATGATGCGCCAGGCGGTGTCCCAGGCGGCCCACCACGCCGCCCATCGCAGCGCCTTCGGCTCGATGCTGATCGACAAGCCGCTGATGCGCAACGTCATCGCCGACCTCGAGGTGGAGACCCAGGCCGCCCAGACGCTGATGATGCGGACGGCGGCGGCGTTCGACGGGGCGGGGTCCGATCCCCACGAGGCGATGCTGCGCCGCATCCTCACCCCGGTGGCCAAGTACTGGGTGACCAAGCGCTGCACCGGCGTCGTCCACGAGGCGTTGGAGTGTCTGGGCGGCAACGGCTACGTCGAGGAGTCGATCATGCCCCGGCTGCTGCGCGAATCCCCGCTCAACGCCATATGGGAGGGTTCGGGCAACGTGATCGCCCTCGACGTGGTGCGGGCGTTGCAGACCCATCCGGAGACGATCGAGGTGTTCCTGGCCGAGCTGGGCAACACCCGTGGGGCGCACCGTTCCCTCGACGACGCCGTCGACACCATCGCCGGTGAGCTGACCGGGGGAGGAGGCGATGTCGAGGGGGGCGCCCGACGCCTGGTCGGCTCGATGGCGGCGGCGATGGCGGCGTCGCTGCTGGTCCGCTCCGCCCAACCCGGCGTGGCCGAGGCGTTCATCGCCACCAGGGTCGCCGGCGACGGCGGACACCTGTACGGGACCCTGCCCGCCGGGGTCGACACCGGGGCGCTGGCGAGCCGGGCGGTTCCCCGCTGACCGGGCACCTGTTCGACCTCGTCCTCCACCAGCCGGAGATCGCCCCCAACACCGGAAACCTGATGCGGCTGTCGGTGAACACCGGGTGCCGGCTCCACCTGGTCCATCCCCTCGGGTTCAGCCTCGACGAGGCCCGGGTGCGCCGGGCCGGACTCGACTACCGGGAGCGGGCCACGGTCACCGAACACGCCGGGTTTGCCGAGGTGCTGACCGCCCTGGCTGGAGAGCGACCGGCGGCGTCCCGGCTCTACGCCTTCACCGGGCGGGGCGAGATCCGGTACGACCGGGTCGACTACGCCGCAGGCGACGTGCTGCTGTTCGGCCCGGAGTCGGTGGGGCTTTCCAGCGACGTGCTCGCCCACCCGGCGGTGACCGCCACCGTGCGCATCCCCATCGCCCCCGCCGGCCGCAGCCTCAACCTGGCCAACGCCGTCGCCATCGTGGTGTACGAGGGATGGCGCCAACTCGGCTTCCCCGGCTCGGCCTAGGTTCAGCAAGATTTCAGGAGAGCCTGCGGATCATCTCGTGGGGCGAGGAGGGTGATGAGGATCTTGGTGGTCGAGGACGAGATGGCACTGGCGGCCGGGCTGCGCAACGGCTTCGAGGCGGAGGGCTTTGCCGTCGACGTCGCCGCCACCGGCACCGACGGGCTGTGGATGGCCACCGAGTTCCCGTACGACGTCATCGTGCTCGACATCATGCTCCCGGGGGTCAACGGCTTCAGGGTGTGCCGGACGTTGCGGGAGCGCGAGGTGTGGACCCCGATCCTGATGCTCACCGCCAAGGACGGAGAGTGGGATCAGGTGGAGGCGCTCGACACCGGCGCCGACGACTACCTGACCAAGCCGTTCTCGTACGCCGTCCTGCTCGCCAGGCTGCGGGCACTGATCCGGCGGGGCGCCGGGGAACGGCCTGCGGTCCTCGAGGCGGGGGATCTCAGTCTCGACCCGGCCACCCGGCAGGTGTGGCGGGGAGACACCGAGGTGGAGCTCACCGCCCGGGAGCGGTCCGTGCTCGAGTTCCTGCTCCGCAACCGTGACCGGGTGGTGTCGAAGCGGCAGATCCTCGACCACGTGTGGGACTACGACTTCGAGGGCGATCCGAACATCGTCGAGGTGTACGTGGGCCGGCTACGAAACAAGCTGGACCGGCCGTTCGGGCGGGTAACGATCGTCACCCTGCGGGGGGCGGGATACCGGCTGTCGGGCGACGATGGCTGATCGCGAACCGGTCGCCGCCCGTTCCCGCCCCTCGTGGGGCACCGTACGGCTGCGGACCACGCTGGGTGCCGTGGCCGTGGTGGGCGTCGCACTCCTGGCGGCATCGATCGCCCTCGTCACCCTGCTCGGTGCTGCCCTCACCGACGAGGTGGAGGCGGCGGCCCGGCTCCGCGCCGAGGAGGTGGCGGCGACGGTGGCGGCGTCGCCATCGACGCCCCTCACCGTGCCCGACGCCGAGGAGCAGCTGATCCAGGTGGTGGACCGCAACGGGGCCGTGGTGGCGTCGAGCGCCAACGTGGCCGGCTGGCCACCGGTGGCGGCGGTGCCGGCGGGCGGGTCGACGGTCACCCGGCTCGATCTCGACGACGGGGACGAGTTCGTGATCGCCGCCGCCACCGCCGACATCCCCGGGGAACCGCTGCTGGTTCTGGTGGGGCGTGGCCTCGAGGAGGTGGGTGAATCGACCGGGGCCGTGCGCAGATTGCTGGCCCTCGGGGTCCCACTCCTATTGGCGGTGGTGGCGGTGACCACCTGGTGGGTGGTGGGGCGGGCGCTCGCCCCGGTCGAGGCGATCCGCACCCAGGTCGATGCCATCTCGTCCGCCCAGCTCCACCGCCGGGTCCCTGAACCTCACCGCGGCGACGAGATCTCGCGGTTGGCGCAGACCATGAACCGGATGCTCCACCGCCTGGAGTCCTCCCAGCTCCGCCAACGCCGGTTCGTCTCCGATGCATCCCATGAGCTGCGATTGCCGGTGGCCGGCATCCGCCAGCACGCCGAGGTGGCGGCAGCGCATCCGGAACGGACCTCGGTGGAGGCGCTGGCGGCGGCGGTGCTCGCTGAGGACCTGCGGATCCAACGGCTCCTCGAGGATCTCCTGGTGCTGGCCCGCTCCGACGAGGGCGGGTGGTCGTCGCCGCGGATGCCGGTCGACCTCGACGACCTCGTCCTCGACGAGGCGAGAAGGGTCCGGGGGACGTCCGGTGTCCGGGTCGACGCCTCTGCGGTGTCGGCGGGAAGGGTCGTGGGTGACCCGGTGCTGCTGCGCCGCATGGTGGGGAACCTGGTGGACAACGCCGCCCACCACGCCGGTTCGCGGATCACCCTCGGTCTCGGAGAACGTGACGGGCTGGTCACCCTGACCGTCGACGACGACGGTGCCGGGATCGCCCCCGCCGATCGGGAGCGCATCTTGCAGCGGTTCGTCAGGCTGGACGAGGCCAGGGCGCGCCACCACGGGGGCGCCGGGCTGGGGCTGGCGATCGTGTCCGAGGTCGTCGCCGGCCATGGCGGGACGGTCACCGTCACCGAGGCACCGGCCGGCGGCGCCCGATTCGAGGTCCGCCTCCCTCGTCTTGCGGACTGACCGCCGCCTGCTCCACCTCTCCGGCGGGTTCAGCCTCCCTTCAGGGGGCGTCGGGCATGGTGGAGCGACAACCACCACCCGACGCCTCCGGCGGCGGGCTCACGAGGAGGACGGACGTGAATCGGACCAGATGGATCGCAACAGGGGTCGTTGCCCTCGCCGCCATCGGCGGAGGCACCGGTATCGCCATCGCCACCGGGGGCGACACCGACGCGCCGATCACCGGACAGGCGCTCGATCGTGCCATCGCCGCCGCGCTCGAGGCCACCGGCGGCGGCACCGTGACCGACACCGAGGTTGGCGATGACGGTGCCGCCTACAGCGTCGAGGTGCGTATCGAAGACGGCAGCCAGGTCGAGGTGAACCTCGACGGCGACTTCGTCGTGATCGGCCGGTCGGCAGACGACGACGGTCCCCACGACCGGGACGAGCCCACCGACGACTGACCCTGACCACGGTGGCGGCGGCACCGTCACTCCGTGCCTCACCGAGGAGGATTGCCGTGTTCGCCCATGCCCGTCCCACCGCCATGTCCCGCCACCGGCGGGTCCGGACGGTGGCGACCGTCGTCGTCGCCGCCCTTTCGTTGAGCGCCTGCGGCGGTGCCGCCGTCCCGGACACGACCGAGCCCACCCGGACCGCCCCGGCGACCGCCGAACCGGTCACCGAGGGCGCCACCGAGGCGTCCACCTCGACCACGGCGGCGGTCACCGTTGCCACCGTCCCCGAGGCCCGGCGGGTCGATCTCGCCACACCCACCTTCTCCGAGCCCACCCTCATCACCAACCAGCTGTTCCCGATCACCGAGACCACCCAGGTGATCCAGGTCGGCGCCGAGGCGGGTGATGCGCTCCACATCGAGATCACCCTGCTCCCCGAGACCAGGGTCGTCGAGTGGGACGGCCAGGCGATCGACGTCGTGGTGTCCCAGTTCGTCGCCTACCTCGACGGCCGAATCCTCGAGGTGGCGGTCGACTTCTTCGCCCAGGCAGACGACGGATCGGTGTGGTACTTCGGCGAGGAGGTCGACAACTACGAGGATGGGGCGATCGCCAACCATGACGGCACCTGGCTGGCGGGGCGAGACGGGCCTGCCGGGATGATCATGCCCGCCCAACCCCGGGTCGACGATGCCTACCGACCCGAAAACATCCCCAACCTGGTGTTCGAGGAGGTCGTGGTGGCGGCGATCGACGAGACGGCGGCCGGACCGGGTGGCCCGGTGCGGGGCGCGGTGCTGGTCGTCGAGCACCTACTCGATGGCACGCTCGAGGACAAGCTGTTCGCTCCCGGCTACGGCGAGTTCATGGCTCAGGTCGTCACCGAGGACGAGCTGGTCACGCTGGCGCTGGCGATCCCGATCGACGCCCGCGGCGGCGGTACCCCGGTCGAGCTCGTCACCGCCCTTGATGCGGCGTCGGCGGTGGTCGACGCCGTCGTCGCCGGTGACGGTCCCGCTGCGTTGACCGCCGGAGACACGCTGACGGCGGCCTGGGAGGCACACCGCGGCGAGGCCCCCGAGCTGCTCGCCTCGGTGATGGACGCCGCCGTGGCCTCCCTGACCGAGGTGATCGAAGCCGGCGACGGGTCGACGGCCGCGGCGGCGCTCGCCGTGGTGTGGGCGTGCCTCGATCTCCAGCTCCAGTACCGCCCCCCGGCGGAGGTCGACACCGACCGTCTCGTGCTCTGGCTGCGCCGCCTCGCCATCGACGCCGCCGATGGCGCCGCCTCCGCCGTCGTTGGAGACGTCGCCACCCTGGAGACCATCTGGCAGCGGGTGGCGCACACCTTCGACGAAGCGGGGAGAGCCGGGGTCGTCGACGGGCTCCTCCAGCTCCGCAAGGCGGTCGCAGCCGGCGATCTCGCCGGCGCCGGCGAACTGGCGGCAGCGCTCACCGCCGTGGTGCCCGCGACCG
Source organism: Acidimicrobiia bacterium (assembly GCA_051002015.1). GTDB lineage: Bacteria > Actinomycetota > Acidimicrobiia > Spongiisociales > UBA5794 > JACDBE01. The sequence goes on from JBPCMS010000013.1 coordinate 8,566, forward strand.
GTTCCTGACGAGCCCCCGGGTGCGGTAGGTTCCCGGCGAGATGATCCACCGCACCCGGATCAAGGTCCGGTTCTACGAGCTCGATCCGTACGACCACGTCAACCACGCCGCCTACGTCCAGTACTTCGAGGTGGCCCGGATCGAGTTGCTCGACCAGGTGGGGATGGGCATCTCCCCGCTGCTCGAGGCCGGGTACCAGCTGGTGGTCACCGAGCTCCACATCCGGTATCTGGCCTCGGCCGGATCCGGTGACGAGGTCGAAGTGGAGACCGAGGTGGCCGAGATCCGCCGGGCGTCGAGCCGGTGGCGGCAGACGATGCGCCGCGGCGACGAGGTGCTGGCCGAGCAGGAGATCGTGGTGGCGGCGACCAACCGGCAAGGTCGGCCGATCCGCCTCCCCGAGGGGATGGCGGCCGCCCTCGCCCCCTACCTGGCCGATGGGATGGGCTCGCCAGGTCCCCCCTATGGTTGAAGCAATGAGCACCCGTCTCACCGAGCCGAGCGCCATCGACACCGCCGTCGAGGTACTGGTGGCCCACAAGGACGAATGGGCACGGCTCGACTTCCCCCGGCGCCTCAGCCTGCTCGCCGACCTGCGCCGCCGAGTCGGCGCCGTCGCCGAGGCCTGGGCGGTGGCCGGGGTGGTGGCCAAGGGGATCCCCCTCGACAGCCCGACCTCGGGCGAGGAATGGCTGTCGGGGCCGTACACCAGCCTAACCGCCATCGCCGCTCTCCACCGGTCGCTGGGCCGGCTGTGGCAGGGCACCACCACGTTCGATCCCGAGCGGGTAGGCCCGGGACCGGGCGGGCGGACCGTGGTCGGTGCCGTCCCCGCCGACCTCACCGAGAGGCTGTTGTTCTCGGGCCATACCGGGGAGGTGTGGATCGGGGCCGAGGGCGACGGCATCCCCCTCGCCGACCGGACCGCCGGCTTCTACCGCACCCAGGAACGCCATGGCCGGGTCTGTCTGGTCCTCGGCGCCGGGAACATCTCGTCGATCCCGGTCACCGACACCCTGTACAAGCTGTTTGTCGAGGGCCAGGTGGTGGTGCTCAAGATGAACCCGGTGCTCGACTACCTGGGGGTGATCTTCGAGCGGATGCTCGGGGGTCTGATCGCTGCCGGATATCTCCGCATCGTCTATGGAGGTACCGAGGTGGGGGGAGGGCTCATCGCCCATCCCGGGGTCGACACGGTCCACATCACCGGCAGCGAACGCAGCCATGACACCATCGTGTTCGGCGCCGGCGCCGAAGGGGCTCGCCGCCGACGGACCAACCAGCCGCTGCTGGCCAAGCCGATCACCAGCGAGCTGGGCGGGGTCAGCCCGCTGATCGTGGTACCCGGCCCGTGGACGGACACCGATCTGTCGTACCATGCCGAGCTGGCCGCCACCCAGAAGCTGGTCAACGGCGGGTTCAACTGCATCGCCACCCAGGTGGTGATCCTCCCCGACCGGTGGGCGCACACCGACCGGTTCGTCACCCGGATCGAGGAGACCATCGCCGGCATTCCGGCCCGTACCGCCTACTACCCGGGTGCCGCCGACCGTTGCTCCCGGGCGATCGAGAGCCACCACGACGTCGTCTCCCTGGGCGGCGAGCCGCCCCGGGTTCACCTCCGCAACGTCCCCGCCGGCACCAACCACCCCGTCTTCGTCGAGGAGCAGTTCGCCTCGGTATTGGCCTCGACCCGGCTCGAGCATCACGACCCCGCCGACTTCCTCGACGCCGCCGTCCATTTCGCCAACCACCGTCTCCACGGGTCGCTCGGGGCCAACCTCGTGGTCCACCCGGAGACGGTCCGCACCCTGGGTGGCCGGTTCACCGACGCCATCACCGATCTCCGCTACGGGTGCGTCGCCATCAACACCTGGACCGGGTTCGGCTTCGGCCAGCCGAGGATTCCGTGGGGGGCCTACCCGAGGAACCCGCCCGATGCCATCAGCAGCGGGAGCGGGGTGGTCCACAACGCATTGATGTTCGACCGTCCCGAGAAGGCGGTGGTGACCGGGCCCTTCCACCTCGCCCACCGTTCCTGGAAAGGTGGCGGGCTCAACCTGGCCCCGAGGCCGGCCTGGTTCGTCACCAACCGCACCGCCCTCACCACCGCCCGTCGCCTCACCCGCCACGCCGCCGACGGCTCACCCCGACACCTCCCCGGTATCATCGCCTCGGCCCTGCGCGGCTGATCTCGCTGGATCGTCAGACCCGTGCCGCTCTCCGACCGAGGAGCAGCAGCGAGATCACCATCCAGCCGGTGAGATAGGCGAAGGCCCACTGTGGGCCCACCCCGGTCCACAGGATCCCGGCAACCACGCTGGCGGCGAAGTTGCCGAGGCTCTGCAGGGCGGCGAGCAGACCGAAGGCGGTGCCCCGGATCGCCTGGTCGGCCTTGCGGGCGACGATGGCGTGCTCGCTGGTCTCCACGGCGCCGATCCCGATCCCGGCCAGGGCGAACCAGGGCAAGAGGACCGCCCACGACGATGTGTCCCGGGTGAATCCGGCGTACGAGACGGCGAAGGCGGCGACCCCGAGGGTGAGTACCAGGTGCGGGGTCCGGTGGTCGGCGAGCCTGCCCGCCGGGACGCTGCTCAGCGCCGCCGCCAGGTTGTACCCGGCGTAGAGCAGGAGGGCGATGGTGGCGGCCCGTTCGGGCCCGTGCGAGGCGGTCAGCAGCTCGGTGGCGCGCAGGATCATCAGGGTGGCGGCGACGTTGCCGATCTCGAAGGCCCCGATGGCGGTCAGCAGCGGGCCGAGCCCCGACTCGATCACCGGCCGCACCCGGAGCCGGATGGGGGTGCGGGGCCGCTTGGTCGGCTTGGGGACGTGGCGGACTGCGTACGCCATCGAAAGGGCAGCACCCAGCCCGGGGATCAGCGAGAGCAGGATGGCCGACCGGGTGCCCACGGCGGCGGCGAGGGCGATGGCGAGGAGGGGGCCCCCGACCGCGCCCAGGTTGTCCATCGCCCGCTCGAACCCGTAGGCGTGCCCGTAGCGGTCCGCATCGACCATATCGGCGAGGAGTGCGTTGCGGGCGGGGACCCGCAGTCCCCGCGCCGCCCAGGCCCCGGCGCGCAGCAGCCCTACGTGGACGACGGATGTGGCGGCCCCGACCGCAGACGACAGCACCGCCGTCGTGGTGTACCCGCCGACGGCGACGGGGCCGCGGCGGGAGGGCTCATCGGCGAGGGGGCCACCCGCCAGCTTGGCGGCGCCGGCCAGACCGTCGCTCACTCCCTCGATCAGACCAAGCGCCGAGGCGGGCGCCCCCAGCGTCTGGGTGACCAGGTTGGGGAGCAGCGCCGTCGGGATCTCGTGGCTGAGGTCGGAGAGGAGGCTGGCGACGCCGATGCCGCCGACGCCCCGGTTGAGCCACCCGGGGGCGATGCCGTGTCCGGCTCTCCTCATCGGCCGGAACGACATGACGATAGGCTACG
>JBPCMS010000014.1:0-8114 GCA_051002015.1 Acidimicrobiia bacterium
GCGCATCTCGGAGTGACCAGCGACCTCACCGAGCTCGCCACCACGGCGGCGGATCAGATCGCCGAGCTCAACACGATCGTCGAGGGACGACCGGACGTGCTGACGATGATCCGCCAGCTCGAAACCGATGACGAAGGCAACGGGGTGATCTCCGGCGAGGCCCTGGCCGCCGAGATCGAGCGCTTCCTCCGCGGCCAGGGCCCCGACCAGGTGTAAGCCGAACCTCAGGTTCTGCGTACCCTGGCGAGTACCAATCCGCCGAAGTTCAGCCACCACCGCCCCGATGCCCAACCCGGTGGCGAACCTAAGGTTCCTGCGTGTCGCCACGACACGCGATCCGCTGAAGTTCAAGACCGACGCCCGGCGCTGCTTGTGGGAGGACCTGGTGGGGGTTCGAGACGAGCTCGCCCGCCGTGGCAGACCCGGATCGACGTTGTTCCGGACCGTGATGAGCGGGATCGGCCCCGGCTTGGCGGTCGCGGAGAGTGCCCTCGAGGTACGCGGTCTGAGCCTGCTGGAAGACGGCGGGATGCCGGAGCCCGTCCAGCAGTATCCCTTCCCGTGGCGCGAGGCTGGGGAGGGTCGGATCGACCTGGCCTACCCGGAAGCCCGGGTGATCGTTGAGCTCGACGGGCGACGTTGGCACAGCCGCACGGACAGCTTCAACATCGACCGCGAACGCGACCGCGCCGCTCAGCTGGCTGGAGGGTGTTCCGGTTCACCTGGGACCATCTCGAGGCCAACCCGGACGAGTTCATCGCCACCGTTGCGCTGGCCCTCGCTCAACAGGCGGCCTGTTGATGGACACGGCGCTGGCGCGCCTTGACCAACCAACATCGTCGCCCGACCGACGCCATCTCGCGGCTCCTCGGCGGCGGCGCATCGCCCGACTTCAACCTGAGCGGATCTACTCGGCACTGGCGCTCACAACCCGGGATCCGCTACCAGGGCGCCTGGCGCCCAACCACAACCTGAGCGGCTCACACCCCCGACCGCCCGCCATGGTCCGCCACAGCCCGCGCCGCACCGCAGCTACCGCCGGCGGTGGTCGATGCATCTCGCGCCGAGGAAGGTGGCCAGACTGCCGAGGACCGGATCGATCAGGGAGGTGTCGCCCCAGGCGCCAAGCACCTCGAGGGTCCCCGTCTTTCGGTGGAAGCGGGGCTCGATCCGGCCCACCAGCCGGTCGCCCACCAGAATCGGGAGCACGTAGTAGCCGTACTCCCGCTTCGCCTTTGGCACGTACATCTCCAGTCGGTAGCGAAAGCCGAAGAGCGCCTCGGCGCGGTCCCGGTCGTGGATCAGGCGGTCAAAAGGCGAGAGGAACGTGGCTCGGTCGGGGACGGGACCATCGGCGGCGTCGGGGGTGCGCCTCCCACCCGGATGTGGTGCGGCGGACACCGAGGGCACGGAAACGCTTGTGGGCGATCACCCGTTCCGCTTCAGCCAGGGGGACGGTCGGGGTCTCCGGGTACCACGCCTCACCGAGGTGCCAGAGCCGCTGCCCGTCACGCCGGCCGACGATGGCGACCGCCCCGCGGCCGTGCAGGTACCCGAGCATGTCGGTGACGCCCCGACCCCCCGTCCAGCCGTGCGACTCCCTGGGCGTCACCGAACGATCCTCGATCTCGCGGGCCAGCAGCGGCCCGCGCCGCCCCAGCTCGGCCAGCACGTAGCGCCGGAACCGGGCGTTGACCTCGAGGAACTCGGCGCCTCGCCGCTCGTGGGCGTATCTCCCCCGACGGCGTCGCATCCGCGCCCGGACCAGCGGCAGGTCCTCGATGGGCCAGATGAACGCACCCCACTCGAACAGGGCCTTGTCTTCCCAGAGCAGCCGATCGAGCTCGGCGACGTCGTACGGTCCCAACCGGCTCCACAGGACGAGCTGCTGAGGTGGGGCGACGGTGGAGATCGGGTCGATCTGCAGGAAGCCGAGGCGACGGACGGTGTCGAGGATGCCCGAGGCCGACCCGTCGAGGAGCTGGGCGCGCACCGCGATCCGGCGTGCCTCGTCCGGCGAAACCAGTCTCACCTCTCGACCCCGATCGGGTCCCGACTCCCGAACATCGGGGGATGGCGTGTCACCGGGACACGCCGGAACCTCGGGTTCACCCGCATCAGTCCACGGTGGGGTTGCTCTGGCGAAGGCGGACCCTGACGTCGAGACGCTCGAGCTGCTGAGCGGTGTACTTGCGGGCACCGGGGATCTCATGCTCGGTCAACCAGGCCCTGATGTCGGCCGCTACCTCGGGCTCGGTCCGGTGGTGGATCTGCGCCAGCAGGCTGCGGGCGTTCAGCGCAGGGATCCGCGCCAGGATCTCGTCCCACGATCCCTTCACCGACTCCCATGCGTATGGCCCGGTCTCCCTCGCCACCCCCACCATCTGGGCCACGGTAGAGGCGACGTTGTGGCTGCGGATGCGGCCGTCCGTCGCCATCGCCACCGTCTCGTCGACGGCGGCCCGGTCGGGGACCACCGCCATGGCGGACCGGAAGCGCTCCTCGTCCTGGGGGTTCTTAGCATGCTGGAAGGCGCGCACCAGGTCGGCATGGACCGCCCGATCGCCATCGGAGGCCACGATCCCGAGCACGGCGGCGGCGACCTCGCCGTCGAGCTCATCGGTGCCGTTGAGCAGGTCGCCGAACAGGCGGCGGGCCTCGGCGATCGTCGCCGGATCCTTCCCAAGGCCTCCGAGCGCCCGCAGCGCGGTGCACCGGAACCTGCGCTCCAGGTCGGTCTCGCCCGGCGCCGGCGCCCATCCCAGCCGCTCCACCACCGGGCTCACCAGCGACCGGACGAACGCCGCCACATCGTGACGGACATCGGAGGACACCGCCCGATCGATCTCGGCGAGACCGCCGAGGGTGACCTCCCACACCGATGGCTCGGTCTCGTCACCGAGGTGACGGGCCACGTCGAGGAACCGGCCCACCTCGAGATCGCCGGCGAGCACCCCGGCCATGGTGTCGGCGACGATGGCATACCGTTCGGCAGGCTCAAGCCCTGGCAGGTCCTCCACGATCCGCTCGGCGAGGTCGTGCGCATAGGTCACCCGGTAGTAGCCCTGGCCACCGGCGTTGACCACCAGCCCATCGCCCGCCTCGATGGTGGTGTCCTCTCCAACGACCAGCCTCCCCTCCCCGGCGCCGCTGCGGTACAGGACCGGCACCTTCCACCGCTGGTCGCTGCCGCCGATGAACTGGAAGTGCCGCTGAGCCAGCCGGTAGTCACCGTCTTGGCGGGTCACGTCGATGCGGGGGTGGCCGCCCTGGAGGATCCAGGTGTCCATGATCTCACCCACCGGCTCGCCCGACTCGGCCTCGAGCGCGGCCCACAGGTCAGCGGTCTCCGTGTTGCCGTAGGCGTGGGTCTTGAGATAACGGGAGATGCCGCGGCGGAAGTCTCCTCGCCGAGGTACTGCTCCAGCATGCGCAGCACCGAGGCGCCTTTCTCGTAGGTGAGGACGTCGAACATCTCGTTTGCCTCCTCGGGGGAGGCGACCGGGAACTCTATGGGTCTGGTGGTGGCCAGCCCGTCGACATCCATCGAGGCGTTGCGGTCCGACCCGAACGACGGCCAGCGCTCCCAATCGGGGCGATGGGCGGTGACGCATTTCATCTCCCTGAAGGTGGCGAACGCCTCATTGAGCCAGATCCCGTTCCACCACTTCATCGTCACCAGGTCACCGAACCACATGTGGGCCAGCTCGTGGGCGATGACGTCGGCAACCCGTTGCAGCTCGTTCTGGGTGGCTCGCTCCGGGTCGACCAGCAGCACCGACTCGCGGTAGGTGACCGCCCCCAGGTTCTCCATCGCCCCGAAGGCGAAGTCGGGGATCCCGATCATGTCGACCTTGTCCCCGGGATAGGGGATGTCGTAGTAGTCGGCGAGGAAGCGGAGGGCGAAGGCGCCGGCGTCGAGGGCGAAGTCGGCGAGGTGGATCTTGCCAGGCACCGAGACGATCCGCAGCGGCACCCCGTCGACGTCGTGCCACTCGGTGGCCTCCATCTCGCCCACCACGAAAGCGACCAGGTAGGTCGACATCTTCATCGTGGTGCCGAAGCGGACCCTCCGCCTGCCGTCCTCCGTCGTCTCGTCGGCCACGATCGGCGAGTTCGACACCACCTGCAGCCCCTGATCGACCACCATCGTCACGTCGAAGGTGGCCTTGAGGTCGGGTTCGTCCCAGCAGGGGAAGGCGCGGCGGGCCTCGGTGGCCTCGAACTGGGTGGTCGCCAGGACGTGCTCGACACCGTCGTCGTCCTTGTACACCGACCGGTAGAAGCCGCGCAGTTGATCGTTGAGGATCCCGGTGAAATCGAGGCGGAGTTGGTACCCGCCCGCCTCCAACTGGGTGTCGAAGGCGACGGTGGCCCGCTCCCGGTCGGGGTCGAGGGAGGCGGTCCCGTCCCATCGGGACCCGTCGTCGGCCACCAGGTCGGCACCGGTGATCTCCAGCTCGGCGGTGTTGAGGACGAGCCGGTCGGTGGGCTCGACCAGGTCGATGTCGATCACGGCGCGTCCGGTGAAGGTGGCGGCGGCGAGGTCCGGCTCCAGAGTGAGGTCGTAGTGCGAGGGGGCGGCGATTCGAGGCAGCCGGTGATCGGCTTCGGTGGCCACGGGAGCTCCTGACGGCGGTAAGGGGGATCGATGCTACCGAGCCGGAACTCACCCCGATCTGGACCGGAGTAACTCAGACCGGCTTCCGGGCCACCAGCATTGCCTCGTGGCGGCCCTCGGTCTCGCCCTCGACCAACGACACGATCTCCAGACCCGGCACCAGGGTCGCCGTCTCCCCGATCCCCACCAGGTGGACAGGACCGGGGCGATCGGCGGGGTTGAGCACGGTTGGCTGGGCGAACACCAGGTAACCGCCCGGGGTCATCACCCCGGCGACGGACGCCAGCAACGGTCGATTGAGATAGTGGTGGATCACCACGAGATCCCACGGACCGGCGGGGAGCGGCTCGGTCTCGAGATCGACACAGATCGTCTCGATCTCCACACCGGCGGCGCCGGCGTCCTCCCGAGCCCATTGGAGCGCGGTGGGGGCACCGTCGACCAAGGTGACGGTCCAGCCGAGCCGAGCCAACCAGATGGCGTGACGACCCGGTCCCCCGGCGACGTCGAGCGCTCGACTCGGTTCGACATCGATGGCGTCGAGGGCGCCGACCACCGAGGCGGCCGGCTGGGTGACCCGCCGGCCCTCGGTCTGGTAGCGCCGCTCCCAGAGCGCCCTCTCCCCTGGTGCGTGCATCTCTGATCCCACCTCGACAAACTACCCACGGTGGCGGCGGAACAGGCTGGTCGATCTGGCGGCGTCCATCGTCGGTGGCTAGGTCTCAACTAGCGTGGGCGACCAAGCCCCCCGACGTAGATGCAAGGGAGACAATGGTGCGTAGACACCTTCTTCTGACCACGGCCTGCCTGCTCATGACATCGCTGGCGACACCAGCCGCCACCGCGCAGCCACAGCCACCGGACTGCGCCATCCGCAGCAATGACACCGTCGAGAAGCTGCTGGAGTGTGTCACCGTCGAAGAGACGTTCGACCACCTCCAGACGTTCCAGCGGATCGCCGACGCCAACGACGGCACCCGGGTGTCCGGCACCGAGGGCTACGACGCCTCGGTCGACTACGTGGTACGCCGCATGGTCGGGGCCGGGTAGCGGGGCTCCTGCACCTTCGAACTGAAGGCGGAGAATGCCGCCGCCGCCGGAGCGGTCGGTGTGTTGATCTTCAACCAGGGCAACACCCCCGAGCGTGAGGGGCTGTTCGGCGGGACGCTGGGCGACGGATACGAGGGCGGGATCCCGGTGCTGGATCCCGGTGCTGGATCTCACCTACGCGCTCGGTGCCGAGCTGGCGGAGACGGAGGGGCTCAACGTGACGATGGTCGTGGACGTGTTCCGCGGCCTCGCCACTACCTACAACGTGATCGCCGAGACCCGCGCCGGTGACCCGGTCGACCGCGGAGCTACCGGTTCTCGACCTCGCCGGTCTTGACCACGCCCAGGTCGTCCGCCCTGCCCAGCAGGATGGCGTCGAGGGTGGCGGTGATCAGCGGCGTGTTGACCGGGCCGGACACCTTGCCGACGATGGTGCCGTCCCGATCGATAAAGAACGTCTCGGGCACCCCGAGCAGCCCGAACTCGAGCGATGCCCGCGACCCCTGGTCAACTACATAGACGTAGGGCTCTCCCCTACCCAGCTCGGCGAGGAAGTCGAGCCCGTGGTCGGCCCTGTCCTGGACGAGCACCCCGACGAAGGTGACCCCGAGGTCCTGGTATCCGGCGGCGGCGTCGAGCAGCGCCTGGTGCTCGACCCGGCAGGCCAGACACCACGACGCCCAGAAGTTGATCACGGCGACCTCGCCCTCGAGGTCGGCGAAGGAGAAGTCATCATCGAACTCGAGGTAGGGCAGGGTCAGGTCGGGGAGGGGTTGGCCGATCAGCGGCGAGGGGGTGAGCTGGGGATCGACCCCGAACCGGCTGGCGAATACCACCCCCAGCACCACGGCAACCAGACCCACCCCGGCCACGATCCAGAACGGGCGCGGCGATCGTCTGGTGGCGGTGGTCTCCCCGGTCACGGCTCGATCCGGTCGAGCATTGCCTCGGCCTCCGCCCTGATCTCATCGGGAACTCCCTCGAAGCCGAGCAGGGTGCGCAGCGGCTCGACGGCGCCGCCGGGGTCGCCCAGGCCGTCTGCCCGGATGTTGGCCAGGTACCAGTAGCCCTGGACGAACCCGGGATCGATGTCGAGCGCCCGCTCCACATAGGAGACGGCGACGTCGGGCCGGCCGGACAGGTGGGTCATCCAGCCCACCGCCCCCAGGGCGGCGACGTTGTCCGGGTCCTGCTCGAGCACGATCAGGTAGTGGTCGACCGCATGGTCGAACTCGCCGGCCACGAAGTACCGCTCCGCCAGCGCCAACCGCATCCTGGTCACGTCTGGGTTCTGGGCGACCACCGCCTCCATCTCCTCGTCGGTGACGGTGGCGAGGTCGACGGCGCCGCTGACCACGTCGCCGGCGACACCGCCGACGGCGGGATCACCCGAGGCGCGGTCGGCGACGGTGTCGGCCAGGAGCACACCGACCGCGGTCAGCGCGGCCAGCACCAGCAATGTCCCGGCCACCATCCGGCGACGGTCGCGGCCGGCACGGGGATCCCCGGCCTCGGCCAGCTCGTCACGGCTTCGCTCCAGCCCGGCCAGTTCGGTGCGGTAGGTTGCTCGGAGCCGGTCGGCGGTTTCCTGGTCGAGGTCTCCGGCGGCGACCCCGGCGTCCACGTCGGCCAGGTCGACCAGCACCTGATCGACCTGATCGTCGAGCCGGGCCCGTTCCCCGGTCATGTCGTCTCCGGCTCGGAGCGGGTCGCCGCCAGCGGCGCCGGGTCGTCGGGGCGGCGGCGCCTCCGGTTGAGGATGGCGGCCACCCCGACCGCAGCCACCGCCACCGGGGTTAGCCACAGGGCGATGCCCCAGCCCTGGAACCGCGAGTCGAGCCTGACCCGCTCGGTGTAGCGAGCCACGAAGTAGTCGTAGATCTGGTCGTCCGACCATCCCTCGTCCACCCTCTCGACGATGAACGCCTGCAGGTCCCGCGCCACCTCGGCGGGGGCGTCGGCGATGGACTCGCCCGAGCAGAACGGGCAGCGGAGGTTGGCGGCGATGGCCCGGGCCCGCTCGGCGTCGGTCCTCGGCTCGGCGTTCCCGGGGAGCAGCCCCACCACGATCACCACGGCGGCGACGGCGGCGATCGCCCACCCCGCCCAGCGGCGCAGCTCAGCCATCGACGGTCACCACCGGCACGGGGACGGGACGGGCGCCGGAGCGGCGGCCGGTCACCGACCACAGGCCGCCGGCCACCACGACCAGACCCCCGACCCAGAGCAGCCACATCAACGGGAACACCGAGACCGAGATGAGCAGCTCGGCCGAGTCTCCGCCGGCCAGGGTGACGTAGACGTCCTCGAGCAGCCCGGTGCGGACGTCGGGGGTGGCCACCGGCTGGGCCGAGTTGGGGTAGCGGTTGACCCGGGGTGCCATGGTGCGGATCACGGTCGAGCAGTCCTCGGTAAGCAGGGTCACGTTGGCGCCCTCGACCAC
>JBPCMS010000015.1:0-10732 GCA_051002015.1 Acidimicrobiia bacterium
ACACCACGGTGGGTATTGATACCACCGAGGGAGCGGCCGTCACCACGACGGAAGCCCCGGTGGACGACACCACCACCACCGTTGCTGCGGCCGGCACCTCGACCACCACCGGCGCCAGCGTCGCACCTGGTGCGTCCATCGACGGTGTCCTCACCTTCGGCACCATCCTGCCGGTGACCGGGAGCCTGGCGTTCCTGGGCCCACCAGAGGTTGCCGGGGCCCGGCTCGCCATCGAGGACATCAACGCCGCAGGCGGGGTGCTCGGGGCCGACGCCGTGCTCATCGAAGGTGACTCCGGCGATGACACCCAGGACATCGTCAACCCCGAGGTCGATCGGCTGCTCGCCTCGGGTGCCGACGCCATCATCGGTGCCGCCTCCTCGGCGGTGTCGAGGTTGGTCATCGACAAGATCACCGGCGCCAACGTGATCATGTTCTCGCCGGCCAACACGTCACCGGACTTCACGACCTACGACGACAACGGGCTGTACTTCCGTACCGCCCCGTCCGACTTGCTCCAGGGCAAGGTCCTCGCCGATCAGATCGCCGCCGAAGGTGCCCAGACCATCGGCGTCCTCTACCGGCAGGAGTCGTACGGTCAGGGTCTGGCCGACTCGGTGAAGGCGAACTTCGAGGCGCTTGGTGGCACCGTCGAGCCGTTCACCGCCTACTCGACCGACACCGAGAACTTCGACCCCGAGGTCGATGCGCTGGTCCAGGCCGATCCCGACGCCATCGTGGTCATCGGGTTCGTCGAGTCCGCCAACATCCTCACCACCATGTTCGAGCGGGGCATCGGTCCCGACAGCAAGGCGGTGTGGGGTGTCGACGGCAACATCGGCGGTATCGGCGCCGAGCTGGCCGACCCGACCATCATCTCCGGCATGCGGGGCACGGCGCCCAGCGTCGACCTGGCCTCGATCGCCGATTTCACCGAGCGTCTCGATGGCGCCTATCAGGGCGGCGTCGCCGGGATCTTCGACTACGGCGCCGAGACCTACGACGCCATGGTCATCGTCGCCCTGGCGGCGGAGATCGCCGGGACCGATGATCCGGTGGCGGTCGCCGCCGAGATCAACGGGGTCACCAAGGAGGGCACCAAGTGCACCTCATACGCCGAGTGCCTGGCGCTCGTCCAGGCGGGTGAGGACATCGACTACGACGGTGTCGGTGGACCCTACGAGTTCGTGGATGCGGGTGAGCCGGCTGCGGCCAGCTTCCGCATCTCCACCTACGACGGTGGCGACGTTCCCAACCCGGAGCTCGACGTGTACGTGTTCGCCGGCGGCTGAGCACGGGCGCAGCGAACCTACGAAGGAACGGGACCGGTCCTCTTGGACCGGTCCCGTTTGCGTCGCCGCCGACCCGGTACCGGGCGGGTGCTCTCGCCCTCGCACCGCCCACCCCCCGGCCTCCACCCGACGGCAACAACACCCGCGGTTGCCGACTGCCGATCGTGGCCGGATAATGCCGCCATGGACGTAACCGTGCTGGTCTTCAACGGCGTCACCTCGCGCGAGGTGCTGGCCCCGCTCACCGCAATCGCCGAGGTGGTCGAACCGGTGGTGCGCTGGGTATCGCGCCGTCCCGGGGTCGTTCACGGGTTCGAGCCGCTGCAGCGCTTCGAGGCCGGCTCCGGTGTCGACGAGGTGGTGGCGACCGATCTGCTCATCGTCCCCGGCGGGCTGGGTTCGGTGCGGATGATGGAGGACCCCGAGGTGACCGCCTGGCTGGCGGCCACTGCGGCGGTGGCCCGCTACGTGCTCAGCGTCTCCACCGGGTCCCTGCTCCTCGCCGCCGCCGGGCTGCTCGCCGATCGCGACGCCTCGGGCCACTGGCTCGCAACCGGGGTGCTGGAGGCCGCCGGCGCCCACCCCTCGGAGCGGGCGGTCACCTGGCAGGGGAACATCGTCACCACCGCGGGTCCGGTGGCCGCAGCAGAGGTGGCGGCGACGCTGCCCGACCGGGTCATCTACGGCACCCCGGGCTGACCACCCGGCCGCTCAGGAGGTGAGCCACGGGGCAGCTCCTATTGCCAGACCGACACGATCACCGCGACAACCACCAAGCCCACGACGTGGTAGCCAGACGTGATGGCTACCCACACCATCGGCCGCGCCTTCTTGGGATCGAAGAAGCCGGTGACCAGTAGCGCCATGGCCGCCAATCCCAGCCCGGTGACCAGACCGAGCACGATTCCGTCGCCGAGTGTGTGGGTGCCGGTAGCCTCGGCCAGCATCGCCACGGCAACGGCGGACACCACGCACGTCAGCAGCGGTACCAGGTACAGCGTCACCGGCGGCTTCTCGTCCTCGGGCATCTCCCAGCCAACTGCCTCGGACCAGTGTTTGCCGAACAACGCATTCGAGTACCAGAGCCCCCCGATGGCGAAGAAGGCAACGCCGGCAACGATCACCGCGAACCAATTCAGGTCGCCAAGCACCGACAAGCTCATCGATTCCTCCTCCATCGTCGGGTGCGGACGAATCCTGGCAGCTCGCCAGCACCCATCAGTCGACCTTGGCCAGGGTGCCCAGGTACAGCTCGATGACCTTGGGGTCCTTGAGCAGGGCGGCACCGGTGTCGGTGTAGGCATTGCGGCCCTGGTCGAGGACGTAGCCCCGGTCGCAGATCTGGAGGCAGCGCCGGGCGTTCTGCTCGACCATGATCACGCTGACCCCGGCGGCGTTGATCTGCTTGGTGCGGATGAAGACCTCATCTTGGAGGACCGGGGACAGCCCGGCCGAGGGCTCGTCGAGGAGCAGCACCTTGGGCTCCATCATCAGTGCCCGCCCCAGGGCGAGCATCTGGCGCTCGCCTCCCGACAATGAACCGGCCCGTTGCTTGATCCGCTCCCCGAGCCTGGGGAACATGGCGCACACCGCGTCGATGCGCTCCCTGGTCTTGGCCGGCCGGAGGAACACCCCCATCTCCAGGTTCTCCTCGACGGTCAATGCCTGGAACACGTTCCCCACCTGGGGCACATAGCCCACCCCGCGCTCCACCAACTCGTGCGCCTTGAGGCCGGTGATGTCGTCGCCCTCCAGCAAAACCTGCCCCTCGCGCACCGGGATCAGCCCGAACAGCGCCTTGAGCATGGTCGACTTGCCCGCGCCGTTGGGCCCGATGATCCCCACCAGCTCCCCGGGGGCGACCACCAGGTCGACGCCGGTGAGGATGTTGACCCTGGGCACATATCCGGCGACGACGTTCTCGACCCTGATGAGCGGATCCGGTGTGCTGGCGGGCTGGGCGGTCATCACGACCCTCCGAGTTGGGTGTCGAAGTCGAGCGGTGCGTCGTGGTGGGTCCCCAGGTAGGCGTCGATGACGGAAGCGTTGGCGGTGATCGAGTCGTGGGGGCCCTCGGCGATCACCGCCCCCTCGGCCATCACCACCACCCAGTCGGAGATGTCGCGCACCACGTCCATGTCGTGCTCGACGAACACCACGCTGATGCCCTGGTCGCGCAGGTCCTTGACATGCTCGAGCAGCGACTGGGTGAGGACGGGGTTCACCCCCGCCATCGGCTCGTCGAGCATGATCAGGTCGGGTCGGGACATCAGCGCCCGAGCCATCTCGAGCAGCTTGCGCTGCCCACCCGACAGGGTCCCGGCGTACTCCTGGCGCATGTGATCGAGCTTGAAACGAGCCAGCAGGTCGTCGGCCTGCGCCTCGATCTGGCGTTCCTGGTCGCTCCACAGCGGGGCCAGCACCGAGCGCCACATGCTCTCCCCCCGCTGGCCTCTCGCCCCCAGCTTCATGTTGTCGATCACCGACAGCTTGGTCAGCGATTTGGTGAGCTGGAAGGTGCGCACCATCCCGCGGCGGGCGAGGGCGTGGGGGCTCTTGCCGTCGATGTTGTCGCCGTTGAACGTGGTGGTGCCCTTGTCCGGTTCGTCGAAGCCGGTGAGCACGTTGAAGAAGGTGGTCTTGCCTGCCCCGTTGGGCCCGATCAGGGCGGTGATGATCCCGCGCTGGACGGCGAGGTGGTGCACGTCGACCGCCTGGATTCCGCCGAAGCTCTTCCTCATCCCGTCGACGGTGAGGATCGGGTCGGGCTTGGGCACCCCTGGCTCTGCGGCCACCCCGGCGAGCAGACCGGTGCCGGTGTCACCGGGCATCGAGCGCCATCTCCTCCCGGGACCCGAAGATCCCCTGTGGTCGGTATACCATGAGTAACGCCAGCGCCCCGCCCACGATCCAGAACCGGATCTGGTCGATCTGGTTGACGTCCATGACCGTCGTCTGGATCACCCCGTTGTCGACCAGCTGGCGGCCGGTGTTCTGAACGAACGTGATCAGACCCCAGTACATCATGGAGCCGACGATGGGGGACCACACCCGGCCAACCCCTCCGAGGACGAGCACCAGCCAGAAGAAGAACGTCAGCGAGGCCTGGAAGAAGTCGGGCTGGACCGTCGCCTTGCCCACGGCGTCGACCATGCCGGCGAAGCCACCCATCACCCCGCCGAGGATCAGGGCCTGCATCTTGAAGCGGTAGGCGTTCTTGCCCAGCGCCCGCGCCGCGTTCTCGTCCTCGCGGATGGCCTTGACCACCCGGCCCCACGGGCTCCTGATCAGCAGCCAGGTGATGAGCACGAACAGGGCGGCCAGGGTCCAGCCGATGGTGACGGCGAAGAAGGTGTTGCCGCGGTACTGGACGAAGCCGATGCCGTAGGTGGCGCTGGGGTCGAACGGGTTGAACTCGCGGAACGGCCCGATGAACTCGTTGAGACCCTCGGCCCCCCTGGTGATGTCGCGCAGCGAGGTCGACCGGGCCATCAGCCGGACGATCTCGGCGGCGGCGATGGTGACGATCGCCAGGTAGTCGGCCCTCAAGCGCAGGGTGGGGATGCCGAGCAGCAGGGCGAACACCACGGCGAAGAGCATCCCCATCAGCACCGCCACCCACACCGGGAGCCCCCACTGGTTGACGGCGATCCCCATCCCGTAGGCGCCCATCGCCACGAACCCGGCCTGGCCGAAGTTGAGGAGCCCGGCGTAGCCGAAGTGCATGTTGAGCCCGATGGCGGCGATGGCGTAGACGGCGGCGTTCAGCCCGAGCGCCTGGATGAACGTCTGCTCGAAGATGAATCCCCAGTCGACCTCGCCCATCGCTAACCCACCCTTTCCTTACGGCCGAGCAGACCCTGGGGTCGGACGATCAACACCAGGATCAGCACTACGAGGGCACCGACGTTCTTCAGCTCGGTCGGCAGCCAGATGGTCGAGAGCTGGATGCCGACGCCGACGATCAAACTACCAACCAGGGCGCCGAATGCGGTTCCCAGCCCGCCGAGCACCACCCCGGCGAACACCAGGAGCAGGATCCTGAAGCCGAGGTCCCAACGGACCTGCTCGGCCAGGGCGTCGAACGTCCCACCCAGCGCCGCCAGCGCCGCCCCCATCACCCATACCAGGCGGATCACCCGCTGCACGTCGATTCCCGATGACTCGGCCAGGTCGCGGTTGTCGGAAACCGCCCGCATCGCCTTTCCCCAGCGGGTCAGCATCAGGAACAGCCCCACCCCGACCAGGATGAGAGCCGACAGGACGCTGAGCACCAGGTCCTTGGGGGTGATGTCGACGATCCCGATCTGGATGGCGCTCTGTGCCGTGTACTGCTGGTAGAAGCGGGGGCTGCCCCCGAAGGTGAACAGGAAGACGTACCGCAGCACCAGCGACAGCCCGATGGTGACCACCATCTGCGAGATCAGACCGACGCCCCGGGCCCGCAACTTGCTGAAGATGGCGGCGTCGAGCAGCCAACCGAGCGCACCACCCAGGATCATGGCGAGGAGGGCGGCGAAGATGACGTTGACACCGGCGCCGAACGGGGCCGGCCAGCCCGCCATCCAGCCGAAGACCCCGGCGAGCCCGTAGAAGTTGAAGAAGTAGGCCATCAGCATGCCCCAGCCGATCAGCTCGCCATGGGCGAAGTTGACCAGCCCGGTGGTGCCGAAGATCAGGGAGAGGCCGATCGCCGCCATGGCGATGAACAGACCGAACTTGATGCCCTCCACGGTGAGCTGGGAGACCTGACGGACGGTGACCCCGGCGGGCCCCCTGCCATCGTCCTCGCCCGAGCTGAGGGCGAAGATGGTCGCCCTGGTCTGGCCCACCTCGACGATCACGGTGGCCGGGTTGCGTTCGGGATTGGCCACCACCACGCCCTCGGGGAGCGTCGCCTCGTCGAGCAGCATGGTGTAGGTGCCCGCCCCGGGCACGGGTAGCAGGAACACCCCGGTGGCGTCGGTGGTCCCGGTCCCGACCTCGGCCCCGGCGGCGTCGGTGACGGTGATGCTCACCCCCTCGAGGGGCACTCGCTCCCCGGTCTCGTCGGCGACGGTGATGGTGGTGGTCACCGACTCGGATTCCTGGGCGAGGGCGCCGGCGATGGGGATGACGAGGAAGAGGATGGTCGTGATGAACAGCATCACGATGCGAGCCCTCCCCGGCATCTCGATCCCTTCTCGTTGGTTCGCAACGACCGTGTGGGGATCGCACAATAGCGATGCGCTCCATGGCCCGCAGGGTCATGCGGAACTTTCCGGGGCGGTCCCTCATCGCCCCGGGGGCTCTTTGGGTAACCTCGTCGGCGTGACCGTACCCGCCCCAGCCCCGGCGATGTCGCCGATGACGGACACGCTCCGTGTCTCTAGCGAGATCGGCCGGCTGCGCACCGTCATGGTCCATCGGCCCGGCGTCGAGATCGCCCGGCTGACCCCCGACAACAAGGCCGATCTGCTCTTCGACGACCTGTTGTGGCTGGAACGCGCCCAGCAGGAGCACGACCGGTTCGCCGAGATGATGGTGCGACGCGGGGTCGACGTGGTCTTCTTCGAGGACCTGCTCTCCGAGACCATCGAGGACGAGGGGGTCCGCCATGCCCTGCTCGACCAGGTGATCACCCCCACCGCCTGCGGTCCGAGGGTCGCCGAACGGCTCGGCGCCCAGCTACGTGAGGTCCCCCACGAGCTGGTGGTCGAGGTTCTGGTCGGCGGGCTGCTGGAGCGCGAGCTGGTCGACTGGGGGATCGAGCACCTGTACCGACCGATGGTGGCCGACCGCTTCCATCACGTGCTCCGGCCCCTGCCCAACCTGCTGTTCATGCGGGACAACGCTGCCTGGATCAACCAGGGCGTCTCCATCAACGTGCTCGCCACCCCGGCCCGCCAGCGCGAGTCGCTGTACATGAAGACCATCTACCGGCACCACCCCCGGTTCCGCCATCAACGGTTCACGGTCTGGTTCGGCGCCGACCCCACCGACGTGTACCCGGCCACCATCGAGGGGGGCGATGTGCTGGTCCTGGCCCCGGACACGGTGATCGTCGGGCTGGGACAGCGCACCGCCCCGGCCGCGGTCGAGATGCTGTCCCGCCGGCTGTTCGCCCACGGCGAGGTGACCAGGGTGATCGTGGTGCACCTTCCCCACGACCGCTCCGTGATGCATCTCGACACGGTGTTCACCATGGTCGACGTCGACAAGTTCAACGTGTTCCCTGGGCTGCTCGAGTCCGTCGACGTCTACACCCTGAACCCGGCTCCGAACGGGAAGATCTCGGTGCACCACGACCAGAGCCTGGTGGCCGCCCTGGTCGCCGCCCTCGGGCGCGACGATCTCATCATGATCACCACCGGGGGCGACGCCATCGGCAGGCTGCGAGAGCAGTGGGACGACGGCAACAACACCCTGGCTCTTGCCCCCGGCGTGGTGGTCGCCTACGAGCGCAACCAGGAGACCAACCGTCGGCTGCGCGATGCCGGGGTCGAGGTGCTCGAGCTCGACGCCAGCGAGCTGTGCCGGGGTCGGGGGGGGAGCCGGTGCATGACCCAGCCGCTGTTGCGCGACCCGGTGTGATCGTGGCCCCCACCCGGGCGCCGGGTACGCTGTCGCCGTGAGCGACGGATTGCAGACGGTGTGCACCTTCCTCCACAGGGACGAGGCCGACATCGCCCGCGCCCGGCTCGCCTCCGAGGGCATCCCCGCCATCGTGATCGCCGACGACGAGGGCGGGCTCAGCGTCGGCTTCTTCACCGAGTTTCGCATCCGTCTGGTGGTCAGGGACGAGGACGTCCCCGACGCCAGGGACATCGTCTGCGATTGCGTGGAATGACCGCCGTCATGCCGGCCCCGGCACCGTCGCAGGTCTCCGGCGGCGCCCTCCACCCCGACATCTCCGCCGCCATCGCCCAGCACACCCGCTTCTGCGCTCCGCTGGAGGCCTGCGGCCTGCTTGCCGTCGACGCCGACAAGGTCCCGGTGCTTGCCTACTGCCTGACCAACGTGGACCGGTCGCCGCACCGGCGCTTCACCGTCGACCCCGCCGAGCACTTCCGGGCGATGCGCCACGCCGAGGCCAACGGGTGGACGATCGGAGGATCGTTCCACTCCCATCCGGGCGGGAAGGCGACACCCTCGTCGACCGACATCGCCGCCGCCTTCGACCCCACCTGGTGGTACGTGGTCGCCGGTCCGCTTCCGGCGCCGTCGGTGCGGGTGTACCGGATCGTGGCCGGGGTCGCCACGGAGGCGGTGCCGGGGAGCCTCACCGCCGCCGGGTGGTCCGCCGGGGTGGGCCGATGAGCTTCACCCTCGACGTCCTCGGCTGCAACGGGAGCGGGCCGTCGCGCACCCAGCCCGCATCCGGCTACCTGGTCAGGTCGGATACCACCGCCATCTGGATGGATGCCGGCACCGGCACCTTCCTCGAGCTGGGCAGGCGGATCGACCCCATCGAGGTCGACGCGGTGACCATCAGCCACATGCACGCCGACCACTGCTCCGACCTTTTCGGCTGGTTCCACCATCTGGCCTACTGCCGCCAGATGGATGGGTCCGTCCCGGTGATGCTGCCTCCCGGGGGCCACGAGAAGGTCGCCACGTTCCTGGGCCAGAGCGGGCCGGACGACCCGTTGCATCGGGTGCTCGACCTGGTCGACATGGAGGACGGCCAGACGGTCGAGATCGGGGACATGCGGCTGCGCTTCGCCTACGCCAACCATTCGGTCCCGTGCGTCTCCACCAGGGTCGAGCACGAAGATGGCACGCTGGTGTTCTCGGGCGACACCGGGCCCGGCGGCGGCTTCCCGGATCTGGCGGAGGGGGCGGACGTTGTCCTGTGCGAGGCGGGCCTGACCGGGCCCCGCCATCTCGCCATCTACAAATTCCATCTCGCCCCGGACGAGGCCGCCGACCTGGCCGAGCAGGCGGGGGCCCACACCCTGGTCCTCACCCATCTGGCACCGGGGCTGGAGCCCGACGAGGCGGTGAACACCGCCCGACCCCGTTTCTCGGGTGTGGTGCTGGCGGCGGAGCCTGGTCTGGTCGTCGAGGTGCGGACGCGGTCGGGATGACCAGAGAGGGAAGGGGGTCGGCCGAGCTGCGGCCGGTCACCATCCATCGCAGATTCACGCAGATGACCCCTGGCTCCGTCCTCATCGAGATGGGTCTTACCAGGGTGTTGTGCACGGTCTCGGTCGAGGACTCGGTCCCCTCGTGGATGCGAGGCTCGAACGAGGGATGGGTCACCGCCGAGTACGCCATGCTGCCCGGCTCGGGCAAGCAGCGGGTCTCGCGCGGGTCGATCTCGGGGGGCAGGGTCAAGGAGATCCAACGCCTCATCGGCCGGTCGCTGCGGGCCGCCGTCGACCTCGCCGCCATGCCCGGGGTCAGCCTCCAGGTCGACTGCGACGTCCTCCAGGCCGATGGGGGGACCCGCACCGCCTCGATCACCGGGGCATGGGTGGCCCTCGCCGACGCCTGCGACGTGCTCGTCGCCGAGAAACGGCTGGCGGCCAGCCCGGTCGTCGACCACGTGGCCGCGGTCTCGGTCGGGCTGATCGGCGACGAGATCCTGCTCGACCTGGCGTATGTCGAGGACGTGGCCGCCGACGTCGACTGCAACGTGGTGATGACCGGCGCCGGCAAGCTGATCGAGGTCCAGGGGACCGCCGAGGGGAACCCGTTCGACCGGGACCAGCTCGACCGGATGCTCGACGCCGCCGCCGCCGGGATCGACCGTCTGATCGAGCACCAGGAGAAGGCAAGGGCGACGTGACCGGACCGCCCCGGGTCCACCGGGTGGATCGGCTGGTGGTGGCCTCACACAATCCCGACAAGATCGCCGAGATCGAGGCGATCCTGGCCGACCTGTCGCCCCCGATCACCGTGGTGCGTGGCCTCGACTGGCCCGACATCGAGGAGATCGAGCCCACCCTGGAGGGGAACGCCCTGCTCAAGGCGCGGACCGTTGCCGCCGTCACCGGGGTCGCCGCCCTCGCCGACGACACCGGGCTCGAGGTGGTCGCCCTCGACGGCGCCCCGGGGGTGACCACGGCCCGTTTCGCCGGCCCGAGCGCTACCTACACTCAGAACGTGACCAGGCTGCTGGAGGTGATGGACGGGCTCGCCGACCGCTCCGCCCGCTTCCGCACGGTGGTTGCCGTGGCCACCCCCGCAGGCGACGAGCTGGTGGTCGAGGGGGTGCTCGAAGGGGTCATCACCGGCGAGCGCAGGGGCGAGGGCGGATTCGGCTACGACCCCGTCTTCCTCGTCGGTGACCTCACGCTGGCCGAGATGGGAACCGAGGCGAAGAACAGGATCTCGCACCGGGCACGGGCGGTACGAGCGATGCGGGAAGCCCTGGAGGGGTGAGGTGGCCACGATCACCGTCGACGGGGTGACGGTGACGAAGGGGACGAGACGGATCCTCGATGCGATCGACC
>JBPCMS010000016.1:0-25638 GCA_051002015.1 Acidimicrobiia bacterium
CTGACCGTGACCAGAGCGGGAACCGGCTCGGGGACGGTGCGCAGCACGCCGGCCGGGATCAAATGCGGCACGGACTGCACCGAGTCGTACGCCTCGGGGACGTCGGTGACGCTCACCGCCAACGTCAAGGGTGGTTCCACCTTCACCGGCTGGTCGGGGGCGTGTACCGGAACCGGGTCGTGCGTGGTGTCGA
This sequence comes from Acidimicrobiia bacterium, assembly GCA_051002015.1. Taxonomy (GTDB): domain Bacteria; phylum Actinomycetota; class Acidimicrobiia; order Spongiisociales; family UBA5794; genus JACDBE01. The sequence continues at coordinate 194 of JBPCMS010000016.1, forward strand.
TGACCGCTGCCACCACCGTGACCGCCACCTTCACCGCAGCCGGCGGCTCCGGCTTCATCTGATCCGCTGAAGCCACCGGCTGACAGGACGCCGTGGGCTCCCCCACCGGCGAAGCCCATGGCCGGATCGCGATTCGAGACACCCGACGCCGTGGAGCGCCGCCGTGTAGCCTGCGACGCCTGCCGACGGTGCGGTGGGGGGACCGGACCGCCGGAGGAAGACGGCCGTCCGGCCGCCGGGTCGAGCCCCGCATCTGGAGGTGCGATCGTGCGCAGGTCCCTCGTTCTCGTCTCGCTGGCTGCCCTGGTTGCTCTCATGGCACCGGCGGCCGCCGCCCAGGATGACGAGGAGGTCACCCTCACCGTCGGGCTCGGTCAGCCGCTCGACACCCTCAACGTCACTGCAGGCTTCCTGGTCAGCGAGTACGAGTTCTGGACGCTGCAGTACGCCACCCTCACCGACAAGGCTGCCGAGGATTTCGCCACCATCCCCGGTCTGGCCGAATCGTGGGAAGCCTCCGACGACGGCCTCACCTACACCTACACGCTGCGGGAGGGGCTGGTGTGGTCGGACGGTGAGCCGCTCACCGCCGAGGACGTGGCCTGGACCGTGAACACGTCGGCCGAGCAGGAGTGGCTGAACCATGCCGCCACCACCGGAAACCTGGCGGCGACCGTGATCGACGAGCGCACCGTCGAGATCACCACCTCGGTCTCCGACCCCCGGCTCCCCCAGATGGACGCCTACATCCTGCCCAGGCACATCTGGGAGGAGCAGGCGGCGGACGGCGATCCCTCCGACTACCCGGCGGATGACGGCGTCGGCAGCGGCCCCTACGTCCTCGAGCAGAACCAGCCCGAGGAGTTCCTCCGGCTCGGCGCCAACGACACCTACTGGGGAGGGCGCCCCACCGTCGACACCATCATCTTCCGGATCTTCTCCAATGCCGATGCGATGGTGGCCGCCCTCGAGACCGGCGAGATCGACGCCGCCCACGGCATCCCGGCCAACAGCGTCGAGCGCCTGCTGGAGAACGACGAGATCACGGTGATCGAGGGCCAGCAGGGCGGCTTCGACGAGATCGCCTTCAACCTCGGCGACGGCGTTGGCCAACCCCACCCCGCACTGCTCGATCTCGAGTTCCGCACCGCCATCGCCCACTCGCTCGACAAGGAGGCGGCCTTGGAGGACATCCTGTTCGGGCTGGGCGAGGTGGCCACCACCATCAGCCCCGGGGCCGACCCCAAATGGCGTCCTGAGCTGGCCGAGGAGGAGGTCTTCGAGTACGACGTGGCGCGGGCCAACCAGATCCTCGACGACGCCGGGTATCTCGACACCAACGGCGACGGCGGTCGCGAGATGCCCGGCGGCGGCGACAACATCGTGCTCCGCCACATGGTGAACAGCGATTCGGACACGGCTGCAGCCGTCGCCGAGTTCCTCACCGGCTGGCTCGCCGCCATCGGGATCGGGGTCGAGACCTCATCCTTCGACGAGGGGCAGCTCATCGAGGTGATCGGCCGGGGCGACTACGACAGCTTCTTCTGGGGCTGGACCCCGTTCGTGGATCCCGACCCGATGCTGTCGTACTTCACCAGCGATCTCCTCCCGTACGCCGAGGACGCAAGCGACTACTACAACGACGCCAACTGGGCGGATCCCGAGTACGACCGGCTCTACGCCGAACAGCACGTCGACCTCGACCCCGAGAATCGAGTGGAGACCGTCCACGAGATGCTCCGGATCTTCTACGCCGCCGCCGGCTACCTCCCGCTGTGGTACGCCCCGGATCTCCAGGCCTACCGCAACGACCGCTTCGAGGGATGGGTGCGCCAGCCGGCGGACATCGGCCCCGTGATGTTCTCCAACAGCTCGCCCTCATACGTCCTGCTCACCCCGGTCGGCGTCGATGGAGCCACCGACGGGACCACGGACGGCACCGGCGACGGGTTGGCGGCCCCGGCGGACACCGACGGAGACGGCGGCACCAGCCCGTTGGTCCTGGTCGGGGCCGGGCTCGGCGCCGCCCTGCTCGCCGCCCTCGGGGTGGTGGCGTTGCGACGGAGGAAGGCCACCGCAGACGACCGGGAGTAGCCGCTGAGCCTCCGCACCCTCACCGGCAAGGTGGCGGGGTCGGTCCTGACCCTGCTGTTCGTCCTCGTGTTCAACTTCTTCCTGTTCCGTGTGGTCCAGTCCGACCCCATCGCCACCCTGTTCCGAGGGCGCAACATCTCGGCCGAGACCAGGGCCGAGCTGGCCAGGCAGTTCGGTCTGGACAAGTCCACCCCCGAGCAGTTCGTGTTCTATCTGCGGGAGACGGCCCAGCTCAACCTGGGGGTGTCGTACCAGAGCAGGCGACCGGTGTGGGACGAGATCAGCGCCCGCATCCCCAACACCGTGCTGCTGGTGGGCACCTCGGCGGCGTTGTCGGCCGTGATCGGGACCGCCGCCGGCATCGTCTCGGCGTGGCGACGAGGCTCGACCACCGACTACTCGCTCACCACCTCGACCATGGTGCTGTACTCGATGCCGGACTTCTGGCTGGGGATGATCCTGCTGTCGGTGTTCGCCGTCTCCCTCGGTTGGTTCCCGATCGGGGGGATCGTCGACCCGGGGACCAACCCGACGGGGATGGCACGCGCCCTCGATCAGCTCCACCACCTGGTGCTGCCGGGGCTCACCCTCACCCTGGCCTACCTGGGCGAGTACGCCATCGTCACCCGAAGCTCGCTGCTCGACGTCATGGGTGAAGACTATCTACACGTGGCCCGGGCCAAGGGGCTGCGCGAGATCAAGGTGCGCGACCGCCACGCCGTCCCCAACGCCCTGCTTCCCGTCGTCACCCTCTCCGCCATCAACTTCGGCTTCGTCCTCTCCGGGGCCATCGCCGTCGAGACGTTGTACTCGTGGCCCGGTCTGGGCAAGGCGACCGCCGATGCCATACGCGGCCCCGACCTGCCCATGCTCCAGGGCCTGTTCCTGGTGTTCAGCGCCGCCGTCATCGTCTTCAACCTGATCGCCGACCTCGCCTACACCTGGCTCGATCCCAGGGTCCGGACCAGATGACTGCAGCGATCCATCCCGGGAGACTGCAACGGGGTCGGTCCTCGATGGGCCGCGCCCTGCGGTCGCTGTGGCGGTCGACCCCGGGCCGGATCGGGCTGCTGGTACTGCTGGTGTTCGTGCTCATCGCCGTGTTCGCCCCGCTGCTCGCCTCCACCACGGGGCTCAACCCGGTCAGCGCCCGCGCCGCCGGCAACCCGCAGTGGGGCTCCCCATCCGAGCACCCCCCTCTGGGCACCGACAACCTACGCCGCTCGGTGTGGGCCCAGTTCGTGTGGGGATCCCGGGTGAGCCTGTTCGTCGGGCTGGCGGCCACCGTGCTCACCATCGCCGTCGGGTCGGTGGTCGGGATCGTCTCCGGCTTCTTCGGGGGAAGGACCGACTCGACCCTGATGCGGATCACCGAATGGTTCCTGGTGATCCCGTTCCTCCCCCTGGCGATCGTGCTCGCCTCGATCCTGGGGCGGTCGGTGTGGAACATCATCTTCGTGATCGGGATCACGTCGTGGCCTTCGACCGCCAGGCTGGTCCGCGCCCAGGTGCTCACCGTCAAACAACGCGCCTTCGTCGACCGGGCCCGGTCGCTGGGGGCGTCGAACCGGCACATCGTCGCCAACCACATCCTCCCCAACGTCAGCGGGCTGATCCTGGCCAACACCACCCTGGCGGTGCCGGTGTCGATCCTCACCGAGACCACCCTCAGCTTCCTCGGGCTGGGGGACCCGCAACGGGCATCGTGGGGGAAGACGCTGGAGGAGGCGTTCGTCAACGGGGCGATCAGCAGGGGCGCCTGGTGGTATTACCTCCCCGCCGGTCTCGGGATCGTCGCCGTGGTCCTCGCCTTCACCCTGATCGGGCAGCGGCTGGAGGAGATCGTGAACCCGCGGCTGGGGAACGGGTCATGACACCAGTGACCGAGCCGCTGCTCTCCGTGCGCCAGGTCACCGTGACCTACCGGGCCTCGACCCGGCCGGTGCCTGCGGTGCGCGGGGTCAGCTTCGACCTCGCCACCGGGGCCTCGCTGGGGCTGGCCGGGGAATCGGGATGCGGGAAGACGACCCTGGCCAACGCCATCCTGCGTCTGCTCCCCGCCGACGCCGCCCACACCGGCGAGGTGCTGCTCGACGGTGAGGACGTCTTCACCATGAAGCCCGGTCGGCTGCGGGCGGTGCGGTGGACCAAGGCGGCGGTGATCTTCCAGGGAGCGCTCCACGCCCTCAACCCGGTGCAGCGGATCGGGAAGCAGATCGCCGAGCCCATCCTCCTCCACCGGACGGCGAGGTCGGAGCAGGCGGCGAGGGCAAGGGTGGGCGAGCTGCTCGAACAGGTCGGGCTACCCGCTTCGCGGGCGGCCGACTATCCCCACGAGCTGTCGGGGGGCCAGCGTCAGCGGGTGCTCATCGCCATGGCGCTCGCCTGCGACCCGCTGCTCCTGGTGGCGGACGAGCCCACCACGGCGCTCGACCTGATGGTGCAGGCCCAGGTGCTCTCCCTGCTCGCCCGGCTCAGGGCCGAACGGGGGCTGGCCATGATGTTCATCACCCACGACCTCTCCGTCCTCACCTCGGTGTGCGACCGGCTGGCGGTGATGTACGCCGGTCGGGTGGTCGAAGAGGGGCCGAGCGACACCGTGTTCGAGGACCCCAGGCACCCCTACACCCGGGCGCTCGCCGCCGCCTTCCCCACCATCGGCGACCAGGCGTCGCGGATGCATCCCACCGGGCTCGGCGGCGACCCGCCCGATCCCGCCGACCTCCCCGGCGGGTGCACCTTCAACCCGCGGTGCCCGCTGGTCGAGGAACGCTGCCACCGCATCGACCCCGACCTGTACGACGCGGGCGAGGGCCGCCGGGCGGCCTGCGTGCTGGTGGGTGGGCCGTGACCACCCCGTTGGTCGAGATCCGAGACCTCCACCTCGCCTTCGGCAAGGCCCGGGTGCTGGACGGGGTGTCGCTGCGGGTGCTCCCCGGCGAGGTGCTCGCCCTGGTGGGCGAGTCGGGGTCGGGCAAGACCACCCTGATCCGCACCATCCAGGGTCTCCAGCCGGTCGACGCCGGGGTGATCGAGGTTGGTGGGGAGCCGGCGACCGGGCGCCGCCGCGACGGCATCCAGATGGTGTTCCAGGACCCCACCGGTGCCCTCAACCCGCGCCGCACCGTGTACGAGGCGGTGGCCGAAGGGTTGCCGGTCCACGGCCGCACCGCCGAGGAGGGGGCCCGGGTCGATGAGGCACTGGCCATGTCCGGGCTCCGTCCCCCGGGCCGGTACACCGCCCTGTACCCGCACGAGCTGTCGGGAGGTCAGCGGCAACGGGTGGTGATCGCCGGAGCGATGGTCACCACCCCCAGGCTGCTGCTCGCCGACGAACCGGTCGCCAGCCTCGACGCCTCGATCAGGGGCGAGATCCTGGGACTGCTGCGTGATCTCGTCGACCGGACCGGGTTGGCGGTGCTCTGCGTCACCCACGACATGGGGCTGGCGTGGAACATCGCCGACCGGGTGGCGGTGATGTACCTGGGACGCATCGTCGAGGTGGGCCCCACCGAGCAGCTCCTCGCCGACCCCCAGCACCCGTACACCAGGGCGCTGCTGTCGGTGACACCCGAGGCGACCGGGAGGCCGCCGCAGATCCTCACCGGCGAGATCCCCGACCCGAAACGGATACCCGCCGGCTGTCGGTTCCATCCCCGCTGCCCCCTGCTCAAATCGGGCACGGTCGACCACCTCGCCCCGAGATGCCGGGGAGAGGACCCGGCGGTGCTGCTGGCAGATGCAGTGCGGGCGGCGGCCTGCCACGCGGTGCCGGCGACGCCCTGACCGGTCCCTCGCACCACCGGTGAGCCACAAACCGACGGTACGGTCGGTCTACGGCTCACCGGTCGTTGGAGCCGGGTGTCAGCGGCCTGCTTCCGGCTCCTCGGGCTCGGGGAGCACTTCCCAGCCGACCGCCTGGTCGACCAGGTACTCGGAGATCTCACGACACCGGTCGAGCATGTCGCACATGGTGTCCCGGCCCATCATCACGTCGACCAGGTTCACCTGGGTCCGACCCACCAGACCCAGCCGGCGTTCCGGCTGCGCCTCCAGTGCCCCGATCGAATCGACCGCCGAGACCTCGACCGGGATCTCGGTCCCGGACACCCCTCCCAGCTCGGCGCCGAGGATGACGAGGTCCGGCGGGTTGCCCAGCGGGGGGAGCGACCAGTTGAAGGAGAGCGGCAGCATGTAGTCGCCCTCGGGCTCATGGAAATCGTCGTACATCTCGTCGACCTTGTCCTCGAGACCGAGCAACACCCGCGGCTCGACGTCGAAGGCGAGGTTGAGGTCGAGCGGCCCGTTGCACGCCGATTCGGGATGGAGGTCGACCTCCCACGACTGACGCAGCGAGTACGTCTCGATGAAGTGACGCTCGTCGTGGACATGGAAGCCGTGCTCGACGGCATGGTCCTTGAGATAGGTGATGAACCCGGCGATGTCGATGGCCAACGACCGCTCCTCGGGGTGGGATACCCCAACGTTATCGCGACCCTGATCCGGGGGAACCGGCTCCCCACCCCGGCGGCGGCCCGGCCGACGACCCGGTACCACGAACGTTCGAGCGTCTGACATGGCGTGGGCCGCGCCAGTGGCTGAAGGTTGGGGAGCTGCTCAGTCGATGAGCCGGATGAAGACCCCGCCCCAAACCTTGGGCTCGAACCAGGTCGACTTGGGCGGCATCACCAGCCCGGCGGCTGCGATGTCGAGCACGTCGGACACCTCGGTCGGGTAGAGCAGGAAGCACACCTCGCACCCCCTCGCCTCCGGGTCGGGAACCCCGGGACCGGCGACGTACCGGAGCTTGGGATCGGTGCGGGGATCATCGATGCCCAGGATCGGGCCCAGCACGAGATCCTGGAGCAGCACCGCATCCAGCGCCCCGTAGAGGTCGTCGGGGATGCGCCGCTCGGGGATGGTGATCATCCACGAGCGGCCGCCGCCGATCATCCCGACCGAACCCCGCCGCTCCGGGCGCGGGTCGACGTCATCGCCCAGCTCGTCGACGGTGACCACCGACCCGAGCCGCTTTACCAGGTCGTCGAGGTCGCCCTGCACACCGGCGACGCACCGGTTGAACTCGAACAGGGTCAGGGCGTCGTCGCCGTAGAGGGCGGCGAGCACGTAGCGGTACCCGGGCTCGGGATCGGGCGACGGGTCGTTGGCGTCCCTCCAGCGGGCGTAGCGGGAGGCGGCGGCGAGGCGATGGTGCCCGTCCGTGATGTACAGCGCCCCGATGGCGTCGAATCGGCGTTGCATGGCGTCCCCGGTCCCGGGTTCGACCCGCCACACCCGCTGTCTGGTGGCGTCGGCGGTGACGAAGTCGAGCACGGGGCGGTTCCCCCGGACGTCGCCGATCATCCGGTCGATCTCGCCGTCGCCCCGATAGGTGATCGAGACCGGGTCGGTGTGGGCACCCACCTTGAGCAGATGCCGGGCGAGAAGATCCTCGGTCGGGGTGCGGGTGTGCTCGTGGCGCTTGATCCGCCCGTCCCGATACCCTTCGACCCTCACCTCGGCCACCACCCCGGCGGCGCTCACCCCCCCGCTGTCGATCTGATAGACGTAGAAGGCGGGGTCGAACGGGGTGCTCAGGACACCCGCCTCGATCATGGCGTCCAGCCGGGGCCGGCCGTGGGAGGCCTCGGCATTTCCATCGGGCCCACCCTCCACCGTGTCGATGCCGCTGCGGATGACATGGACCAGGCTGTGCTCGTTTCCCTCGAGCATGTCGAGCCACTCGGAGACGGTGAGCCCCCCCAGCGGCGGGGTCGCCACCTCGGCGGCGTACTCCTGTGCGGGCAGGCAGACCGGGATGGGTCGAACCAGGATCAACGCCCGCTCACCGACACTCCGAATACATCCAGCGACTCCCGAACCTGCCGGACCGTGTCGTCGATGAGCTCGCCGTACACGTGGATGGTGGCGGTGGCTGCCTGCTCCCCGTCGAAGATCCGGTTCTCCATGTGCTGCACGTTGAGCCCGGAGCTGCGCAGGATCCCGAGCACCCTGGCCAGGACCCCGACCCGGTTGTGGTGCCGCACCGAGATGACGACCGTGCCGTGCGCTTCGCGGGCGAGGTTGACGCAGTTGCGGATCACCCCGCGCCCGAAGTCGTTCATGATCGCCAGCACCTCGTCGGCGATGGCGTCCTGCGACTGGTCGGTTGAGGCCCCGATGTGGTGGGTGGCGTAGACATGGGGATGCTTGGCCAGCGGCGAGTCGAACTCGGCGGTTCCTGCCGCCGGCTCGTTGGCGAACACGTCGAGGCCCACCCGCAGGTCCTTCTCGGCGATCGCCTCCAGCAGCGCCTCCTCGTCGATGATGTCGCCCCTGGAAGTGTTGATCAGAAAGGCGCCATCACGCATGTGGGAGAGGAACTCGCCCGAGACCATCCCGATCGTCTCGGTGGTGGCGGGGACATGAAGGGTGACCACGTCGGACATCCCGAGCAGGTCGAAGCGCTCGGGCATCACGGTGATGTCGAGCTCGTCGATCAGGGCCCGCTGCTCGTCGGTCCTGCCCGGACGCTCCTCGGTGGCAATCACCATGTCGAAGGCGGCCGCCCTCCTCGCCACCTCCGACCCGATCTCGCCCAGCCCGATGATCCCGAGGGTCCGCCCGGCGAGCCCGCGCGCCTTTGCGTACTCCTTCTTCCGCCACTGCCCCGAGCGCAGCGCGGTCACCGCGTCCGGGATGCGACGGTCGATCGCCGTTATCAGACCCATGGTGAGCTCGGCGACGGCGACGGCGTTCTTGCCCGGCGTGTTGCACACGTACACCCCCCGGTTGGCGGCGGAGCGCCAGTCGATGGTGTTTACCCCGGCTCCGGCCCTGATGATCAGGGCGAGCTCGGTGGCGGCGTCGATGACGTCTGCGGTGACCTTGGTGGAGCGGACCACCAGCGCCTCCTGCCCGGCTACCGCCTCGATGAGGGTGGTCTCGTCCGGGTTCCACAGGGTGAGCTGATGTCGGGAGGCGAGCACGTCGAGATGCGATTGGGGAAGCCTGTCGGCGATGAGGATCTTCATGGTGGCCCCATGATCACACCTCGAGGTCGGCGGGGAGTGGACGTCCCCCGGCGTGGTCCAGCCAGTCACCTTCGGGGAGCAGCACCCCGGTCGAGACCGGGCCCCGCCACCGGTACACCCACGCCTCGGTCTGCGGCTCGAGCAGCGGCTCCGCCACCCTGAGGTAGCGGGAGGCGGCCCTGTCGTCGGATATGAAGCCCTCGAAGTCGTCGAGCATCGCCACCAGGTCGTCGGGAACGTCGAACAGGTCGCCCCGCACCATCCGGTCACCGGACACCAGCCCCGGATGCCAGCTCACCGCATACAGGTCGCCCCGGATCAGGCACGGACCGAGATGGGTGACCCGACCGGTGATCCCCAGCCGCGCCATGGCGCCGCCCCCGGGGCGCAGGGTCCCGTAGAAGGCGAACGGCAGCGAGGTCACGGGCGGATCACCCCATTGCGGTCGAGCGGCCGCCAGCCCCGGTGCACCATTTGGGGCAGGCTAGGCCCCGAACCCTGGCTGCCGCCCGCTCGTTAGCCTTACCGCGCCCATCCGGAGGAGCCCGTGTGACCAATGACCATCCCGTCTTCGATCTGAGCGACAGGCTGGTCGACGAGCTGTGCACCCTGTTCCCGGACGAGGCCACCTACCTCGGGGTGGCGGGGCATGACGACCGATGGCCCGATCTGTCCCCTGAGGGGAACACGGCGGCCGAAGCGGCGCTCAGGGACATGCGGGGCAGGATCGACCGGCTCCCCAGGGCCGACCATCCGTTCGACCGGTTGGCGGTCGACGTCGCCAAGGACCACCTCGACAACCTGGTCGGCTACTACCACGCCCAGCTCCCCCTCCTCCATCTCAACTCGATCACCGGCCCGGTGCAGAACCTGCGCGAGATGTTCGACCACATGGACACCGGATCGGTCGAGGGATGGGCGAACATCGCCACCCGCCTGGAAGGGCTGGGTGCGGCGCTCGGCGGTTACGTCGCCACCTTGGAGACGGGGCGGGCCGGCGGCAACGTGGTCGCCATCCGCCAGGTGGAGGAGGCGGTCCGCCAGGCCTCGGTTACCGCCTCCGAGGCGTCGTCGTTCGTCGCCCTGGTCGAGACGTACCAGCGAGCCGGCATCGGAGACGACGCCATGGCCGGCCGGCTGGTCTCCGCCGTCGACTCCGGAAGGGCGGCGTACGCCGAGCTGGTCGACTACCTCACAACCACCTACGCCCCGGCCGCCGTCGCCGACGACCCGGTCGGTGTGGACCGCTACCGCGTCGATGCGCGGCGAATGCTCGGCACCGACCTCGACTTCGACGAGACGTACGCCTGGGGCTGGGACGAGATCGAGCGGATCCGGCGACGGATGGAGACGGTCGCCGCCGAGATCGTCCCCGGCGGATCGATCGACGACGCCCTCACCGTGCTGAAGACCGATCCCGCCCGCAGCGCCAACCCGGACGATCTCGTCGTCTTCCTCGCCGCCCGCAACGACGAGGCGCTCGACCGGCTTGCGGGTATCCATTTCGACGTCCCCGACCAGATCAGACGCTGCGATGTCAAGCTGGCCCCTCCGGGCGGCTCGCTGGGCGCCTACTACGTCGGGCCCAGCGAGGACTTCACCAGACCGGGTTCGGTGTGGTGGTCGATCGAGCAGGGAAAGCCCGTGCCGCTGTACGACCAGGTCTCCACCGCCTACCACGAGGGCTTCCCGGGACACCACCTCCAGGTGGGGATCCAGGTGTCGCTGCGGGAGCGGCTCAGCCGGCTCCACCGCATGTGCGTGTGGATGCCGGGGACCGGCGAGGGTTGGGCCCTGTACGCCGAGCGGCTGATGGACGAGCTGGGCTACCTCGACAAACCGGACTACGTGCTCGGCTTCCTCGCCGGTCAGATGCTCCGGGCGGTCAGGGTCGTGGCCGACCTGGGCAACCACCTCGGGTATCGCATCCCCGAGGGGCAGCCCTTCCATCCGGGTGAAGCGTGGGGCTTCGACACCACCGTCGAGATGCTGGAGCGTTACGCCACCTTGGACCACCCCTACGCCGTCTCCGAGACCAACAGGTACCTCGGCTGGCCCGCCCAGGCCATCGCCTACAAGGTGGGCGAGCGGCACATTCTCCAGGTGCGCGACGAGTCGCGCAGGCATGAGGGCCACCAGTTCGACCTCAAGGACTTCCACCGCCGCCTGCTCGAGGTGGGCCCGGTCGGATTGGATCTGATGCGGAGCGTCGTGCTCGATCGGTGAGATGCAACCGAAAGGCGCCCGTCGGGGTTCTCTTCCATGACCGACCAGGAGCACCGGCAGATGAGCCTTGACCACGACCCGCTGCGACCCCTCGCCCGCCGCCTGGCGACGGGCAGGGACGCCGCCTTTCCCGACCTGGTCGATGCGTTGTCCTCGCCGGTGTTCTCGTCGGTGCTGCGACTGACCGGCAACCGCCACGACGCCGAGGACATCACCCAGGAGACCTTCATCAGGGCGTACCACGCCCTGGGAAGGTATCCGGTCGACCAGGTCAGCGGGCTCCGGCTCCGGCCGTGGGTGTGGACCATCGCCCTCAACCTGTGCCGCAACCACGCCAGGGGGCGGAGCAGGCGACCGGTGACCACACCGCTCGACACCGCCAACCACCCCGCCGACCCTGCATCGGCCGAGACCGAGGCGCTCGCCGGGATCGACGACGTCTGGCAGCGAAGGCTGGCGGCACTCCCCGACCATGTGCGGACGGCGGTGGTGCTGCGCCACATCGGAGATCTCGGTTACCCCGACATCGCCGAGACGGTGAACCGGCCGGTCGGAACCGTCAAGTCCGACGTCCACCGAGGGCTCGAACGGCTCCGGAGGATGCTCGAAGAGGAAGGATGAATCCCATGACCACATCTCCCGTGACTGAGGCGCTCGCCGCACTGGTCGAGCCCATCCCCGAGCACGTCACCACCCTGATCCTGGCCGGGGTCGGCCTGGCCGACCGGGTCGCCACCGTCGAAGGACCGCTGGGCCCGGTGCGGGTGTTCTTCACGGACGCCGGGGTGACCGGCCTGGTGCCTGCGGAGCGCTTCGACGAGTACGTCGCCAACCGCGCCACCCGACCCTACGTCGCCGTCGACGCCCTCCCCGATCCGCTGGCGAACCGGGTGCGCAAGGCGCTCGACACCGGCCGCCTGGGATCGCTCCGGGTCGACCTGTCCGGTCTGTCGGAGTTCCAGCAGGCGGTGTTGCGCAAGACCGCCGAGATCCCCCCGGGCGAACTCCGCCCGTACGGCTGGGTGGCCCGCGAGATCGGCAAGCCCGGTGCAACCCGTGCCGTGGGGACCGCCCTCAACCGGAACCCGGTGCCGATCCTCATCCCGTGCCACCGGGTCAACCGCGGCGACGGGCTCGTCGGCCAGTACGGCTTCGGCCCCGAGATGAAGCGGCGGCTCCTCGTCCACGAGGGGCTCGACCCCGACCACCTCGATGCGGATGCCGACCGCGGGGTCCGCCTGGTGGGCAGCGACACCACCGGGGTCTTCTGCCTCCCCACCTGCCGCCACGCCAAGCGCATCACCGACCCCCACCGCGTAGAGTTCCGCGACGAGCGACGGGCAACCAGGGCCGGCTACCGCCCCTGCCAGGTCTGCCGCCCCGCAGCCGCCTGACGCGGACTCTGTTGCCCCTCCCCCTACGGGGGAGGGTGGCTGAGCCGATCGCCGCAGGCGGACAAGCACAGCCGGGGCGGTTCTTTTTCCCCTCCCCCTATGGGGGAGGGGTGGCTGAGCCAATCGCCGCAGGCGGACAAGAACAGCCGGGGCGGGGGAAGGCAGCCGGGGCGGGGGAAGACAGCCAGACCGGGCCGGGCCACCGTCTCGGTATCCCACCCCGCCTCGCAGAGCCTCGGCACCCCTCCCAATGGGAGGGGAAACAGGAGCGGAAGCTTGGCGGGACTACGCTTTCGGGGTGAGCTCCGACGCCTTGATCGAGACGATCCGGTCCTCCGTCATCGGCGACGACGTCGCCGTCGACGGACCGTTCGGGCCGCACCGTGTCACCTATGCCGACTACACCGCCTCGGGCCGGGCCCTCACCTTCATCGAGGAGTTCATCACCGAGGCGGTGCTGCCCCTGTACGCCAACACCCACACCGAGTCCTCGGGCACGGGTCTGCAGACCACCCGGCTACGCGAGGAGGCGCGCCACATCGTGCGCCGCTGCGTCGGGGCCACGGATGAGCACGCCGTGCTCTTCTCCGGCTCGGGCATGACCGGGGCGATGGACAAGCTGATCGGGGTGCTCGGGCTGCGGATCCCGGCCAACCTCGAAGACCGCTACCGGCTCAGCGACAGCATTCCCCAGGACGACCGCCCGGTGGTCTTCATCGGGCCGTACGAGCACCACTCCAACGAGCTGCCGTGGCGGGAGTCGCTCGCCGAGGTGATCACCATCCCCGAGGACGCCGACGGCCACATCGACCTGGCTGTGCTCGACAAGGAGCTGACCACGTACGCCGACCGGCCGCTGCGGATCGGCTCGTTCTCGGCGGCATCCAACGTCACCGGGATCCTCAGCGATGTCGACGCCATCTCGACGCTGCTCCACCGCCACGGTGCCCTGTCGTTCTGGGATTACGCCGCCGCCGCGCCATACGTGGGGATCGACATGCGCAGCCCCGCGGACGGCAACCCGGCATACCTCGACGCCATCGTGCTCTCCCCCCACAAGCTGATCGGCGGACCGGGGACCCCTGGCCTGCTGGTGGCCCGCAAGGAGCTGTTCACCAACCGGGTGCCCGCCGTCCCCGGTGGGGGCACCATCTCGTACGTCAACTCGATCGGGCATCTCTACCTCGACGACATCGAGATGCGCGAGGAGGGCGGCACCCCGGACATCGTCGGCTCGATCCGCACCGGGCTGATCTTCCAGCTCAAGGAGGCGGTCGGGGTCGCCGCCATCCGGCAGCGCGAGGAGTCGTTCGTGACCAGGGCGGTCGCCACCTGGTCGGCGAACCCCAACATCAACGTCCTCGGCAACCACGACGCCGAGCGTCTCTCGATCGTGTCGTTCGTGGTACGCCACGGCGAGCGGCTGCTCCACCACAACTTCGTGGTGGCGGTGCTAAACGACCTGTTCGGCGTCCAGTCACGGGGCGGGTGCTCGTGCGCCGGCCCGTACGGCCACGTCCTGCTCGGGATCGACCTGGAGACGTCGCGCGTGATCGAACGTGAGGTTGTGCGGGGCTGCAACGGGATCAAGCCGGGTTGGGTGCGGGTCAACTTCAACTACTTCATCTCGGAGGCGGTGTTCTCGTTCATCGTCGACGCCGTCAACCTGGTCGCCGCCCAGGGCTGGCGCCTGCTCCCCTACTACGCCTTCGACCCGCCCACCGGTTTGTGGCGGCACCGCGACCCGGCCCCCGATCCCGCCTTCAGCCTCGACTCGATCGGCTACGTCGACGGGATCATGCGGTGGCAGCATGAGCCCCGCAGCCACTCGGACGGCGACCTCGCCGGCTACCTGACCGACGCCGCCGCCCTGTTCGCCCGGCTCGCCACCGAGCCGCCACCGCCGGCGATGGATCGTCACCAGTCGACCGAGGACTTCGAGTATCTCCGCTGGTTCCCGCTTCCCGACGAAGCCGCCCCCGCTCCGTGACCTGGCGTCCGCTGACGGGCACCGCCCCGGATTGGTACGAGCGTTCGCTTGCCGTCCCCTACGCCGACCAGGTCATCGAGGTGGCAGGCGCCCCGGTGCACTACATCGACTGGGGCAGCCCCGGCTATCCCGGGCTGGTGCTGGTCCACGGCGGTGCCGCCCACGCCCACTGGTGGAGCTTTCTCGGCCCGTTCTTCTCCGGTGAGTGGCATGTGGTTGCCCTCGACCTCAGCGGGCACGGCGACAGCGGCCACCGCCCCGAATACAGCCATGAGATCTGGTCGGACGAGGTGATGGCGGTGGCCGAGGATGCGGGCTTCACCGGTCCCCCGGTCGTGGTGGGGCACAGCCTGGGGGGCATGGTCACCATCATGACCGCGTCGCGGTATGGCGATCGGCTGTTCGGAGCGGTGATCGTGGATTCCCCGGTGCGGCGACCCGACCCCGAGTCCGAGGAGGGGCAGGGGGGCCGGGCCTTCCGTGAACCGGGCATCTACGACGACCTCGAGACGGCCCTGACCCACTTCCGTCTGATCCCCGAGCAGCCCAACGACAACCCGTGGATCATCGACCACATCGCCCGGTGGTCGCTCCACCGGACCCCGGCCGGTTGGACGTGGAAGTTCGACCCGAACCTGTTCCGCAGGACGCTGGTACCGCTGCGCGACCAGCTCGCCAGCGTCCGGTGCCGGGTCGCCCTGCTGCGGGGTGAGTACAGCGTGGTGGTCCCCCATGACACCGCCCGCTACATGTACGACCTGATGGGTCGCAACGCTCCGGTGATCTCGATCCCGGAGGCGCACCACCACCTGATCCTCGACCAGCCCCTGGCCTTCGTCAGCGCGGTCCGGACGCTGCTGGCCGACTGGCAGCACTCGATCCCCCACCGCCGTCTCGGATAGCGACCGTCCGAGCCGGTCCCGACCGCACCAAGCGGCCGGAACCGGCCAGCGGTCCGACAGATCCTCACCGGGGAACGCCGGTGCGCTCCTCGGTCGAGGCGGCTAGCCCCACCCGATCTTCATCGGGCGGACAGCATGGGGCGGGTCGCCTCCACCAGGAGGGACGGCCCCAGCAGGAAGGCGTAGGTCGGCTGAGGCGCTTGGCCCGGACCGGACACGTGCCTGATCAGTGTGATCATCATCGTTGCTTCCTTTGATCTGTTGACGCTGTTGCCGCCCGGAGGCGGCAGGATTGGTGTTCATCGGATCGAGGTGACGATCCGACCGAGCTCGAGCTGGAGCAGCGGATCGGTGGCGATGCGGTCGATCCAGCTCGGTGCCGGGTGTTGTGAATGCACCATGTGGTTCATCGGGTGTTCCTCCTTTCGAGGAAATGAGAAGAGCCGCCCTGCGGCGGCTCGGAGACGGGTCGGGTGCGGTCGACGGTCAGTCGATCGTCCGCCCGGTTGGAGCCGCAGGGGTCGCTCCGCCGACCGGGAGGGCGGCGACGCCTGGGTTGATCGTCGGGGTGTTGATCGTCGGCATGTCGGGCCTCCTTCCGTTGGTCTGCCGGGGGTCTGCGGGAACCCTCGCCCGCAACGGCCGAGCGCCGGGCGGACCGGCACCTTCTCACGACCAACGGCTCCCTGTCAGCCCCGTGCCTGTGGGACACTCTGCGGGTGGACACCATCCACTCGTTCCGTCTGCAGGCCGCCGCCTGCGGAAAGATGGGATCGGACCTCTACCGCCGGCTGCTCCGCGCCGCCGCCGACGACCTGGCCGGAAACGGTGAGCTGACGCCCGTCGTCGGCACCTGGGACGGCGACCCTGTCACCGATGCCGTGCCCCTCCGGCTGCTTGGCGGTGTCCACCGCCTGGTGTTGCGGGGCGAGGCCCCGGGGCTGGCCTTCCACTACCCGACCGTGGGCGGGCGACCCAGCTGGCCCGGCTGCACCGCTGAGTTCTTCGGCACGGTGCGTGCCCACCCGGTCGCCATCGAGACGGCGCTGAGCAGACCGCCCCAGACCAACGAGATCGGTCGGGCGGCGCCGCTCATCGGCGGCCTGATCGAGGTGACCACCATGCTCGGTGCCCCGATCCGGCTGCTCGAGATCGGGGCGAGCGCCGGTCTCAACCTGCTTCTCGACCACTATCGCTTCGAGCTCGGCGACGGCCTGGTCTTCGGCCCCCCATCGAGTCCGGTGGTGGTGACCTCCCACTGGTCCGGCCGCATCCCCGCCCTGAACCGTCCCATCGACATCGTGAGCAGGCGCGGATGCGACCTTACCCCTCTCGACGTGCGCCATCACGATGACGTCGAGCGGCTCCTCTGCTATGTCTGGGCGGACCAGCTCGACCGCTTCGACCGGCTCCGGCGGGCGATCGAGCTGGCCCGATCCGCCCCAACCACCGTCGATGCGGCACCTGCAGCCGGCTGGCTCCTCCAGCAACTCGCCCGGTCATACCCGGGAGCGGTGACCGTTGTCATGCAGTCGTGCGTCACCCAGTACCTGAGCGCCGAGGAACGCCACCAGGTGCTCGCCGTGATGCGTGCCGCCGGCACAAGGGCGACCAGGGAGGCTCCGGTGGCCTGGTTGCGCATGGAGCCGGCCCACCGCAACTTCGAGCTCACGCTGTCGGTCTGGCCCCAGGACCTCCACCTCACGCTGGCGGACGTCGAGGCGCACGGCCGCTGGGTGGCCTGGCACGAGATCACCGACCACGGCTGAACCGGCCGGAAACCGACCCTTGACACCAGCGGGGTTCGGTGGCACAGTTGCCGACGGTCGTGAACTGCCGCCGAGCCGGATGACGCCTACCGCGCACCCGCTTGGTTGGGTTCGGACCAAACCGGGTGAGGTGATCCAGTCACCCCCGGGTGTCGGGTCGGCGTCGAGCGAGAGGAGGTCCACGATGTTGCTGCCAGCCACTCTCGCGCCGCGGCGTACCGGGCCCTTCTCGCCCCTCGGCTAGCACACTCCAGCCGCGCCTCGGGGGCCACCCCAGCCCCTTCCCACGACCGATACCGCCCCGACGTCATGCGACGTCGCCCGACACCTGAGAGCACCATGATCCCGGTACGCGCCTACTTCAGACTGCTGATCCGCTACCTACGCCCGCTCCGCTGGCGCGCAGGGTTGCTCGGTCTGGTGCTGCTCGTCGCCCTCACCCTCCAGCTGATCAACCCCCAGCTGATCCGGACCTTTCTCGACAGGGTGACCTCGGGCGGCGCCGAGGAGGACCTGATCCCGCTGGCGGTCGCCTTCATGGTCATCGCCTTCGCCCATCAGGTGATGGCGGTGGTGGCGACCTGGCTGGCGGAGAACGTCGGCTGGTCGGCAACCAACGAGCTGCGCGCCGACCTCACCGAGCACGTGCTCGAGCTCGACATGGGCTTCCACAAGACCCACACCCCCGGTGAGCTGATCGAGCGGATCGACGGTGACGTCACCGCTCTCTCCAACTTCTTCTCGGCGTTCATCATCAAGGTGCTCGGCAACGCCGTGCTGCTCACCGGCATCCTGGTGTTGCTGTGGCGCGAGAACACCTGGGTCGGCGTCGGTGTCACCGCCTTCGCCGTGGTGGCGCTGTTCGTGATGCTCGGTGTCCAGATGATCGCCGTCCCGTGGTGGAAGCAGGTGCGGGCGACCAGCGCCGTGCTGTTCGGTTCGCTCGGAGAGCAGTTCGGTGGAACCGAGGACATCCGCGCCAACGGCGGCAGCCGGTACATGATCCGCCGCTTCACCGAGATCCTGCGCCTATGGATGCCGCAGCAGGTCCGGGGCCGTATGGGCTTCGCCATGCTGTGGGGCACCAACATCGCCAACTACGTCGTCGGCTCGGCGCTGGTGTTCTGGCTCGGTTCCCTGTTCTTCGGCAACGGGTCGCTCACCCTCGGATCGGTGTACCTGGTCTGGTACTACGTGTCGATGACCCGCGAGCCGATGGACGAGATCCGCACCCAGATGGAGGACTTCCAGAAGGCGGGAGCGGGCATCTCCAGGGTGCAGGAGCTGATGGCGACCAGGGCCAACCTCACCTGGGAGGGCGACGTCCCGCTGCCCGACGGGCCGCTGGCGGTCGAGCTCGATCACGTCGAGTTCTCCTACGACGACGAATCCGGCGATGGGCCGGTGCTCCACGACGTGTCGTTCCGGATCGAGGCGGGTCGGGTTCTCGGGGTGCTCGGTCGCACCGGCTCGGGCAAGACCACCCTGGCCCGGCTGCTCACCAGGCTCTACGACCCGCAGTCGGGTCAGGTGCGGGTCGGCGGCGTGCCCCTCCCCCGAGCGGAGCGGGCCAGCCTGCGCCATCGGGTCGGCATGGTCACCCAGGACGTCCAGCTGTTCCGGGCCACCATCCGGGACAACCTGACCTTCTTCGACCCCACGGTCGACGACTCCAGGATCCTCGAGGTCATCCACACGCTCGGGCTGACCGGGTGGCTGGCAACCCAGCCCTCGGGGCTCGACACCCTGCTCGAGTCCGGTGGCGGCGGGCTGTCCGCCGGCCAGGCCCAGCTTCTGGCGCTGACCCGGATCTTCCTGCGCGACCCGGGTCTGGTGATCATGGACGAGGCGTCCTCCCGGCTTGACCCCGCCACCGAGGCACTGATCGAGCGCGCCGTCGATCTGCTGCTCGAACAGCGCAGCGCACTGATCATCGCCCACCGTCTCGCCACGGTCACCAGGGCCGATGACATCCTGATCATGGAGGCGGGGAGGATCGTCGAGTACGGCAGCAGGGTCGCCCTAGCCGCAGATCCTGATTCGAGGCTGTCGCATCTGTTGGCCACCGGCATAGAGGAGGTGTTGGCATGAGCTCCGTACGTGACCGCCGCGCCCCGACCGGGCGGCTGATGTGGGGCATGATCCGCTACGCCCCGTGGCGGTACGGCGTCAACGTGCTGCTGTGGGTGTCGATGTGGCTGCTCCCGGTGATCCCGGGGCTGCTCACCCGCGAGTTCTTCAACAGGCTCGAGGCGGAGCCGGGCTTCAACGCCCTCACCCTGATCGCCCTCTTCGTCGGCTACGGGCTGGCCCGCCTGATGGTGATGGTGGTCGGGATGCTCAACGACATCCACTTCGCCTTCCGTACCAGCAGCCTGCTCCGCCGCAACATGCTGGAGCGTCTCTACGAGATGCCGGGGGCCGCTGCGGTCCACGAGTCGCCCGGCGACATGATCAGCCGGTACCGCGACGACGTGGACCATGTCGAGGAGGCCCTGTCGTGGACGGTGGACATGGTGGGGACGATGGCGCTCGCCATCGTCGCCGCCATCATCCTGCTGGCGATCGATCCGGGGCTCACCATCCTGGTGTTCGCCCCGCTGGTGGTGGTGGTTGCCGCCGCCGAGCGGATGAGCGGCCGCATCCGGCGCTACCGCACCGCCGCCCGCGAGGCGACGGGGAACATCACCGGGATGCTGGGCGAGACGTTCGGCTCGGTGCAATCGATAAGGGTCGCCGGCGCCGAGGCGAGCACGCTGAGGCACTTCCGAGAGCTCAACGACCAGCGGCGGCGCGACATGGTGCGCGACCGGGTGCTGACCGCCATGTTGGAGTCGGTATTCTGGAACAGCGTCAACATCGGGGTCGGTCTGATCCTGATCATCGGCGCCTCATCGATGGCGGCGGGGACGCTGGGTCTCGGCGATTTCTCGCTGTTCGTCTACTTCCTCGACTTCGTCACCGACGCCGGGTACTTCGTCGGGTTGTTCCTGGCCAAGTTCAAGCAGGCCGGGGTGTCGTTCGATCGGATGATCGACATGCTGGGCGAGGTCGATCCGATGCGGCTGGTCGACAAGCGGGACCTGCACCTCACCGGGGAGCTCCCCGAGATCGAGGCGGAGCTGATCACCGCAGGCGACCTGCTCGACGAGGTGGCGGCCGAGGGCCTCACCTTCCGCTACCCGGGCACCGGCTCGGGGGTGTCGGAGGCATCCTTCGCTCTCCACCGCGGCTCGTTCACGGTGGTGACCGGCAAGGTCGGGTCCGGCAAGACCACGCTGCTGCGCGCCCTGCTCGGTCTGGTCCCCGCCCAGGAGGGCTCGATCACCTGGAACGGGGAGCCGGTCGACGAACCGGAGGACTTCTTCGTCCCGCCCCGGTCGGCATACGTGCCCCAGGTGCCCCGTCTGTTCTCGCTGTCGTTGCGGGACAACCTGCGCCTGGGACGCACCGAGGACGACGACGGGTCGCTGCAGGAGGCGATCCGCTCGGCCGCCTTCGAGGATGACCTGGCGGCGATGCCGGAAGGCCTCGACACCATGGTCGGACCGCTCGGTGTCCGGCTGTCGGGAGGTCAGGTGCAGCGGACGGCGACGGCGCGCATGTTCGCCAGGCGGTCCGAGCTGCTGGTCATCGACGACCTGTCGAGCGCCCTGGACGTCGAGACCGAGCGCACCCTGTGGCAGCGTCTGTTCACCGACCACGTCGGGGTCACCGCCCTCGTGGTGTCGCACCGCAAGCCGGCGCTCCTCCGAGCCGACACCATCCTGGTGATGCACGAGGGGCGGATCGTCGCTCGGGGCACGTACCACGAGCTGGTGGCGACCAGCGCCATCTTCCGCGACCTCACCAACGAGGAGGAGCAGAACGACGGGTGACGGCTCGGCGCCTCGGAGCGCCGGGCCGCCACACCCTCGGTGGCTACCGAAGCCTGGCGGTGACGTCGGTGAACTCGTACAGGTGGGCCCGGTCGGTCCACACGTAGCTCCGGTCATCAAGCAGAGGGAGATCGGTCCCGAAGTAGACGTTGAGGACCACCCGGAAGTTGTTCACCGGGCTGATCTGCTGATACAGGGCGGCGCCGTCGTAGCCGGGGAGGTAGAACGTGTTGAGGATGCCGAACTTTTGGCGGAGCTGGCCGTCCGAGTATGTCAGCCAGTATGGCGTGTCGTCCCCGGGCCGGGGCGGGGCGCCCGGGCGTGGCCGGGGCGGAGGCCCTTCGTCCGACTGGACCAGGATGATGGGCTGCTCGTCTGCGGGGACGTCGAGCAGCTCGTCGACGATCCGGTAGATCTCGTCGTTGGCGTACCGCACCTGGTTGACATACCGCTCCAGGACGTCGAAGCGGTCGAGCTCCTCGATCGTCAGGAAGCTCCCGTCGGCGTCGAACACGTAGGGGTGGTGGGGCAGCAGCACGTGGGCAAAGACGAAGGTGGGCTGATCCCCCCGCTCCACATCGGTGATCTGCTCCAGTTGGAAGCGGACCCGGTTCCATGCGACCCTGCGGGGGTCGACCCTGTCGGCGGCGAGGCCGAGCTGGACGACGGCCGACTGCAGCGCCGTGGTGTCGAACAGGGCCCGTGAGAACTCCGACAGCGGGTCGTACGTCAGGGTGACATCGGCATGGGCGACGTCGCGGGTCGGCTCCCACCACGACGGGATCTGCACCTGGCGGTACCCGGCTTCGTCCAGGAACCGGGACACCTCGTTGTCGCTGACCATCGAGTACACCGGGTCCCAGTCACCGGTGGCGGGCCCGGCGGTCTCGGTGAGCTCGTCCAGGTAGCGGAGGTTGAGCGACGCCGCCAGCGAATGGGCGGTGGCGGGGTAGTTGGTGTGGGCGTCGTGGGCGACGTAGAAACCTCGTTCCTCCAGCCCGGCGAGGAACCCCGTGTTGTCCCACCGGTACGTGCCCTCCAGGGTCCGCTCCCCGCCGTACCGGTCGAACACCAGCAGGTAGATGTCGGGGAGCCTGGTGCCCGCGGCGGCGGCCGCAGGGGTGGCGATGATCGGGGCGGTCCCGATGCCGTCGGCGATGTCGACATCCGCAGGCGGGCGGTCCCGCAGCATCCCGGTCACCAGCGCCACCGAGGCGAGGGCGACCAGCACCACCGAGACGACATTGAGGACCCGGGTGAGCCCGCCGAGGTCGCCGCCGGCCCGCCACAGGGCGACGAGCCCGACCACGGCGACGACACCCCAGACGGCCAGCAGCCACCCGTCCCGGCCGCCGGCCTCGGTGAGGGGGGCGCCGTCGATGGCCCGCCACACGTGCCCGTACGAGAAGGCGAGCAGCAGCAGAAGCGAGGTGATGACCCCCGCCTTCAGCCAGTCCCTCAGCAGCAGGCGGCCCAACACCAGGAGCAGGGCGGTGGACCCGAGGACCACGACCAGCGACGGCACCGTGTCCCCCGGTCCCCCCACCTCGTCGACGTTCACCGACCAGAGGTAGACGATCGGATAGACGGCGAACAGCCACGGATGGACGAGGAGGCGGCGCCGCACAGCTGGCCGAACACTAGGCCGCGGTCGGGTCCAGCCGAGCCACACGGGACGTGCCGGGGAAGGTTCTGCGATCGGCGCCCGGTGGCCTTCAGGAGACGATCTCGACCAGGGTTATCTCGAAGGTCAGCGCCTCACCGGCGAGGGGATGGTTGGTGTCCACCTTGACCAACTCGTCTGTCACCTCGACCACCGTGGCCGGGAGGCCGTTGCCGAGGTCGACCTGCATACCCTCGACCCGGAACTGCTCGGGGACATCGGCGATGGGGAACTCGATGACGGCGTCGTCGGCCCGCTCCCCGTACGCCTCGGCGGCTGGGACGGTCACGGCCTTCGTCTCGCCGACGGTCATCCCCTCGACGGCGGCGTCGAACCCCGGGATCATCATCCCGACACCGACGGTGAACTCGAGCGGATCGCGGCCCGTCGAGCTGTCGAACTCCTCGCCGTCATCGAGGGTGCCGGCGTAGTGCACCCGGACGACCTCACCTGCGTCGGCCACGTCGTCCCCGTTGCCGGCGGGCGACGCATCGACCCCTGGGGCCACGGTGGCGCCGGTGCCGTCGCCCGGAACCGCAGTGGTGGAGGTGGCGGCGTCGTCACCGCTACAGGCGGCCAGGGCGGCGGCGAGCAGGGCGATCGGGATCAACCGACGGACACGGGACATGGCACTCCAGACAGGGCGGGACAGGGAATGGTAGGTCCGTTCCCGACATATGCGTTCCCGACATATGCCGCCCGGATAGGCCGAACGACCCATCTTCGATTTGCCAGGACACTCGCGAAAAGCTAACCTCGCCCGACCTGGAGGGGTTACCCATGCATCGTGCGACGTGGTTGCTGTCTTTGGCATTGGTTGCCGGCCTGCTGGCCGTGCCCGTGGCCGGCATCAGGGCCCAGGCCGAGACGGGCTGCATCCTCACCGGAACGATCACCGGGGCGACCGTCGCCGCCGGCACCACCTGCGAGGTCCTTGGCCTGGTGGAATCATCCGGGTCCGTGATCGTCCGCGGCACCCTGAAGTTCGCCGACGGCGCCACCCTCCGCTTCATCGACGTCGACGAGAAGAAGTTCCGCGGTGGCGGTGGCGACCACCCCTCCCCCGAGGTCTATGGCGCAACCGACATCGGTCTGTGGGTGGCGGATGACGGGATGCTCGACACGTCGGCATGCCGCGACGTGACCGGATGGAACCGGGCAGGCACCGACCCCACCTGGCTCGCCACCGACCAGCTCGTCACCTCCCCGGTCGACCTCCTCGACGATGTCCACCACCCGTACGTCTTGGGTGACCCGGTCCCCCGCTACAGCGGGCCGGGCTCAGACCTGGTCCCGCCCGCCGAGGTGCTCAACCTCACCCGCTCCTGCGCCATCGAAGGCACCTCGACGGGACATGCCCACGTGATGTTCAACGGGCACATGCCGCAGACCATCACCAACCTGCGGCTGCAATACCTAGGGGTTGACCGCGTGCTCGGGCGCTACCCGCTGCACTTCCACCACATGAGTGACATGTCCCGGGGATCGTTGGTGGAGAACGTGCTGGTCCTGAACTCGAAGCTCCACGCCTTCGTCACCCACGCCTCCCACGGCATCACCGTCCGCGACTCGGTCGCCCTGTACGTCGGCGAGGCCGCCTTCTGGTGGGACTCGTGCTCCACCAGCGAAGGATCCATGGCGGCGTCGAACGACATCATCTGGGACCATGACTACGCCGGCGACATCAACGTGGTCACCGGTCCTGGCGACACCGGCTCCCACCGGCTCGCAGCCTTCGACCTCGGCTGCGGGGTCGACCCGACGGCGTCCGGCAACTCCGTGGTGAACTCCGCCTGTTCCGTGGTGCGGGGCACCAAGGACGCCTCGTGCTTTCACTGGCCGGCGTCCCAGAGCTCCAACAACACGGTGTGGGAGCCGTTTACCGGGAACGTCGCCCACAACTCGGTCAACGGGATCTTCGTGTGGCAGAACCGAACCCACTCATCTGTCCATCACATCTCCGACTTCACCGCATACGCCAACGGCAGCTACGCCGTGGACGCCGGCGCCTACCGCAACGCCTACACCTATGACGACGTGATCGCGGTGGGGAACGGTCAGTCTGCGATCGGCCTGCACGGATTCTCCGCCAACGAGTCCATGGCGGAGGACCCGGCGCTGTGGGACGACTGGACCGTGGTCGGCTCCCCGGCGGTGACGGTCCTCCCCGCCGTCACGGACAACCGCTGCTGCCCCATCCAGCTCAGCGGAACCTTCGACTCGGGTTTCCCGTTGGTGATCCGCCAGGACTCCGACCCCGACGAACTCCGCATCATAATCCAACAGGGCGGTGAGCAGGTGTACCCGGTCGATCACACGACCCCGGACATCACCCCACCCACCGCACCCAGCAACCTCGTCTCCACCGCGGTGACCCCGAGCCTGGTCGCCATGGCATGGAGCCCCGCCACCGACAACATCGGTGTTGACCACTACGTGATCAGGCGTGACGGCGTCGACATCGGGACCACCAACACCGCCGCCACCTTCGTCGA
>JBPCMS010000017.1:0-4676 GCA_051002015.1 Acidimicrobiia bacterium
CATGCCCACTGCCGACCGGGGGGCGCTGCCCTGTTCGCCCCCGACTTCGTACGGGAGCGGTTCCGGCCGACGACCAGTTCGGGAGGCAATGACGGCAAGGACGGCGATCGGCGCTCGATGCGCTACCTGCAGTGGACCTGGGACCCCGACGCTGACGACACCTGGTACCTCGCCGACTTTGCCTACCTGCTCCGCAACGGGATCGACCTACCCCCGCGGGTCGTCGCCGACCGCCATGTGCTCGGGGTCTTTCCCCGGGCCACCTGGCTAGCTCTGCTCACCGATGCCGGATTCGAGCCGGAGATGCGCCTCGGTATCGACGACGACGAGGGCGGTGCCGAGCTGTTCCTGGCCCACCGCCCCTGAACCTGCCATGGACACAACGTCGAGACGGCCGCCTCGACGGGTATCAGCAGACCGAGCCGTCGTCCCCGATGTAGCAGGCGTCCGACTGGAAACGTGTCCAGTCGGCCATGAACCGGCGCAGCTCCTCGAGGTAGCGGGGAATCTCCGCCGCGGGGACGATACGGTCGCCCTCGCGGATCACGGGAAGGTCGTCGACGGGGACATCGGCCGGATCGGCCACGATGTGCACGGTGTGCCCGACCACCAGCCGGCGCAGCGTCGCCTCGGTGCGGTCGGCCAGGTCCGAACCGTCCTCGCTTCGATACAGTTCGATCACGTCACCTCCAACCGGCCGGACATCCCCGTGATTCCACCGGCGCCCTCGAACCGGCCAACGATTGCAGCCTGTATAGTCAAGTCTGATAGGTTTTAGATTAGCCCAGCAGGAGGTTTCACACATGGCTGGAGCGATCGAGCTCACCGGCCCCGATCTCGCCACCGAGACGATCCCGGCCGAGGAGGTGGGCGGCGACGTCCCCTTCGTCGGGCACCTCGACGGCAAGCCGGTGATCGTGGTACGAACCGCGGAAGGCGTCCGCGCCGTCGGTGGCCGCTGCACCCACTACGGAGGCCCGTTGGGCAAGGGGTTGTGCGACGGCGAGCGGATCCACTGCCCCTGGCACCATGCCGTGTTCGATGTCACCACCGGCGAGGCGGTGGGGGCGCCGGCCCTCAACCCGATCCCGGTGTACCGGGCCACCGAGCGCGACGGCGAGATCACGGTGGAGGGTCCGGTCGATCCCGTCATCCCCGAGCGCATCCCGGCGGTGTCGCCCGAGTCGGTGGTGATCGTCGGCGCCGGGGCCGCCGGGGCCACCGCCGCCGAGACCCTGCGCCGCCTCGGTTACGCCGGCCCGATCACGCTGATCGGAGAGGAGGGCCCGGTCGATCGCCCCAATCTGTCCAAGGACTACCTGGCCGGGACCGCCCCCGAGGAATGGCTCCCGCTACGCGGCGCCGGGTTCTACGCCGACCACGACATCGACCTGATCACCGGACGGGAGGTCACCGCCATCGATCGCGCCGGGCGCACCATCGAGTTGGACGAGGGGGAGCAGCTGTCATACGGGGCGCTGCTCCTCGCCCCGGGTGCCGAGCCGATCCGTCCTCCGATCGGAGACGCCGAGCCGGCCAACGTCCATTACCTGCGCTCGCTGGCAGACAGCCGGGCCATTGTGGCCGCCGCCGAATCGGCGACCACCGCGGTCGTCGTCGGCGCCGGCTTCATCGGGCTCGAGGTCGCCGCATCGCTGCGACAGCGAGGGCTGGAGGTGACCGTGATAGCCCCCGAGGCTGTCCCCCTCGCCCAGATCGTCGGTGACGAGCTGGGCTCGTTCGTGCGCGACCTGCACGAGGAGCACGGGGTCGTGTTCCGCCTGGGCCATGTGGTCAACGACGTGCGGTCCGACGAGGTGGTCCTCGACGACGGCAGCGTGCTCCCTGCCGAGCTGG
Organism: Acidimicrobiia bacterium; assembly: GCA_051002015.1. GTDB lineage: Bacteria > Actinomycetota > Acidimicrobiia > Spongiisociales > UBA5794 > JACDBE01. The sequence continues at coordinate 1,858 of JBPCMS010000017.1, forward strand.
TGGTGATCGGGGTCGGAGTGAGACCGCGCACCGGTCTCGCCGAGGCCGCCGGGCTGGAGGTCGACCGGGGGGTCGTGGTCGACGACCGGCTCCGCACCGCCGACCCGCACATCTGGGCGGCGGGCGACATCGCCCGCTACCCGTACCCCGGAGCGGGGCTGGTCCGCATCGAGCACTGGGTGCTGGCCCAGCGCCAAGGCCAGACCGCGGCGGCCAACATCCTCGGCGCCGACCAGCCGTTCACCACCACGCCGTTCTTCTGGAGCCAGCATTACGACATCCCCATCAACGTCACCGGGTACGCCGGGAAGTGGGACGAGGCGATCGTGCGGGGCGACCCGGCGGCGCACGATGTCATCGTCGGCTACCGGACCGGGGGGCGCATCGCCGCCGTCGCCTCGATCTACCGGGACCGAGACAACCTGCGCGCCGAGCTGGCCCTGACCGACGACGACCAGAACGCCCTGGAGGGCCTGCTGGCCGAGTGACCGGCGACCGTCTCGGCAGGCATCGGGATGTCGCGAGTAGATTCGGTCCCGCTCGCCGAACCTGGAGGACCCCGTGTCGATCTTCCCGTCCGTCACCAAGGAGCATCTCGCCTCGGTGGGGATCTTCGAGGGCCTCGATGACGAGGCACTCGACGGGATCGCCCGTCGCTGTATCGCGATCGGAGCCCACCCCGCCGCCAAACTGGTCCATCAGGGTGAGTCGGGCTTCGACTTCTACATGATCCATTCGGGTGAGGCCGTCGTCGAGGTGGACGGCGAGCAGGTGGCCACCCTCGGACCGGGTGACGTCTTCGGCGAGATGGCTCTGCTCGGCGGGCACCACCGACGGACCGCCGACGTGGTGGCGACCTCGGTGATGTCGCTGATCACGATGATGGTGTGGGACTTCCGCGAGGTCATCGAGGAATACCCGGATCTGGGGCACCGCCTCCGCGCCCTTGCCGAGGAACGCCTCGGTTCCTGACCGGCACCGCCCGCTCGCCCGGCTGTGGCGCGTGGCTGATCGCGACCAGCGCAGCTCACCAAGGACACTTCTGGCACTGGGTGCGTAACTCCCCATCGAATCCCTCGGTTTGACGCGCCTCCTTCAACGGCACCGGCCGGATCAGTTTGGGGTTCCAACCCTCGCTCTTGGCCTTCTCCTGACCGCTTCGTAGCGCATCGTAATCCTGGAACAGGTGATAGGCGCTGCCCCCCTCAGTGAGGTACACGAAAGTCGTATCCGTGAGCTGTGGTGGATAGTCAGGGAGGACCCGCCGAGCAACCTCAAACCACACATAGTCCGAAGGTAGCCATATCGCCCTGAGCGCCGCCTCCACATCGCCCCGGTTCGCCGGCCAGGCCACGCACAACCTGGCGAGTGGCTTGCTCACGTAGTCGAGTGTCCGATCGGGTGGCTGCCCAAATCCGAGGTCTCGCCACAGGGCCTCGAGTTCGTCCCGCTTGGCCAACAGCTTCCTGGCTTCCCGCCTCGCACGATCCGCCCGACTCTCCATCACCTCTCGCAGACATGTTCGGCCTTGCCCGGATACTATTTGTCCGCTCGCCGACGCATGAGCCGTACGCTGCGGCCGATGGACCGGACCCAGGCGCTCCTGCCCCATCCCGTGGTCGGGGGTCGGTTCTCCAGCCCGGTCGCCCCGGGGACAGGTTGGCCAGACGACCTCGCCGATGCCTCCACCTCGGTGGCGACCAGCGCCCCGGAGGTCGTCCGGCTCGCCATCGGGGCGTCCCTCGACGAGGTGGCGGCTCGGTCGTCGGTGTGCCGCGCCTGTCCCCGGCTGGTGGCGTGGCGCGAGGAGGTGGCGGTGACCAAGCGGGCCTCGTTCGCCGACCAGCCCTACTGGGGGCGCCCGGTGACCGGCTGGGGCGATCCCGTCCCGAGGGTGCTGATCATCGGACTGGCCCCGGCGGCCCACGGCGGCAACCGCACCGGGCGGGTGTTCACCGGCGACCGCAGCGGCGACTGGCTGTTCGCCGCCCTGCACAGGGTGGGGCTCGCCACCCAGCCGACCTCGACCCACGCCGGGGACGGGTTGAGCCTGGACGGGGTCCGCATCGTCGCCGCCGTCCGTTGCGCCCCACCCGCCAACAAGGCCACCCCGGCCGAGCGGGACATTTGCGCACCCTGGCTCGATCGGGAGGTCGGGCTGGTGCTGGGATCGGTGCGGTCGGTGGTGGTGCTGGGCGGGTTCGCCTGGCTGGCGGCGCTGGGCGCCCTCAGCCGGTGCGGGGTCGAGGTGCCCCGGCCCCGTCCCCGCTTCGGCCACGGCGCCGAGGTCACCCTCGACGGTCCCGTCGCGCCGTTGCGGCTCATCGGCTGCTATCACCCCAGCCAGCAGAACACCTTCACCGGCCGCCTCACCGAGCCCATGATCGACGCCGTCCTGCGCAGGGCAGCAACGCTTTCTTAGGATCGGAACGCGTCGCCGATGACGCGTTTGGGTCCTAAGAGAGCTCCAAGATCGCTACGGTCTGGCCGCGATGGACTGGCATTTCCCGACCTTCACCGATGTGCTGGAGGCACGGCGACGAATCGCCCCGTACCTCCGCCCCACGCCGCTGTACGGCTACCCTGCCCTCGACGAGGGGACCGGCGCCGAGGTCCTGGTCAAGCACGAGAACCATCAGCCGGTCGGGGCGTTCAAGGTGCGGGGCGGCGTCAACCTGATCGCCCAGCTCGACGACGACGAGCGGGCTCGGGGCGTGGTCACCGCCTCCACCGGCAACCACGGCCAGTCGATCGCATTCGCCGCCCGGCTCTTCGGGGTGGCGGCGACCATCTGCGTCCCCGAGGGGGCGAACCCGGTC
>JBPCMS010000018.1:0-51770 GCA_051002015.1 Acidimicrobiia bacterium
AGTGGGATGGATCAGGGGAACGATTCGACTGGTGGAGGAGCAGGCCGGGGACCAGCGCTTGCCCGGGGGCGGCGGCGGCGGCGAGCCGCGCCGCCAGGTTGGTGGTGCCGCCGATGGTGGTGTAGACCCGCCGCAGACGAGACCCGAGGTCGCAGGCGAACACCCTCCCCCTGGCCACCCCGGCGGCCACCTCGAGCGGGGTGTCGATGGCCACGATCTCGCTCACCGCCCGCAGGATGCGCTCCTCCTCGGCGTCCATCCGCTCGGGCACGCCGGTTGCCAGCATCAGCTTGGCGCCGTCTGCGGACACGTCGGTGGCGAGCAGGCTGACCGCATACCGGTCGGCGGCCCGCTGCACGCCGGTGACGGCGGCGTCGAGGGCAGCGGAGGTTCCATCCATCCCGCCGGCGGCGAGCACGGCCCCTAGCCCGGCCAGCCTGACAAAGGCGACGTTGGCCAGGCGGTGCTCACCCTCGTTGAAGGTGACGGTGAGGTGCTTGTGGATCCGCTGGGGCACGAAGGAGGGGTAGTCGACGGGCCCCGGGCTCGGGCTCGGGTGCCGGGTCTTCGGCGTGGGGGGCGGCGGCGAGCAGGACCCCGCCCGCCTTGGGTTCGCCACCGACCTCGGGGACGAGGGCGGCCGCGGACGGCGCCATCAGGATCTCGCCCGGCCCGGCGGCGGATTCCATCGCCAGCATGTCGTCGACGGTGGCGCCGGCGGCGACGATGTAGCGGCTGGTGGCGCCGGTGAGGAAGAGCAGGATCGGGCCCGAGGCCAGCCCCATCGACATCGACAGCGGCTCCGGGCTGGCGGTGCGTTGGTAGGCCTCGAGGGCGTGCCCGCGGCGCGTGGCCCTCGCCGTGGAACATCAGGAACAGGGCATCGCCTCCGAAGTGGAGCAGGTCGCCGCCGTCGAGCATGGCCACGTCGAGCAGCTCGGTGAAGGCGCCGTTGAGGATGCCGGTCACCTGCTCGGAGCCGATCTTCCCCCGTCTGGCCATCTCGTCGGAGAGCCTGGTGAACCCCGATACGTCGGCGAACAGCACCGTGTCCTCGACCGCGGTGTGGTCCCCCGCACCCGGCTGCGACTGCCAGGTCGCCACGTACCGGGGCAGGTAGAGCGAGAACTGGAAATCGCGCGCCGCGGTGGTCATGACTCTGTCGAACCTTAGGTTCAGCGTCCCCCTGGCGATGCCTGATCCGCTGAAGTTCGGCGAGCGAGGGCCGGCGCGGCGAACCTGAGGTTGCTGGGTGTCGCCACGACACGCGATCCGCTGATGTTGAACCTGAGGTTGCTGGGTGTCGCCACGACACGCGATCCGCTGATGTTGAACGAGCGGCGGCCGTTTGCGGCGAACCTAAGGTTCTACGTACCCCTGACGAGTACCAATCCGCTGAAGTTCGGGACGCGAACTCGGACTAGTCCCGCCCCCGTCCTAGCCTGACCGTCCCCGTCCTCCCGGATCCCGCTGATGACCCCCAACCCGGCTGTGAAACACGCGCCCCCACCGACCCGCCGCTTCGTGTCGTGGCTGCTGCTGTATGTGTTCGGGCTGTCGGTCACCACTCTGCTGGTCGGGGTGTGGGGCCGGGCCGTCTCCGGGGACGAGGCTGCTCTGCGCGCCGGGGTACGGGCCGCCGTCGAGGCCGAGCTCGTCGCCGACCGGGTGGAGGATTGGCTGGTGGAGGCGATCGGCGCCGGATCCTCGGTTGCCGGCACCCCGGTGGCGGACACCCTGCAGCGGCTCGGCTCCAGTCCCGAGGTGGGATCGGCGGTCGACACGCTGGTGACGGCGATCGTGGACGGTGCCGTCGCCGAGCCTGGCACCGTCGCCGCGGTCGACGTCGGGTCGGCGCTGGCCCCGGTCGGTCGGGTGATGGCCGAACAACTGGCGGAGGCCGGGCTCGACGTGCCCGCCGATTCGGTGACCGAGGCGTTGGCCGAGCTGGAGCCCATCGTGATCGCCGCCCAGCGGGGGACCATCGCCGGCGCCGCCGCCACGGCGCGGGGCGTGCTTACCACCGTCGCCGTCGTCGCCAGCCTGGTGGCGCTCGCCAGCGGTGGGTTGGCGATCGCCCTCGCCGACGACCGCATCGCCATGGCCAGAACCCTGGTCCTCAGGGTGGCCGTCGGCGCCGTGACCTTCGTCATCGTCGCCAGGATCGGCGCATGGGCGCTCGACCCGGAAAGGGGGCGGTCGCCGATCGCCGCCGGGGGATCGGTGCTGCTCCGGTCGAACTCGGCGCTGCTGGTGGCGATCGCCGTCGCCGGCGCCGTCGCCGGGGCGGGGCTGGGCGCCTATCGGGTGCGCCGCCGCACCACCGAGCCGCCACCTCAACCGGTGCAGGCTTCCGAGGACGATCACGCCGCTGGCCACGCTGCCCCGAGGGATCGCCGCTCGGGAGTGGCATGTCCAACGGAGGAACGGGTTGCCCTCGGCAAGAGCTGAGGCGCCACGCCAGAATGACCGCACCGGCGATCAAGTTCAAGGATCGGTGATGGCTGCGACGGCCGTTGGCACGCTGCTCTACCTACTCGATGAGTCATTCGAGGGGACCGGGATCGAAGCGTCGAACGAGAGCCAGGCGCTTCTCGCCAATCTCGCCACGGTGACCGAGGACGCGTGGCGCGCCAGGCCGCCGGGGGCGACCCGCACCATCGAGTCGATGGTCCTCCACGTCGGCGCCTGCAAGATCATGTACGCCGACTACGCCTTCGGCCCCGGCACCAAGCGGTGGGGCACGCCCGAGGTCGAGGGTTGGGCCGACGGCGAGGCCCCGATGGGGGAGGTGATCGAATGGCTGCGCGGGGCGCATCGGTCCTTCAGGCAGCATGTCGCCCAGCTCACCGATGACGTCCTCGAACGCCCGCGGTCGACCAACTGGGGCGAGGAGCGGCCAACCCGTTGGATCATCGCCGCCATCATCGGCCACGACTTCTACCACGCCGGCGAGATCAACCACCTGCGCAGCATGCTCGGCAGCGATGACCGATGGCGCTGGCAGCAGCTCGAGGACTGGCGGTGAGCCCAGCCGCAGCAGTCAGTTGAGGATGGCGACGACGAGGGCGACCACCCCGATGGCGCCGAGGAGGATCGCTCCGACCAGCGCCACCCCGGTGAGGAGCGGAAGCCGGGTGATGGCTACCAGGGACACCCACAGGTCGGTCAGCTCACCCTTCCGGTCCGCCACCAGGTTGCGCAGGGCCCAGAGGCGGCGGCCCGACGCCAGCAGGCTGCTGCGGTCATGGAGCGGTTGGTCGATGCCGGCGACGGCGTGGTGGACGGCCGGATCGTCGACCAGGCGCTCGAAATCGGCCACCATGCCGGTGCCCGCGCTGGCCCGGGTCAGCGACCGCCGGGCCAGCAGCGCCGCGCCGGCCGGGATGGCGCACGGCACCAGGCCGATCACGATCCAGACCGTGCGCGCTGACCCCGAGACGGCGGCGGCGACGGCGACCAGGCAGAACAGCCCGGCCAACCCGGCGAGGATGGCGGCCCCGGTGGCGACGGTGCGCCCCCGGCGCAGCACCTCCTCGATGCGATCGGCGGCCCGTTTGGCGAACTCCCAGATCTGCGGCATGCTCGGGATTGTGGCATTCGCCTAGCTTGGCGGGCATCACCGGGAGGAGAGACGATGGCCGGCAGCGAGGTCGTGGTGCTGGGTGGTGGGTTCGGTGGTGCCGCCGCCGCCCTGGCCGCCCGGCGTCTGCTCCCCACCGAGCACCGGGTGACCCTCATCGATCGGAGCCCGGTCGCCCATCTGTGCGGGGCCAATCCCCTGATCGTCGTCGACCAGCGCCCCGCTTCCGGGGTCTCCCGCTCCACCGAGGTCTTCGCCGCAAAGGGGATCGAGGTGATGTTCGCCGAGATCACCGCCATCGATGTCGAGGCCAGGGAGGTGGCCACCGACCGGGGCGGTCGCCGGTTCGATCACCTGGTGGTCGCCCTCGGCGCCGTCTACGACCCGGAGGCGGTTCCCGGCTCCGCCGACGCCCACAGCTTCTACCACCACGACGGAGCGCTGCGGCTGCGGGAGCGGCTCGCCGGGCTCGAGGCGGGCACGATCGCCGTCGTCGTCGCCAGGGCGCCGATCAAGTGCCCCCCGGCGCCCATCGAGACGATCCTGCTCATCGAGGACTGGGCCCGTCGGCGCGGCATCCGTCACCTGGTCGGCCTCCACCTGGCCATCCCGGAGCCGGTTCCGCTCGGTGTGGCCGGACCGGAGGCCTCGGGGCGGATCAGCGGGATGCTCGGCGATCGTGGCATCGCGTTGCACACCGGCGCCGTCCTCGCCGAGGTGGGAGATCACGGCACCGAGGCACGGTTCGCAGACGGATCCTCGATAACGGCCGATGTGCTGGCGGTGGTCCCGGTCCACCGGGTGCCGGCGGTGGTGGAGGCGTCCGGGCTGACCGGGGGCAAGCCATGGGTGCCGGTGGAGGCGAGCACCTTGGAGACGGCAGTGCCCGGTGTGTTCGCCATCGGCGACGTCAACGGCATCCCGATCGGCCCCAACACCGGCGTTCCAAAGGCCGGTGCCTTCGCCTCCGGAGAAGGGGCGACGGTGGGGGCCGTCATCGCCTCCCGCATTCTCGGCAGCGAGCCCCCGCCCCGGTACGACGGTCACGGCTCCTGCTTCCTCGCCGTCTCCGCCGCTGAGTCGGCGACCGTCGGCGGCACTTTCCTCGCCCCGGACGGTCCTGAGGTCGGGATGGGCCCGGTCACCACGGAGGCCATGGCGGCGATGGTCCGCTGGGAACAGGACTGGCAGGCCTTCGACATCTGACCCGGTCATCTGTCCTCGCGACATCTTCCATCCGCCGAGCACGTCGCCATGCAGGAGCTCTTCTTAGGATCGAAACGCGTCATCAGAGACGCGAACGGGTCCTAAGAAGCGGTCTTGGGGTCCCGCCCGGCGGAGACCCGCGTCATGCGGGTGGTCAGTTGTCCTCGGAAGTGGTGGGGATCACCAGCACCGCACAGTGGGCGTGGTGGACCACCTGCTGGCTGACCGAGCCCATCAACAGTCCCTTGAAGCCACCCATCCCCCGGCTGCCGATGACGACGGTCCATGCCCCGACACTGGCGTCGATCAGGGCCCGGGCCGCATGATCGTTGATCAGTCGGAGCTCGGTGTCGTCCGGACGCTCGGGGAGCACGTCGTCGATGAACCGCTCCAGCCAGGCCCGCGCCTCGGCCTCCCCGTACCCGGGGTCGAACGTCATTAGGTGGGCCTGGTCGAGGTAGTTCCAGGCGTACACCACCTGGAGGATGCCCTGGTGGGCTCGAGCCTCCTCGGCGGCCCGAGCCAACGCCGCCCGGCTGGCGGCCGAACCGTCCACGGCGGCCACCATCCGACGCCTCGAAGTATCCGACGCCGCCGGGGCCTCATCCATGACCGGTGATCCTACCTGCGGCCGCCGCGGCGACCTCCCCGGTCTCGGCGGGGCCCTCCCCTATGCTCGGGGGCATGTCACGACCTTGCCTGGTGCTCCGGGTGTTCACCCGCGACGGGGAAGGCGGCAACCACCTCGGGGTGATCAGCGACGTCATCGAGCTCGACCCGGCCACCATGCAGCGCATCGCCGCCGACCTCGGGTTCTTCGAGTCGATCTTCATCGAGTGGCAGGAGCCGGACCGGGCCGCGGTGCGCATCTTCACCCCCACCATCGAGATGCCGTTCGCCGGCCATCCCCTGGTCGGTGCCACCTGGGCGCTGCACATCCTCGGCCTGGGCGGGGTGACCACACTGAGCTGTCTCACCGGTGATGTTGCCATCGGGATGGAGGGATCGACCGCGTTCTTCGAGAGACCGGTCGACCCCTCCCTGGCCGAGGCGGTCGATCTGTCCGGGCACGCCGTCGATGCCGGGATGCCTCGGCCGGTTGCCGGATGGCAGGTCGCCATGCCCCGGGTCTACACCCTGCTCGAGTACCCCGATGCGGCCACCGTCGCCTCGCTCCAACCCGATATGGAGGCCTTGACCGCGGCAGAGGCCGAGACCCTCGTCTTCGCCCGTTCCGGGGGGATGATCAAGGCGCGCTTCTTCGCCCCCGCCGCCGGCGTCCCCGAGGACCCCGCCACCGGAAGCGCGGCCGTCGCCCTCGCCATGTCCCGGATGATGGAAGGCGAGGGGCGTGGCACGCTCACCATCGACCAGGGCGACGAGATCGGCCACCCCTCCCGCATCCACCTCTCGTGGTGGGAGGCGACGGTGCGGGTCGCCGGGGAGTGCGTCCACGACGAGACGAGGCTGCTCGAGGACGGGACCGGGTAGCCTCGCACGTCACATGTCTCCTGCTGCCTGCGCGGTGCCGCGCTCATGATCGGATCCGCCACCGCACCGGCCTCCTCGGGGAACCTCGGGCCCGGCTTCGACGCCCTCGCCCTCGCCGTCGACCTGTGGTGCCGCTGCGAGGCGGAGCGGTCGGACGACTGGTGGATCGAGGAGGAGGGGACCCGAACCCGGGCGTCCCACTCCGACCTGGCGGTGCGGGCGGTCCAGCACGCCGTCGGTGATCGGCCCATGACGCTGCGGATCGGCAACGACATCCCCCGCTCCCGGGGTCTCGGCTCGAGCTCGGCGGTGAGGGCGGCGGCGGCGGCATCGGCGATGCGGGCGGTGGGCATCGAACCGACCGACCAGGGACTGTTCGAGATCGTCTCCGCCCTCGAGGGTCACCCGGACAATGCTGCCGCCGCCGTGTACGGGGGGCTGGTGATCGCCTACGACGGTGTGGTCGGGCGGCTCCCCATCGCTCCCGAGCTCCGGGTGGTGCTCGCCATCCCCGATCTCCGGCTGTCCACCCACCGGGCACGGGCGGCGCTGCCGGGAGCGGTTCGGCACCAGGTGGCGGCGCGCAGCATTGCCCGGGTGGGGATGCTGCTCGAGGGTCTGCGCACCGGCGACCCGGCCATGCTCGACAAGGCTACCGGCGACGAGCTGCACGAGCTACCAAGGCGTTCGCTGTCGCCGCTCACAGGGCGGCTGATCGAGGCGGCCCGGGCGGGCGGGGCGCTCCACGCCGCCTGGAGCGGGGCGGGCCCGACCGTGATCGCCTTCGCCACGGACGCCACCAGGTCGCAGGTGGAGGCGGCGCTGTCGGCGACGCTGGGCGATGAGGGCGTCACCATGCACCCGGACATCTCCGACCGCGGCTGGTCGTGATCAAGGAGACCCCGGGCTTGCGCAAGCCACCCGGATCCGCCATCCTGTGCCCCACCTACCGCCCTCGGCGGCGACGCCGGGGGTATCTCTTTGCACTCGATCTCACCGACTGAGGTTCCATGGGCTCGTTGATCAAGAAGCGCCGGAAGAAGATGAGCAAGCACAAATACCGCAAGCGCATCAAGGCCAACCGGCACAAGAAGAAGTGATCACGAGCCCCGGTCTCCGGACCGGGGCTTGTTCGTGGCGTGGTGGCGCGGTCGCCCCGCCCCCGGCGACCGTCTCCGGTTCCCGTACGGCGCTAGATTCGCCACCCAATGGCCGGTTCGATACTCGGTGCCGCGGTCAAGCGGGCGGAAGACCCGCGCTTCGTGCGGGGGCGAGGCACTTTCATCCCCAACCAGGTGGTCGAAGGGGCACTGTCCATGGTCCCGATCCGGTCCCAGATCGCCCACGGCCGCATCGTCTCCATCGACACCTCCTTCGCCCTGCCGATGCCGGGCGTGGTCGGGGTGTACACCGCCGTCGACATAGACCTCCCGGTGAGCGCGCCCGGAGCGACCGGTGTACCCGGAGCCTTCGGACGCCCCCCGATCGCCATCGACACCGTCCGGTTCGCCGGCGAGATCGTTGCCCTGGTGGTGGCCGAGACCGAGCGCCAGGCGGTCGACGCCGCCTCGGCGGTGTACGTCGACATCGACCCGCTGCCGGTGATCACCGACCCGGTGGCGGCGCTGCAGCCCGATGCACCGCTCCTGTTCCCCGAGGCGGGGACCAACGTGTGCCTCAGCGGCGGGGACGAGCCCGATCCCGGGTTTTTCGACGGGTGCGAGGTGCGGGTGACGGCGAACATCGTCAACCAGCGGGTGGCGGCCGTTCCCCTGGAGACCGGCTCGGCGCTCGCCGTGCCCGACGGAGACCGGCTGCACCTGTCGGTCGGCAGCCAAAACGTGTTCAGCCACCGCAACGCCATCTCCCGCGCCACCGGTTTCGACCGCGACCGGCTCCACGCCATGGTCCCCGACATGGGGGGCGGGTTCGGGGCCAAGTTCTACGTGTATCCCGAGCAGACGCTCACGGCCAAGCTGGCCATCGACCTGGGTCGCCCAGTGAGGTGGCACGAGTCACGCCGTGACAACCTGGTGGCGATGACCCAGGGTCGGGGCCAGCGGATCGAGGTCGAGCTGGGTGCCGATGCCAGTGGTCGGGTCCTGGCGATACGGATGCGGATCCTGCAGGAGGCGGGCGCCTACCCCCTGTTCGGCGCCTACCTCCCCACGTGGACCCGGCTGATGGCGACCGGGGTCTACGCCATCGAGCGGCTGGAGGGCTCGTGGCAGAGCGTCGTCACCAACACCACCCCCATCCACGCCTACCGGGGAGCGGGTCGTCCCGAGGCCACCCACGCCATCGAGCGGGCGATGGACGTGCTCGCCGCCCAACTCGGCATCGACCCGGTGGAGCTGCGCCGCCGCAACTACCTCGATCCTGGGGTGTTCCCCTACACCACCCCGAGCGGCGCGGTGTACGACTCGGGGGACTACCAGCGGAACCTCGACACGGCCTTGGACCTGGCCGGCTACGGCCGGCTCCGCACCGAGCAGAGCCGTCGCCGCGCCGATGGCGACCCGGTCCGGCTCGGGATCGGGGTCGCCACCTACGTCGAGATCACCGCAGGGGACGATCAGAAGGAGTGGGCGGGGGTCGAGGTCCACGACGACGGGTCGGCAACGGCCCGGGTGGGAACGTCCGGCCACGGGCAGGGCCACGAGACCGCCTTCGCCCAGCTCCTCTGCGGGCTCACCGGGATCCCCATGGAGCGGATCAGCGTCCTCCAGGCCGACTCGGACATCATCGCCCGCGGGTGGGGTACCGGAGCCTCACGGTCGCTCCAGCTCGGCGGCACCGCAGTGATGGAGGCGGGGGGCCAGGTCCTGGCCAAGGCGCGCCGGATCGTGGCCGACCACCTGGAGGCGGCGGTCGAGGACATCGTGGTCCTCCCCGACGAGCGGCTCGGCGTCTCCGGGGTGCCGGCCGCCGCCCTCACCTGGGCCGAGGTGGCCAGGATCGCCGCCGAGCTCCCCGACGACCCCGGGCTGGCCGCCGAGCTGATCCACGACCAGGGTCACGCCACCTTCCCGTTCGGTACCCACGTCTCGGTGGTCGAGGTGGACACCGTCACCGGCACCGTGCGGCTGGTCCGCCACATCGCCGTGGACGACTGCGGCGTGGTGCTCAACCCGCTGCTGGTGGCCGGTCAGGTCCACGGCGGTTTCGCCCAGGGGGCGGGTCAGGCGCTGTGGGAGCAGGTGCTGTACGACGAGGACGGCAACCCGCTCACCGGGAGCCTGGTGTCGTACCTGATCCCGACGGCGGCTTCACTGCCCTTCGTGGAGCGGGGGGTGACGGTCACCCCGACCCCGTACAACGCCCTCGGGGTGAAGGGGATCGGGGAGGCGGCCACCATCGGCTCCACCCCCGCCATCCACAACGCGGTGATCGACGCCCTCTCCGACCTGGGGATCACCCACATCGACATGCCGCTCACCGGCCACCGGGTGTGGGAGGCGTTGCGCTCCGCCCGTCCGGGTTGACACCCGGTCGCCGAACGGTCGGCCGTCAGCGGTCCTGACCCTTGAGGAACGACTCGATCTCGTCGACCAGCTCCGCTTCGGCGTGGGGGTCGATGACGTCGATGCCGGTGTTGTGATCGCTCTCCAAACCTGCCACGTACTCGGCCAGGTCACCCGAGGCCTCCATGGCGGCGGCGACCTCCCGCTCGAACTCGTCGGCCGTGGAACGCAGCGGGGTCATGTCCAGATCGAGCCCGAGGATCTCGGCGGTCTTCGACGCCAGGGCGAGCGACGCCTTGGGATTGGGGTTCGACGCCAGGTAGTGGGGTGCCGCCGCCCACAGGCTGATGGCAGGCAACCCGACCTCACGACATGCCTCCTGGAGCACGGCCAGGATCCCGGTGGGCCCCTCATAGGTGGAGTGGAGCAGTCGGTGGCGGTCGACCAGGGCAGGGTCGGTGGCCACCCCGATGACCGGGACCGGCCGGGTGTGGGCGACCTGACCGGCGAAGGCGCCGAGCAGCACCACCGCCTCGACGTCGAGCTCGGAGAGCAGCTGGGTGAGGTACCGGGCGTAGGTCCGCCACCGGAAGCTTGGCTCCTCGCCGAGCACCACGACGAGGTCCCGGTCCTCGGAGGGAACCTCGACCGCGTAGAAGCGGGTCATCGGCCAGGTCAGGCTCCTGGTGCCGCCGTCCTCGAGCACGGCGTGGGGGCGCCGCACCTGGAAGTCGTAGAACTCCTCGGGATCGATCACGGCGAAGGGCTCGGTGACGCTCGACCAGGCGAGCAGGAACTCGGCGGCCCCGCTGGCGGCCTCACCGGCATCGTTCCACCCCTCGAACGAGATCACCGCCCTGGGTCGGCGCAGCACCGGCTTGGAGAATCGCCTGATGACATCCATACCCCACTCAGGCTACCCCCGCCCCGTGGTTAGCCGCCCGACAACCCGAGCAGGTCGGCGGCGTTGTCGTGGAGGATCCGCCTGGTGACGTCGTCGGCGATGCCGAGCGTCTCCCAGTCGCCCAGCCACTTCTGCGGGGTGATGAACGGAAAATCCGATCCGAACAGGGTGCGGTGGCTGAGCTCGCCCGTGGCCGCCTCCAGCAGCGACGGCGGGAACAGGCGGGGCGACCATCCCGACAACTCCAGCCAGATCGACGGCTTGTGCCGGGCGGTGGCGATCGCCTCGTCCTGCCATGGCCACGAGGGATGGGCGGCGATGATCCGCAGCTCGGGGATCCGGGCCGCCAGGGTGTCGAGCCGCATCGGGTTGGCGTAGCTGGTCTCGACCCCGGCGCCTCCGGGCATCCCGGACCCGATGGCGGTGTACCCGGTGTGGAACAGGCACACCAGCCCACGGTCGACGGCGCGGGCGAAGACGTCGTGGTGGCGGCCGTCGGCAGGGTCGAACCGCTGCACCGACGGGTGGAACTTGAGCCCGAGCATCCCCAGGTCGGCGGCGATGTCGACCGATTCGACCGCATCGGGCCGATGCGGATCGATCCCGCCGAACCCGATGAACACATCGGGGGCAACGGCGACCAGGTCGGCCACCTGGGCGGCGGTGAACGGGGGGAGCCCGGTGGCGGTACCGGCGTCCCAGCCCAGCACCACCGCCCGCCCGTCGAGGCTGCGGTAGAGATCGGCCAGCTCCCCCGGCTCCATGACCTGCACCGGTCGACGGAAGATCTCGGCGGCGCGGTCGAGGTACGGGGCGAACGGCCCCTCCAGGTAAGCCCTCACCGGTGGGTGGCAGTGGAGGTCGATGAAGGTGGTCACCGGGACCACGCTACCGGGGACGCGAGGCAGCCGGCTGTCGGTTGGATGTCGGCGTGATGATGCCGCTCGTCTGAGACAATCGGCGGTGACATCGCAGAGGAGGATCGCATGCTCGGCTCGCACAGCTTCTGGGCGACGATCCCGGTGGCCGACATGGAGCGGGCGAAGGCCTTCTACCGGGATCGGCTCGGGCTCGACCCGGTGAAGGAGACCGACCAATGGGTCACCTACCGATCGGGCGACTCTGTGTTCCAGCTCTACCCGAGTGCCGGTGCGGGGAGCGCCGGGCACACCCTGGGAGGCTGGGTGGTCGACGACCTCGATGCCGCGGTTGCGGCGCTGCGGGCCGACGGGGTCGACTTCGAGGAGTACGACCTCCCCGGGCTGCGGACCGTCGACGGGATCGCCACGCTGGGGGAGGTGGAGCGGGCCGCCTGGTTCCGGGACAGCGAGGGCAACATCCTGGCCGTGTCCGAGTTCCTCACCGATCCGCTGGGATGAGCCGTCCGGGGGTGCCTTGCCGGGTTGATCGGGGGACGGGTCCGAAGCGGCGCAGCCGCAGCGAGTTGCCCACCACGGACACGCTCGACAGGGCCATCGCCCCGGCGGCGATCATCGGATCGAGCAGCCCTGCCGCCGCCAGCGGGATGGCGGCGGCGTTGTAGGCGAAGGCCCAGAACAGGTTCTGGCGGATCGTCCGGAACGTCGCCCTGGCCAGCTCGATCCCGGTAGCCGCCAGCGCCGGGTCGCCCGACATCAGCACGATATCGCCGGATTCGATGGCCACGTCGGTGCCGGTGCCGATGGCTATGCCGAGGTCGGCGCCGGCCAGCGCCGGGGCGTCGTTGATCCCGTCCCCGACGAAGGCGACGGTGCGCCCGACGGCTTGCAGCCGGGCGATCTCGGCCGCCTTTTCGCCCGGCATCGCCTCGGCCATGACGTCGCCGATCCCGACCTGGGCGGCGATCGCCTCGGCGGTACGTCGGTTGTCGCCGGTGACCAGGGCGGTGGCGATCCCGGCCCGACCGAGCCGGGCGACGGCCTCGGCCGACGAGGGCCGCACCGTATCGGCGACCGCAAGCGCCCCGCGGGCCTCGCCGTCCCAACCCGCCAGGAAGGCGGTGTGCCCCCGAGCCTCGTAGCGGTCGACGGCTTCCGACAGCGCAGCCGGCACCACCAGGCCCCTGTCGGCGAAGAGCTTGGCGTTGCCGACCACAACCGTGGTCCCCTCGATCCGGCCGATGACGCCCCGTCCGGGCAGGGTCTCGGTCTCGACATCGGTGGTCAGCTCCACCGAGCGCTCCTCGGCGCCGAGCGCCACCGCCTTGCCGATGGGGTGCGAGCTGGCCGCCTCGACGCTCCCCACCCTGCGGAGGAACTCGTGCATGTCGTCGATCACCTCGAGGTCGGCCAGGGTCATGGCCCCCCTGGTCAGGGTCCCGGTCTTGTCGAAGACCACGGTGTCGATGTCGCGTGACCGCTCGAACACCTCGGCGTCCTTGAACAGCACCCCGAGCTCGGCACCGCGTCCCGACCCCACCATGATGGCGGTGGGGGTGGCCAGCCCAAGGGCGCAGGGGCAGGCGATGATGAGCACGGCGACGGCGTTGCGAACCGCCTCGCCGGTCTCCGCCCCTGCGATGAGCCACCCGGCGAGCACGGCAACGGCGATCCCGATCACCACCGGGACGAAGACGCCCGATACCCGGTCGGCGAGATCCTGGATGGGGGCCTTGGTGGCCTGGGCGTCCTCCACCATGCGGACGATCTGCGACAGCATCGTGTTGGGGCCGACGCCGGTGACCTCGATCTCGAGCCGTCCCTCCTGATTGACCGTTGCGCCGTAGACGGTGTCGCCCGGCCGGTGCTCAACCGGGGCGGACTCGCCGGTGAGCATGCCCTCGTCGACGGATGAGATCCCGGCGACGATGCGGCCGTCGACCGGGATCTTCTCACCCGCCAGGACCACGATCCGGTCGCCGGGGACCAGGGTGACGGGATCGACCAGCACCAGGTTGCCGCCCCGTACCACCCGAGCCTGCTTGGCACCGAGCTCGAGCAGCCTGGTCACCGCCTCCGAGGCCCGCCCCTTGGCCCGCGCCTCCAGGAACCGGCCGGCCAGGATCAGCGTGATGATCACCCCGGCGGTCTCGAAGAACACATGGGTGCCGCTGAACATCGCCCACAGCGAGTAGCCGAAGGCGGCCAGGGTCCCCACGGAGATCAGCGTGTCCATCCCAGCCCCGCCGGCCCGCAGCCGGCGCCAGGCGTTGCGGTGGAACTGGGCACCGAACACGAACATCACGGGGATGGTGAGCATGAGCTGGACCCACTCCGACCAGCCGATGCCCGGTGGGGTCATGCCCTCCATCGCCCCCATCGGCCGGGGCCCGAACATCCCGAGCAGCATCACCGGGAGCGTGAGCAGGGCGGCGCCGATCAGGTTGCGGCGCTGCGCGCTGGCCTCCCCGGCGTGGCGCACCGAGGGTGCCACCCGCTCGTCACCGGGGGAGATGGCGTGGATGGTGTAGCCGATCCTGGCGACGGCCTGCTCGAGGGCGGCGACGTCGATGTCTTCGGCGGCCTTCACCCGCGCCTCTTGGGCGGGGAAGCTGACCACCGCCTGGTCCACGCCCGGCTGGCGGCCGAGGACGCGCTCGATCCTGACCGCACACGAGGCGCAGGTCATCCCGGTGACATCGAAGGAGACGGACGAGGGGTCTGGCATCGGATGGCTCGGCGCTCAGGTGGCGACGGCGTACCCCTGCGACTCGATGGCGTCGACGATCGCCTGGAGATCGACGGCGGCCTGGTCGAAGACGACGTCGACGGTGCGTTCGTCGATGTGCACCTCGACCTCGTCGATCCCATCGAGGATGGACACGGCCCCCTCGATGGACATCTTGCAGTGGCCGCAGGAGATGTCGGGGACCGACAGGGTGTGCTCGGTCATGGTGTTGATTCCTCCGTGGTCGGCCCGGTCACGACCGGGGTGTAGCGCAGCGTCTCCATCAGCTCGTCGACGATGTCGGCCGAACGGCCCTCGGCGACGGCGGCGACGACGCAGGTCTCGAGATGGTTCTGCAGCAGCAGCCGGTTCGCCTTCTCCAGCGAACCCTGCACCGCCGAGATCTGTTTCATGATCTCGGGGCAGTAGCGCTCGTCGTCGACCATGGCGATGACGGCGTCGACATGTCCGCGCACGGTCTTGAGCCGGCCCAGCAGCGCCTGCTTGTGATCCTGTTTCATACCGACAGTGTACCCCACCCCACCCGGGGTGGGGAAACGCGCTTCTTAGGACCGGAACGCATCATCCATGATGCGTTCCGGTCCTAAGAAAACCGCTTCTTCAGAAGAGCATCAGCGGGTAGACCTCGAAGGTGGCGGCGTACTCGCAGCGGAGGCGTTCGCCACCGGCCCGGGCGAATGCGGCAAGGAACTCGGTGGGGTCCGGGTGATCCCTGAGCCCGGCCAGGTAGGTCTGGTGGGCCCGCAGCGAAGCGATCCCGAGCTCGAAGGTCTCGGTGGTGTCGACCCCGTGGCGTCCCTCGGGGGATGCGGCGGCCCACACCGCCCGCACCCCACCCCACGGCTCGAGGTCGCCGGGGAAGATCCAGCGGTTGCCGGCGTCGCGGGCGGCGTCGAGCACGGCCCGCCCGGTGGCGATGTGGTCCGCCTGGTTGAGCATCACCCCGCCGAAGGTCTCCCGGAAGTTGCCGGTGATGACGACCTCGGGGCGATGCCGGCGGATGGCGTTGGCGATGTCACGCCGCAGGGGGAGACCGTATTCGACGGTCCCGTCCGGGTGGCCGAGGAACTCCACGACGCTGACCCCGACGATGGCCGCGGCCCGACGCTCCTCCTCCTCCCGGAGCGGACCGGCCCGATCCGGGGTGAGCGAGTCGATCCCGGCCTCACCAGAGGTCACCAGGCAGTAGGCGATCTCCTTGCCCTGACCGGTCCAGCGGGCGATGGCGGCGGCGGCCCCGTACTCGATGTCGTCGGGGTGGGCGACGACGACGAGGGCCCGCTGCCAGTCCTCGGGCAGCGCTTCGAGGGGCGGTGGGGTGTCGGTCACGATGCGGATCGTCCTCCTGCTCGGCCGGTGCCGCATTCTGGCCTCGGAAGGGCGCAGATGCGGCCGTAGAGTGCCTGCGATGGAGACCGCCCGCCATGGCCGCGCGGCCCGCTGGCAATTGTTCGGCCAGACCGTGTTCACCGAGATCACCGCCCTGGCGGCCGAGCACGGCGCCATCAACCTGGGCCAGGGGACCCCGGGGTTCGACGGGCCGAACTTTGTCAAGGATGCGGCCATCGCCGCCATTGCCCGCGGTGACAACCAGTACGCCAGGATGTTCGGCCTCCCCGCCCTCAACGAGGTGATCGCCGGGCGGTTCACCACCGCCACCGGGATCCCCTCCGACCCGGACACCGACGTCACCGTCACCTCGGGATGCACCGAGGCGCTGGCCGCCTGCTTCCTGGGACTGGTCGACCCCGGCGACGAGGTGGTGATGATCGAGCCCTTCTACGACTCGTACCCGGCCGGGATCGCCATGGCCGGCGCCACCCCGCGGCACGTGACGCTGCGACCCCCGGACTTTCGGCTCGATGAGACCGATCTGGTCGACGTGGTGAACGCCCGCACCCGGGTGATCGTCCTCAACACCCCGCACAACCCGGTGGGGCGGGTGTTCGATCGGGCCGAGCTCGATCTGGTCGCCACGCTGGCGCAGCGCCACGACGCCGTGGTGATCGCCGACGAGGTCTACGAGCATCTCGTGTTCGACGGCGAGCACCTCGCCATCGCCTCGCTGCCCGGGATGTGGGACCGCACCGTGACCCTTTCCTCGCTGGGCAAGACCTTCTCGCTGACCGGGTGGAAGATCGGATGGGCGGTCGCTCCTCGGCACCTGACCGATGCCGTCCGCTCCGCCCACCAGTTCCTCACCTTCGCCGTTCCGACCCCGCTCCAGCACGGGGCGGTGGCCGCCCTGCAGGCACCGGGCGAGTACTTCGAGTCGTTCGTCGCCGGTTACCGCAGCCGGCGCGACCTGTTGGTGGAAGGTCTCGACGCCGCCGGGTTCGGGGTGCGGCCTCCCCAGGGCACCTACTTCGTGCTCGCCGACCACACCCCGTTCGGGTTCGCCGACGACGTCACCTTCGCCCGACACCTCGCCGCCGAGATCGGTGTCGCCGCCATCCCGCCCAGCGCCTTCTACGCCGACCCGGCGGACGGCGCCCCCCTGGTCCGGTTCGCCTTCTGCAAGCCCGAAGCCGACCTCATCGAGGCAGTCCGCCGCCTACGCGCCCTGCGGCGTTGATCACCACCCTCGGTTTGTGTCACACCCGCCTCGTATGGTCGGAGACGTGGGCAGATCGGTGGGGAGATCGGTGGGGAAGTGACCCGAGAGACCCGAGAGGAGGTGTACACCTGGGCTAAGGCATAAGAGGGGCGTCATGGAGGCAAGCGGGAGAGCCACCGCCGCAACCGACACTGGGCTGATCGGCCACCGGGCGTGCGGCGACGGCTCCCGGGCGGACCACGGCGCGGCGCTCGGGTACCAATCGCCGGCGAGGTGATCGGTCGGTACCGCCGCCGGGGTTGGTGCTGCTGGTGTTGGCTGCTGGTGTTGGCTGCTGCGGCTGGTTCCCGGCGAGGGGGCGCGGCGCGCTCACTACCGTTGTGGGCTCCATGGACATCCGCGAGGACATCATCGACGCCGTCGGCAACACGCCGTTGGTACGTCTGGGCCGGCTGCATCCGCCCGGCAACCTGGTGGCCAAGGTCGAATATGTGAACCCCGGGGGCTCGGTCAAGGACCGGATCGCCCTGCCGATGATCGAGCGGGCCGAGGCCAACGGCTGGCTGAAGCCGGGCGGCACCATCGTGGAGCCGACTAGCGGGAACACCGGGGTCGGTCTGGCGATGGTGGCGGCGCTGCGCGGCTACCGGCTCATCTGCGTGATGGCGGACAAGCAATCGAAGGAGAAGCAGGATCTGCTCCGGGCGTACGGGGCCGAGGTCGTGGTGTGCCCCACCGATGTCGCCCCCGAGGATCCCCGGTCGTACTACTCGGTTGCCGCCAAGCTCATCGCCGAGATCCCGGGCGCCTACCAGCCAGACCAGTACTCCAACCCGGCCAACCCGCAGGCCCACATCGACCGCACCGGTCCGGAGATCTGGGAGCAGACCGCCGGGACCGTGGCGATCTTCGCCGCCGGGGTGGGGACAGGCGGGAGCATCACCGGCATCGGGTCCTATCTGAAGTCGCGCAATCCGGATGTGAAGGTGGTCGGGGTCGACCCGAAGGGCTCCATCTACACCGCCGGGTCCGACGACAACGTCAGGCCCTATCTCATCGAGGGTGTGGGCGAGGACTTCTGGCCGGACACCTACGACCCGTCCGTGGTCGACCGCTACGAGCAGGTCGACGACGAGGAGGCCTTCGTCACCACCAGGAGGCTGTCGTCGCTGGAGGGGTTGCTGGTGGGCGGCTCGGGTGGCATGGCGGTGGCCGGCGCCCTCAGGGTTGCGGCGGAGAACTCCGACCGACTCACCGTGGTGCTGCTTCCCGACGGGGGCCGCAACTACCTGTCGAAGATCTTCGACGACGGATGGATGAAGGACCAGGGCTTCCCCGTCTGACCACCGACCGAGCGCCCTCTCCGGCGAAATCCGGCAACCCTAAGGTTCTGCGTACCGCTGGCGAGTACCAATCCGCTGAAGTTCGGCGGCCGCGGCCGGCCATCGGCAGGGAGGCGGCCATCGGCAGGGACCGTCACACCGCGTCGAGTGCCTGGGCCAGGTCGGCGATCAGATCCTCGGCATCCTCGAGCCCGGCCGATGCCCGCACCAGCCCGTCGAGGATCCCGATGCGTTGGCGCTCCTCGGGGTCGATCTCGGAGTGGGTCATGGTGGCCGGATGGGTCACCAGCGATTCCACCGCTCCCAGGTTCTCGGCCAGGGTCCACAGCTTCACCGAGTTCATCAGCCGTTTGCCGGCGTCGAGCCCGCCCTCGACCTCGAACCAGAGCATCGCCCCGAACCCCGATGCCTGCCGCTTGGCCAGGTCGTGCTGGGGGAACGACTCCAGCCCTGGATAGGCGACCTGGGTCACCTTGGGATGGGCCTCGAGGAAGCAGGCCACCGCCACGGCGTTGTCGGACTGGCGGTCGAGCCTGATCGACAGCGTCTTGGTGCCCTGCATGGTGAGCCAGGCGACCATTGGCGACATGATGGTGCCGGTGGCGTTCTGGATGAAGGCGATCTTCTCGTGCAGGTCCGGGGTGGCGCTGACCACCGCCCCGCCCACGGTGGCGTTGTGCCCGTCCAGGTACTTGGTGGTCGAGTGCACCACCAGGTCGGCTCCGAGGTCGAGCGGCTGCTGGTAGTAGGGGCTGAGGAAGGTGTTGTCGACGGCGTGGGGGATACCGGCGGCCCTGGTCACCTCGGACACCGCCCGCAGATCGGTGAGCTTCAGCGTCGGGTTGGCTGGGGTCTCGGTGAACACCAACCGGGTGGTGGGGCGGATCGCCCGGGCCACGTTGGCGGCATCTGCGGTGTCGACGAACTCGAACTGGATCCCGAACTTGCGGAACACCTGGGTGGCGACCCGGTGGGTGCCCCCGTAGGCGACATCGGAGACGATGACGTGGTCGCCCGCCTCGAGCAGGGCGGTGAACACGGCGGTGGTGGCCGCCATCCCGGTGGCGAAGGCGGCGGCGTCCGCCCCTCCCTCGAGGACGGCGAGCTTGCGCTCGAGCGCCCTGACCGTCGGGTTGCCGCTCCGGCTGTAGCTGTAGCCGGTGGCCATGTACTCGTCGACGGACGGCTGGACGAAGGTGGTGGTCTGGTGGATCGGGGTGAGGATGGCGCCGGTGACGGGGTCGGGGACGACCCCGGCGTGGACCTGCTTGGTGGAGAACTTCATGACGACGCGACGCTAGCGGCTCCCCCGGCAGGCCCCGTCGTCACCCGGGAGGCCGGGACGGCTACCGGGGTGGGACCGAGAACCCGTATGGCAGCTCGAGCCGGTGGGACCGCATCAGCTGCTGGTCGCCGAGGATGTCGAAGGTGGTCCCGTCGGCGACGATGCGGCCCTCGTCGATGACCATCGCCCGCTCGCACACCTCGGCGGCATACGGCATGTCATGGGTGACGATGAGCTGGGTGATGGCGAGCGAGGTCAGGAGCTCGGTGAGCTCGCGCCGGCTGGCGGGGTCGAGGTTGGAGGTCGGCTCGTCGAGAACCAGGATCTCCGGCTCCATCGCCAGCACCCCGGCGATGGCGACCCGCCGCTTCTGCCCGAAGCTGAGATGGTTGGGCGGTCGGTTGGCCACCCCGGTCATCCCCACGGTCTCCAGCGCCCGCTCCACCCTGGCGGCGACGGCGTCGTGGTCGAGCCCCAGGTTCTGCGGCCCGAAGGCGACGTCCTGCCACACCGTCGGCATGAACAGCTGGTCGTCGGGGTCCTGGAACACGATCCCGACCCTGCGCCGGATCTCCATCACCGAGCGGTGATCGAGCCGCAGCCCGGTGACGGCGACCGAACCCTGCTGCGGCATCAGGATCCCGTTCATGTGCAGGATCAGCGTGGTCTTCCCCGCCCCGTTGGGGCCGAGCAGGGCGATCCGCTCGCCGGCGTGGATGTGGAGGTCGATGTCCGTCAGCGCCTCGGTCCCGTCCGGGTAGGTGTACGACAGACCTTCCACCGAGATCGTCGGGGTGCTCATCGAGCGATCCACACGGCGGCGACGGCCACCCATGCCGCCACGGGTATGGCGAGGGTGGCGACCCAGGTGGCCATCGGGGCGGGCTCGGTGACCGCAGCCGGCATGGTCCCGGCGTAGCCCCGGGAGGCCATCGCCAGATAGACCCGCTCCCCCCGCTCGTACGACCGGACGAACAGCGCCCCCACCCCGCGGGCCAGCGGCCGGAGCTGGCCCAGCCACCCCGCCTCGTGGCCGCGGGAGCGCATCGCCGTCCGCATCCGGGTGAGCTCACCGGCGACGACGTCGACGTAGCGCACCATGAAGCCCATGATGGCGGTCATCACTCGGGGCACCCGCAGCCGGTCGAAGCCGGCGAGGAGGTCGGTCACCTCGGTGGTGCCGGCGAGGACGATCGAGGTGAGCAACCCCAGCGTGGCCTTGGCGGCGATGTTGAACAGAGCCCACAGCCCCTCGACCGAGAGCCCGATCCCCAGCACCTCGACCCGCTCGCCCGACCCGAGCAAGGGCAGGGCGAGGGCGGCGAGCAGGAAGGGGACCTCGATCACCAACCGGGTGAGGACGAACCGCACCCCCAGCCGGGCGGTGGCGGCGGCGGTGACCAGGACGGCGGCGTGGATGGCGAACAACCACAGCGCCTCGCGCGGGGTGGCCACGATCGCCAGCACCATGATCAGCGCCGCCACCATCTTGACGTGGGCGGGGAGCCGGTGGATGACGCTGTCCCCGTGCCGGTAGAGGGCGTGGGTGTGCCCGCCGGTCACGGGGCTCAGCCGTCCTGGGTGTCGGAGGTGGCGCCCAAACCGCGGCGTCTGGCCAGCCAGAACAGACCCCACCCGGCGGCCAGGGTGACCGCCACCCCGGCGATCCCGGCGATGGCGGTGTTCATCTGGTCACTCCCGCCCAGGTTGGCGCCGTAGTCGGCAAGGGGGGTGTCGCCGAGGGTGTGGTCCTCGGCGGTGTCGAGGAAACCCTGCTGCTCGGCGACGTACTCCAGGCCGTCCGGGTCGTCCGAGGCGAACTGGCTCACCACGACGGCGAACAGCAGGGCCACGATCAGACCGGCGATGACGAAGTTCCAGGTGCGGCGATCCATCAGACCAACGCCTCGGTGCGGTTGCCCTGGTAGCGGGGACCGCCGTAGACCAGGTCGGGCCTGCTCGCCATCACCGCCCCGATCACCATGGCGGTGAGGATCCCCTCGCCGACCCCGATCAGCAGGTGGGTGCCGAGCATGGCGGTGAACACGGCGCCGGTGGACGAGGCGGCGACCCCGCCGATGGCGAACTGGGTCACGAAACCCATCGCCGCCAGCGGCACCGAGAGGAAGGCGGCGATCCCGGCGGCGACGGCTACCCCGTTGGTCGCCCGGGAGGTGACACGGAGCACCACCCGGTAGATGAGATAGCCGATCATGGCCCCGATGAGACCCATGTTGATGGTGCTCAACCCAAGGGCGGACAGCCCACCGTCGGCGAAGAACACCGCCTGCACCACGAGGACGACGGTGATGATGAGCAGACCGGCCCAGGGCCCCACCAGGACGGCGGCGAGCACCCCGCCCAGCAGGTGGCCGCTCATCCCTCCCAGCACCGGGAAGTTGAACATCTGGGCGGCGAAGACGAAGGCGGCGACCAGCCCGGCCAGCGGCACCTGGCGCTCGCTCAGGTAGCGGCCGGTCTGGCGGAGGGCGGCGCCGACCCCGCCGGCGGCTACGACCCCGGCGACCGCCGAGGTGGTGCCGTTGATGAACCCGTCGGGGATGTGCATCGGCATTCCTTCCTGCAAGTCGTTTGCATCTGCACAGTAGCGCAGGCAGGTTCGTCGCCGGACGGATTCCGCATCGGAGTTCTTCCGGTCACGCCTCGGACCCGGTGCAATCGGCGCACAACCCCCAGATCACCCCGTGGGTCGGTTCGACCACGAACCCGGTCAGCCGGGTGATCTCGGTGTAGAACGCCTCGAACTCGGTCGCACGAATCCCCATGGTGCGGGCGCAGCGACGGCACATCAGGTGCTGGTGGGCCGCCTCGTTGGTGAGGTGGTAGACGAGGGCGCCCTGCCCGAGATGAGTGTGGGTGAGCAGGCCGGCCTCCTCCAGGGTGTCGATGGTGCGGTAGACGGTCGACTGGTCGATTGGGCCGCCCTCCAGTGCCTCGACCCGGCGGTGGATGTCGGATGCGGTGAGGTGCTGGCCGTGGGTGCCGGTCAGGATCGAGCACACCGCCCGGCGGGGCTTGGTCACCCTGAGCCCCTGGCTCCGCAGCGCACCGACCAGATCATCGACCGAGACGTCCATCCCGGCCCAAGGTAGCGGAGCGGGCGACTGCTACTGCACCGGGTACCGGTCGCCGTTGATGAAGGCGGTGATCACCGGCTGGGTGGCGCCGTTGGGGACCACGTACGACACCCCGTCGATGGTGGTGATGTCGACCGGCAGCGTCATCGCCTCGATCTCCCCGCTCCGCAACCCCAGCACCGAGCGCCCCAGGTCGGCGATGACCCCGAGCGAGAGCCCCTCGTCTGCGGTGATCTGCTCGGCGAACGCCGTGGTGAACCCGGGCAGGTTGAAGGCGCGGCCCGGGGACGTGGCCTGGTCGAGCATCAGCATCAGCAACTCCTGCTGGCGCCCGGTCCGACCCAGGTCGGTGCCGTTGACGCTGTGCCACTCGCCCCCGCGGCGCTCCTCGAACGAACGGGAGCGGGCGTAGGCGAGCGCCTGGGCGCCGTTGAGGGTGTGGGTGCCTGCGGGCAGGTCGAGCCCGGACTTGAGGTCGCGCACCCGGTGATCGAAGGTCATGGTGATGCCGCCGAGGGCGTCGACCACGTTGGCGAAGCCGAAGAAGTCGATCTCGACGTAGTTGTGGACCGGGATCCCCAGGTTGTTCTGGACGGTCTGGACGAGCAGATCGGGCCCCCCGTACACATAGGCGGCGTTGACCTTGTCGGTGCCGTGTCCGGGAATCTCCACCTTGTAGTCGCGGGGGATGCTCAGCAGCTGGCCCCTGCCGTCGACGACATGGGCGAGCATGATCACGTCGGTGCGGGAGCCGCCGAAGTCGCCGAATTTGCCCTCGAAGTCCTCTGGCAGGTTCTCCCGGCTGTCGGTGCCGACCACCAGGATGTTGCGCATCCCGCCGGCCTCGGTCAGCGACTGGAGCTCGGTGGCGGGGATCCGGTCGATCTTCGACTCGGTCCACACCAGGAAGGCGATGGCGCCGAAGACGACCAGCACCGCCAGGGCGAGCAGGATCAGGATGAACCTGCGACCCCTGCTCTTCCTCTTGGGCGGTACCGACGGGGGTGGTGCCGCCGGGGTGTGCGGCATCTCGATGGTGGTCATGGGCAACCTTGGGGAGCGTGACAAGGCCCCACGGGTGGGGAGCCTGGCGAGTGTACCGATGGCCGGGGTCAACACCCCGGATCGTGGTCTGTAGCCTCTTGGACGTGGCGTCTGTCGATGTGGTTCCCGTGACTCCGGAGCGTTGGGACGACCTGGAGAGGCTGTTCGGCCCTCGGGGAGCCTACGCCAACTGCTGGTGCATGTGGTTCCGCCACACCTCCGCCGAGTGGGATGCGGCGGGAGCGGATGGCCGCCGCCGGGAGCTGGCCCACCTCGTCACCGGCGACCACCGGCCCGGGCTCCTCGCCTACCGCCGCCACGAGCCGGTGGGCTGGGTGGCGGTGGCGCCCCGCTCCGAGTTCCACCGCCTCACCTCGCCCCGGGCCCGCGCCTACCGGTCGTTCGACGACACCCCGACGTGGGTGATCAACTGCTTCTTCATCGCCAAGGAGCACCGCGGCGCGGGGGTGGCCACCGCCCTGCTCGACGCCGCCGTCCGCTTCGCCGCCGATCGGGGGGCCACCGTGGTGGAGGGGTACCCGGTGGATCTCGACGGCCCCAAGACGGCGGTTCAGCTGTACACCGGGACCACCGACATGTTCGCCAGGGCAGGTTTCGTCGAGGTCCAACGGCTGTACGGACGGCCCATGATGCGCCTCGAGCCGGCGCCAGGCCCGGCGCCCTGCCGCCGGTAGCCTCACCCCATGATGCCCCGGTGCGTTCCCGGTGAGCAGGCTGTCCCACCGGCCGGTCGCCGATGACGCGGTACGCCCTCTACCTCCAGGACGCCCACCCCTTGGGTGAGGCGATCGACCACGTCCGCTATGCCGAGCGGCGCGGCTTCGAGGCGGTCTGGCAGGCGGACTCCCGGCTGGTGCGCGAGGCCACGGTGCCGATGGCCGCCTTCGCCGCCACCACCGAGCGGATCAAGGTGGGCGCCGGGGTGGTCGACATCTGGACCCGTAACCCGGCCCGGCTCGCTTCGCTGTTCGCCACCCTGGATGACCTGGCCCCGGGGCGGATCCTGGCCGGGCTGGGGGCGTGGTGGGAGCCGCTGGCGAGCAGGGTGGGGGTGCGGCGGACCCGCCCGCTCACCGCCATGCGGGAGGTGGTCGCCGTGGTGCGGGCCCTGCTCGCCGACGAGACCGTGACCTTCGACGGCGAGTTCGTGCATCTCGACGGGGTCGAGCTCGACTACGTGCACCAGGAGCGACGACCCAAGGACGTCCCCATCTACATCGGCGCCACCGGGATGAGGATGATGGAGCTCTCCGGGGAGATCGCCGACGGGGTGGTGCTCAACTACCTGGTGTCGCCCGCCTACAACGCCACCGCGATGGAGCACCTGGCGATCGGGGCGGCCCGGGCGGGACGCTCGGTGGATGACATCGATCGTCCCCAGCTGGTGGTGTGCTCGGTGGACGAGGATCGTGCCGCCGCTCTCGACGCCGCCCGGCTTCTCGTCACCCAGTACCTGGGACAGCAGCCCCATATCATGGCGGCCTCCGGGGTGTCGGCCGAGCTGCTCGACGAGATCGGACGGGTGGTCACCTGGCCGGCCACCCACGACCAGGTGGTGGCCGCCTCCAAGCTGGTGCCCGACGAGGTGGTGCAGGCGATCTGCGCCGCCGGCACCCCAGACGAGGTGCGGACCAAGGTGGCCGAGTACGTGGCCGCCGGGTGCACCTGCCCCATCCTCTACCCGCTGGGCCGGGACGTGCGGATGATGATCGACACCTTCGCCGGGAGCTGACCCGACGCTCAGAGCAGGGCGTGGAGACGGTTGGCCTGCTCCGCCGCCCGGGCACGGATCTCGGCCGGATCGACCCTGGTGACCACCCCGTCGGCGATGACGACATCGCCGTCGATCTCCACCCGCAGGGGGCGCACCCCGGGGGTGAAGGCGAGGTGCCACGGGTCCATCGGGTCGTACGACCAGGTGACCCGGTCGTCCCTGGCTTCGGGCACCAGGTCCCACCCGGTGGCGAGCCAGCCCCAGGCGGTTTCGGGGGAGGCGGCGACGTCGACCGACCGGTGGAGCAGGTAGGCGAGCCGGAAGGTGTCGAGCATGTCGGCGCCGATGCCGTCCGTGCCCAGGGCGACCGGGTTGGAGAACCGGCGGGGGTCGGCGTACCCGACGGCGTTGTTGAGGTTCGAGGCCGGGTTGTGGAGCACGGTCCCCGACAAGGCGTGGTCGTCGGGCAGGTGGACCCCGTGGGCGAGCAGCCAATCGTCCCTGGTGAGGGCGGCGAGCCGGGTCACCACCTCGCCGTCCTCGGGTCCCTCGGCGACGTGGATGTGGACCCCGACCCCGAGTTCGACGGCGAGATCGGCGGCGGCGGCCAGGGTGTCGTCGCGGCAGGTGAAGGCGGCGTGGATGCCCACCAGCCCCCTCCCTCCCTCGGACAGGAAGCGGTGGTTCTCGTCGAGACCCCGCTTGGCTCCGTCGGCGCCGTGGCGGTCGGTGACCCCGTAGGCGGCAACCACCCTGACTCCCACCTCGGCGCAGGCGTCGGCGATGACGGACAGGCTGCCCTCGATGGCGTTGGGCGACTCGTGGTGGTCGACGATGGCGGTGGTTCCGCGCTCGATCGCCTCGAGGGCGCCCAGCATCGCCGACCAGCGCAACATCTCCAGGTCGAGGGCGGCGTCGAGCCTCCACCAGATCTGCTCCAGGATCCCGCCGAAGGTGGTAGGGGTCCGGGTCGGGGCCGGCATCCCCCGGGCCAGGGTCGAGTAGAGGTGGGGGGGGGCGCAGACCAGACCGGGGGTGACCGCGGCCACCCCGGCAGCTCGACCGGCTGGTGGACCAGCATGGGGAGCCGGGTGCGCCATCGGCCGTCGACCTGGTGGAGGGCGGCGGCCACCGCACCCGCCGTCGGGACCAACCCGATCTCGCCGACGCCCTTGATCCCGTACGGGGCGTTGGGCTGGGCGGCCTCGACCAGGATCACCTCGACCGGGGGCATGTCCTTGGGGCGGATGATCCCCAGGCTGCGCAGCGTCATGTTGGTGGGGCGGGCCTGGTCGTCGGTGGGGAACTCCTCGGTGAGGGCGTAGCCCAGCCCCATGTGGACCGATCCCTCGATCTGGCCCTCGCACAGCAGCGGGTTCACCGCCCTGCCGACGTCGTGGGCGGCGACCACCCGCTCGATCTCGCCGGTGGCGGGGTCGGCGATCACCACCTGGGCGGCGTAGCCGAAGGTGGAGTGGATCACCGGGTGCTCGAGGTGCTCCTTCAACGAGTTGGTCCAGTCCACCCGGTACTCGCCGCGATGGTCGACCCCGGTGGTGAGCCCCGCCTCCTTGGCGGCCGTGCAGGCGGCGGCGATCGCCCCCGCCCCCATCAGCGTGCCCCGCGACCCCGTGGTCTGCCCGGCTCCGATCTCGCGGCTGGTGTCGACCACCACCCTGATCCGGGAGGGGTCGACCCCCAGCTCCTCGGCGGCGACCTGCTGGGCGACGGTGTGGACCCCCTGGCCCATCTCGGTCCAGCAGTGACGGACCTCGACGCCACCGTCCTCGTCGAGCCTGATCACGGCTCCTGCGATCTCCTTGAACCCGTTTCCCAGCCCCGAGTTCTTCAGCCCCAGACCGAGCCCGACCGCCCGCCCCTCGGCGACGGCTGCGTCGTATGCGGGGCGGACCGCCTCCAGGCACATCCGGGCGCCGGCCGCACCCTCGTCCATGATCTGGCCGGGCCCCCACACCACGCCGGGATCGACGACGTTGCGCCACCGCATCTCCCACCCCGAGATCCCGACCTTCTGGGCGAGCCGGTCGATGACCCCCTCCATGGCGAACTGGGCCTGGTTGGCGCCGAACCCGCGAAAGGCGCCGCACACCGGGTTGTTGGTCCTGGCGGCGACCGACTCGACATCGATCGCCTGCACCACGTACGGCCCCGAGGCGTGTCCCGCCGCCCGCTCCAGCACCTTGGCGCCGACCGAGGCGTACGGCCCCGAGTCGCCCAGCATCCGCACCTTGAGACCGGTCAGGCGCCCCTCGGCGTCGCTGCCGGCCCAGGTCTCGATGCGGATCGGGTGGCGCTTGGGGTGCATCAGCAGCGATTGGGTGCGGGTCAGGGTGCACTTGACCGGCCGCCCCACCAGATGCGCCGCCAGCGCCGTCTGCGCCTGGTTGGACAGGTCCTCCTTCCCCCCGAACGCTCCGCCGTTGGAGACCAGCTCCACCACCACCCGGGCCGGGTCGATGCCGAGCACGGCGGCGATCTGGTCGCGGTCATCCCAAACGCCCTGCCCCCCGGAGTGGACGTGGAGGGTGCCGTCGGGGAGCGGCGTGGCCAGCGTCGACTCCGGTTCGAGGAAGGCGTGCTCGACCCGCTGGGTGTGGAACACCTCGTGGATGGTGTGGGCCGATCCGGCCAGCGCCGCCTCGACGTCGCCCCGCTGATAGGTGGAGACGGACAGCACGTTGCCGCCGAGCCCCCACACCGCGTCCTCGTCGCTGTCGACCGCGGTCTGCGGGTCGGCGAACGGGACCAGAACGTGGTACTCGACCTCGATCTGGTCGGCGGCATGGCGGGCGGTCTGCACGTCCTCGGCCAGGACCACGGCGAGCACGTCGCCCAGGTACGAGGTGCGTCCCCCGACCGGGATGAACACCGGCCAGTCCTGGTCGAGCAGACCGACCCTCAGCTCGCCGGGGACATCGGCCGCGGTGAGTACCCTGACCACCCCCGGCACCGCCTCGGCGGGCGCGGTGTCGATGGCGAGCACGTCGGCCCGGGCGTGGTCGGCGAGCCGGACGGCGGCGTGGAGAAGCCCGTCGGGGCGGAGGTCGTCGATGTAGGGACGGTCGCCCAGCGCCAGGTCGAGCGCCTCGTAGCGGACCCCGCGCTTGCCGATCCCGCTCGCCTGCTCGGGCTGGGGGATCTGTCCCGAGGCGAGTAGGTCGACGGCATCGAGGATCTTGGTGTAGCCGGTGCACCGGCACAGGTGCGCCCCGAGCCGGGGGGCGGCGGCGGCTCCGGTCAGCCCCTCGCCCTTCTGCTCGAGCATGGCGGCCACCCGTACCAGGATCCCCGGGGTGCAGAACCCGCACTGGAGGGCCCCGGTGACGGCGAAGGCGGCGGCCAGCCGGTTGCGCTCGGCCTGGTCGAAGCCCTCCAGGGTCACCACCTCGACGCCCCCGACCTTGTCGAGCGGGGTCTGGCAGGCGACCCTGGCCTTGCCGTCGACCAGCACGGTGCAGCAGCCACATTGGCCCGAAGGGGCGCACCCGTCCTTGGGGGAGAGGACGTCGAGCTCCTCGCGTAGCGCCGCCAGCAGGTGCGGATGATCGGCCCGCACCACGACCGGGGCGCCGTTGAGCACGAACCCGATGGTGTTCGGCTGGGTCATCGACGGTCTCCGGTCAGAGCGTCACCCCATCATGACCCACCACGCCCCGCTCTTCAAGCGAGATCGGGCTGGTGGGGTGCGGTCGAGGGTACTCCCAGCCTGGGTGGTTGCCTCTCACAGGGCGAGACCGCGCAGGTCCTCGGGGACCAGATCGGCGAGCTGCCACGAGGTCCACAGATCGGCGGCGATCCGATCGGGGTCCCGGTCCACCCCGTGGCGCGAGGCCCACTCGGACACCCGGGCCACGTCACGGTGGAGCAGGTCGGCGGCGTGGCGGTTCTTGCGCGGGTCCACCGCCTGGGGTAGATCGATCACGGTGACCACCCCCTCCCAGACCAGCAGGTTGAACGGCGACAGGTCGGCATGCACCACGTTCAGGTGGAGCATCCGCACGATGGCGTCGAGCGCCTGGTCGAACAGCGCAGCCGTCTCCCCGTCGTCGGCCGGCCGGTAGGAACGGAGCTGGGGTGCGGGTGTCTCTTCGTCGCCGACGTAGGTCATCAGCACGGCGTCGCCGGTGCGGGCGATGGGACGGGGCACCGATACACCGCCGGCGTGGAGCGACCGCATGGTCTCCCACTCCCGGTCGACCCACACCATGCCCTTCACCTGGCGTCCGAAGCGGGTCCGTTGCTCGATGGCCTTGGCCATGCGCCGGTCCGGGTTCCACTCGCCGTCGCGGTAGGTCGACTCGTCGCGGAAGTCGCGCCGGTGGAGCGGGTGGTAGAGCTTGAGGGCGGCGAGTGCGGCGCCGGTGGTTCTCGGGTTGGCGCGGCACAGGTGCACGGATGCTTCCTTGCCGCTCTTGATCGGTCGCAGGACCGATTCGATGAGGCCTTCGTCGAGGAAGTACTCGAGTTGAGACGCGTCGGTCAATAGGAAGGTCCTTCCGGGAGCGTGGTGATGCCACGAGGCCACGCCCCGGAGGAAGGCGATGGCGGGCGAGCCGTCGAATACGGTCGCTACGCCGAGACGGATCCGGAGGGGAGCGGCGATCGGGCGATGTCGAACGGTGAGGTGACAGCCATGGCTCATCCCTCCTTTCGTCGTGGGGCGGCACGACGACCGCACCCGGTGTAGGTAGACGCTACCAGGCTAAGAGGTGCGGACGCGACGCCATCGATCTTCGCCATGGCGACGGCGCCGTAGGATCGCCGGCATGGACATCGCCATCCATGTCAGCGGCGACTCCGAGGAGCTGCGCACCACCGCCCGCTGGGGCTGTCCACCATCGCGGTGCCCGATCACTACCGGATCGGCTTGGCGGAGGACACCGGATCCCGCCGCGCCTTCGACGCCTCACCCAACTGGCCGCCCTCGCCGTCGACACCTCGACCATGGGGCTGGCGGTGCTGGTGAGCCCGATCACCTTCGCCATCGACCGGGACGAGACCGCCACCCTGATCGAGCGGCTGGCCGAGATCGGCTGATCCGAAGCACCCGCCGGTGGGGGTCAGCCGGTAACGGTGAACTCGCCTTCCATGCCCGCCGAGAAGTGACCGGCGACCATGCAGATGACCTGGTAGGTGCCGGGGCCGGGTGCGGTGAAGGTGACCGAATCGGA
The DNA here is from genome assembly GCA_051002015.1 of Acidimicrobiia bacterium. Taxonomy (GTDB): domain Bacteria; phylum Actinomycetota; class Acidimicrobiia; order Spongiisociales; family UBA5794; genus JACDBE01. The sequence goes on from JBPCMS010000018.1 coordinate 30,530, forward strand.
GCCACCGGGCTCGGTGTGGAGGCTGGCCACCGCCCATTCGGCGCGCACCTGGTCGAGGTCGTCGGCGAGGTCGGTCTCGGCGGTGATCTCCCGACCCTGGTCGAGCATCACCCAGTCGTGTTCAACCGTGCCCTGGTTCTCGGCGGTGACGGTCACCTCGGCGCCGCTGGTCACGGTGGCGGCGGCCGGATCGAAGGCGAACTCGGTCATGGCGACCGTCAGCTCGACCGGACCGGCGCCCTGGTCACCGGTGGTAACGGTGGTGGGGTCGCCGGCGTCGTCGTCGCCCCCGCAGGCGCCGACGAGCGCAACGGCGGCGGTGACGGCGAGCAGCCGCGTCGTTCTCAACATGGGTCGCATCGGTGTCTCCTTCGATCCGTCGCCTGGCTTCGAGCCGGGTTCAATCCGCCGAGGCTAACCCATCCCCGGATCCTGCCCGCCGGACAGACGGCGGCGGGTGCCTTCTAGGATCGTGCGATGGACGACGACTTCGCCAGAGCCCTCCCCAAGGCCGAGCTGCATCTGCACATCGAGGGGACCCTCGAGCCCGAGCTGATGTTCGCCCTGGCCGACCGCAACGGGATCGACATCCCCTTCGCCGGCGTGGACGCGGTGCGTAGGGCGTACCAGTTCACCAACCTGCAATCGTTCCTGGACGTCTACTACCAGGGCGCCGCCGTGCTCCGCACCGCAGAGGACTTCTCGGATCTCGCCGCCGCCTACCTGCGCACCGCACACGCCCAGGGGGTGCGCCACGTCGAGATGTTCTTCGACCCGCAGACCCACACCTCCCGCGGCGTCCCCTTCGCCGCAGTGGTCGACGGTCTCACCACCGCCATCGCCGAGGCCGAGACCTCGCTGGGCATCTCCGGGGCGCTGATCATGTGCTTTCTCCGCCACCTGCCCGTGTCGGACGCCATGGAGACGCTCGAGCAGGCGCTGGCCCACGCCGATGGAATCCTCGGGGTCGGGCTCGATTCGTCCGAGGTGGACTTCCCGCCCAAGCTGTTCGAGGAGGTGTTCTCGCGGGCGGTCTCAGAGGGATTCATCCCGGTGGCCCACGCCGGCGAGGAGGGCCCACCCGAGTACGTGTGGGAGGCGATCGAGGTGCTCGGGGTGCGCAGGGTCGACCACGGGGTCCGCTCCATGGAGGATCCCCAGCTGGTCCGTCGCCTCGCCGCCGACCGCATCCCGCTCACGGTGTGCCCCCTGTCGAACGTGAGGCTGAGGGTGGTCGAACGGCTCTCGGACCACAGGCTCCCCGCCATGCTGGACGCCGGGCTGGTGGTCTCGGTCAACTCGGACGACCCCTCGTACTTCGGCGGATACGCCGGCGACAACTACGCCGCCGTCGGCGCCGAGCTTGGCCTCGACCGGGAGACGCTGGCCGAGGTGGCCAGGCAGTCGTTCCGGTCGTCGTTCCTCCCCGATTGGCGCCAGGCAGAGTTGATCGACGAGGTGGACGCCGCCGTCCACGCCCATCTCTGAGGAGGTGCGCCAGTAGGCTGCGATCAGGCGACAGCCGAAGAGCCGTCAACAACGGCGCAAGGACGTGCGCCTGTCTGCGCACGTCCTTGAAGCCCGGTTCACGGCTGGAACGGCCGGCCGAGGGCGCCGGGGGCCTGAATCAAACGCAACGGGTCAACCGGCACAGACCAGGGAGCGACCTAGCGCCAGGATCTCCTCGGCGCTCCGCTCGGCGATGAGGGCATAGTTGAACGCACCGTCCGACCAGTACAGGTTGTGGGTCCGCGTACCCGTCCGATCCGGGTCCGCCCACACCACCATACCCTCGTGCGACCCCACCTCGACGGCGACGCCTCGGTCCGCCCGCATGGTCAGGCGGTAGGCAATCGTGTAGCGCTCGTCCCATACCGACTCCTTGGAGAGCTGTATCCCGCCTGCGTCGACGAACTCCGACCCCAGCAGGGGCCCGACCGGCGCATCGAGGTAGTACGTACCCTGGGACAGGCCATCATCGGTCGTCGCCGTGTCGACCCACCAAAGGGGCAGTCCATCGACCTGGGCATGCCCGTCGAACACCCCAAGGTCTGCCATGGAGTCCCCATCCCGGTTCAGTGTCGGGTCCATCGAACTCCGTTGCAGCTCCGCCGGAGTGAAGTCCTTGCTCTCGATGATCGACCCTTCAACCGGGCCACACCCATCGTCGGCGCGGGCGCTCGCATACCCCCAACCTCCCCCGAGCAGTCCCAGGGCCACCAGCACCCCGACCAACCGACGGCTCCGCATGTCGCGCATGTTGCCTCTCAATCAAGTGGCGGTAGGAACGTGTTGAACTTGGTGTTGCTCACAAACTCATACTCATAGAAATCACCGACAGGGCCCTCCGACGGCCGAAACAGAATCCAATCCGTGTTCCCCGACCGATTGACATTGAGATTCGTATACTTGACGTCGATGTTGCGATCAACTGTGGAGCCACCGGTCGTCTCCAGCCCAGCTATGGCTCTCCGAGCGACCGATGAGGAGCCCACATAGCACGCCCACAGCGTTCCACCAAAACTCATCAACCATCGGTCCAGAATCTCGCTGGGACAGAATCCGTGCGTGATGCTGAAAGCCGGATTGGCCCCCACGCCGTACGCGTCAAGCTGCTCATCGTTGCAAAAGTACTCGCCGTCGTCTACGCCGTCGGTGTAAACCGTCCACTTGGCGTCGTAGTCGTCGGCACAGCCGTCAGCACCCAGCCCGTTCGACGTGCCGATCGCAACAAAATCGCCGCCCAGGACACCGATGTCCATCTGGACGGGGTGCACGAACCCGATACCGGCAACTGTGGCGGGATCCGTCCTGATGTTCTGGTTCCCTCGGAATCCGTCGAACGTCCCCGGGGCGCTGAACCGGTCACCGGCTGCAAACTCAGCCAGTGCCACACTGGCGACGCCCATGACGATCCCTAGGCAACACAGCACAGCGACCACCAACCTGCGTGAGTGCACGGCTGCCTGATGTCCTCCAATCGTGACGCAATGAACATTCTACCCAGTTGGCGAGACTCCGCGGTGAGGGCATGGGAGCCGTTGGCGAGCTAGGTAGCTGCACCTGCGAATCCTCAAGCCGACCGAGTCGACGTTCGCCACCGAGCCGCCCTCGACGGCCATCACTGAGGGTCGGTTCACGGCTGGAACGGCCGGCCGAGGGCGCCTGGGGCCTCCGTCGACAGCATCCCCCGCAGCGCCGGTGTCCGGTCGGCCAGGTTGCGCAGCCAGCGGCGGTTGACCAGGACCAGGGTGAAGATCATCAGCGGGAAGGGGAGCAGGGGGAGGATTTGTGACAGCCCGGGGAAGACCGGCTGCAGCCTGAGCGCCACCACCTGGAGTGCCCCGAACAGGTAGGCGCCGAAGGCGGCCCGCACCGGGTGCCATCCCCCGAAGATCACGATGGCGAGGACGATCCACCCGAACCCTGCGGTGTGGCGGAACGACCACCCCAGCTTGACGTCGAGCGAGAAGGCGGCGCCTCCGATCCCCACCAGGGCACCGCCGATGGCGGCATACCGGTAGCGGAGCCGGTTGACCGGCACCGCCCTGGCGTGGGCGGCGGCCGGACGCTCCCCGATGCCGCGCAGGATCAGCCCGGACCCGGTGCGGAACATCCACCACGTCGAGGCGACGATCAGGGCGAGCCCGGCGTAGACCACGAGGTCGTGGGAGAACAGGATCTGGCCCAGCCAGGGGATCTCGGACAGCCCCGGTATCGGCTGGTGGGGGACGGAGACCCCCCGTTGCCGCACGTACGCCACCCCGAGGAAGGAACTGAGGTCGACGCAGAGCAGGGCGAGCACGAACCCGACGGCGACCTGGTTGATCCGGAGGGCGATGCTCGACCCGGCCACCAGGGCGGCGACGGCGGCGCCGACGGCGGCGGCGGCGAGGAAGCCGACCCACCACACCCCGCTGTGGTACCCGGCGGCGAACCCGGCCAGGGCGGCAAGCATCATGCTGCCCTCCAGCGAAAGGTTGATCACCCCGGACCGCTCGGTGATGGTCTCCCCGATGGAGGCGAACACCAGCGGGGTGGCGGCGGCGATGATCGAGGTCAGGATGGCTTCCACTCAGCCCGCCTCGCCGGTCGGGGATCCCACCACAGCGACCGTGCTGCGGTCCCGGCGCAGCTGCCAGCCCCGAGCCAGCAGCACCAGCAGCACCAGCACACCCTGGAGCACGCCGCCCAGCGACGAGTCGATGTCGAGGCGGAGCTGGAGCTGGGTCGACCCGGAGAGGATGGCGGCGAAGAACAGGGCCACCGGGGCGATCCACGCCTGGCGGAGCCCGACCAGCAGCACCACCAGCAGCGCCAGGAACCCATAGCCCCCCGAGACGGCTGGAACCAGCTTGTGGTGGAAGCCGATCGCCTGGACGGCGCCCGCCACCCCGGCCAGACCCCCGCAGATCAGGAACGACCACAACATGCGGCGTGTGGCGTCGACCCCGAGCAGGATGGCGCTGGCCGGCCCCTTCCCGATCGCCTTGAGTTCGAGCCCGAAACGGGTGCCCCTCAGCAGCACCACGGTGCCGGCGAGGGCGGCGATGGCGAGGACGAGGGCCAGGATCGACAGGTTGGTCGACCCGACCGTCGGCAGCCACGCCTCCCTGCGGAACAGGTCGGTGCCGCCGGTGGAGGCCACCCCCTCCCGCTGCCACGGTCCGATGATCAGGTAGATGGCGAGCCCTCTGGCCACGAAGTCGAGCCCGAGCCCTCCGAAGATCTCGTTGACCCCGCCGTGGGTGCGCAGGACCCCGGCGGCCAGCCCCCACAGCGCCCCACCCGCCAGTCCGGCCAGGACGACGGCGGGGACCACCACCGCGGTCGATCCCGGGACCAGCCGGGCGGCGGCGGCGGCACTGATGGCGCCGAACGTGATCTGGCCGTCGATGCCGATGTTCCACGCCCCGGCGGCGAAGGTGACACATAGCCCGGCGGCGGCGAGGACCAGCGGCACCCACGCCATCAGGGTATTGGCCACGTCGCCGCTGTCGCCGAATGCCCCCTCGTAGAGCCGCCACAGCGCCTCGAACGGCGGGACCCCCGCCGCCAGCAGCAGCAGGATCCCGACCCCGAGCGCAGCCAACACCGGCAGCACCAGCAGGGCGGTGCGGTGCAGCCGGGTCCGCTCAGCCGGCGGCACGCCCCGCCCCCGCTATCAGCCGGCCCAGCCGGTCGGCCCCGATCAACCTGGCCTCGACGACGTCCACCACCTCGCCGGCGTAGAACACGGCTATCCGGTCGGCGTGGATCAGCAGCTCGTCGAGGTCCGAGGACGAGAACAGGATGGCGGTGCCGTCGCCACGCCGTTCCAGCAGCGTCGCCCACACCCAGCGGGCCGATTCGAGGTCGAGCCCGCGGGTCGGGTGCTCCATCAGCAGCATGGAGAGCCGATCGGGAAGCAGGGCGAACAGCAGACGCTGCTGATTGCCCCCCGACAGCGACTCGGCGGTCGAGCCGGCCATGCCCCTGATCGAGAACCGCTCGATCCGATTGTCCGCCCGGCGCTCCGCCTCGTCCCAGTCGACAAACCCCCCGCCCGAGTCGTCGACCAGGGCAACGTGCTCGGTGACGGTCAGCCCCTCGACCAGCCCCTCCTCGATCCTGGCGGCGGTGAGGAACCGGATCCCGAGAGTCAGCCGGTCCCGGTAGGGGAGAGCGGTGAGGTCGGTCCCGTCGAGGGTGAACCGCCCCGAGGCGAAGGGGGTGAGCCCGGCGCAGGCACGGAGGAGTTGGCGCTGCCCGCTCCCCTCCAGACCGGCGAGCCCGACCACCTCGCCGGCGCCGATCTCCAGGTCGACCGGGTGCAGGGGGACCAGCGGGTCGGTGACGCTCACCGCCTCGAGCCGCACCCTGGTCTCTCCCACCAGCGAGGGCGGCCGCTGCTCGGGATCGACCCGGCGGCCGAACATCAGCTCCACCAGCTCGTCGTGGGAGCAGGGGACGGCACGCTCGCCCACAACCCTGCCCGCCCGCATCACCACCACCCTGGTGCACAGCTCCTCGACCTCTTCGAGCTTGTGGGAGACGAACACCACGCCGGTGCCCTCGGTGGCCAGGGTGCGCAGCGCGGCGAACAGGACGGCGCGCTGGGTGACCGAGATGGCCGTGGTCGGCTCGTCGAGGATCAGCACCCGCACCCCGAGCGAGATCAGCCGCAGGATCTCGAGCTGCTGGCGTTCCCCGATGGAGAGCCTGCGCACCGGGGTGTCGAGGTCGAGCCCGAACCCGAAGCGTCCCGCCGCCGCCGCCAGCTCGTCGCGCCCCCGGCGGCGGTCACCCTGCGCCGGGTTGGCCAGCACGTAGTTGTCGAGCACGGTCATGGGGAGGAACACCAGGGGGTCCTGGTGCAGCATCCCGATCCCGGCGGCGACCGCATCCGCCGGGGAGGCGAGCGAGATCTGGTGCCCGTCGATGGAGACCCTCCCCGAGTCCGCCGGCTGGAACCCGGAGAGGATCTTCATCAACGTCGATTTGCCCGCACCGTTCTCGCCGAGCACCCCGAGCAGCTCACCATCGCCGACGACGAGGTCGACCCCGTCATTGGCCCGCACCGACCCGAAGGTCTTGGTGATGCCGGTGAGCGCAACCGTCACCGCTCGACCCTCATGCCGTGACCGGACGGTTCGGGCTCGGTTCCGTCAACCCGAGCTGCTCGCCCCCTCCATGCCTTCGAGCAGTTGCTCGGTGTACCAGATCTCGGTGTCGGTGGCGGTGGCGCCGGCGGCGATCCACTCGGTGCCGTCCTGGTAGTTGAGCGGCCCGGTGAACAGGTTGATCGACCCGTCGGCCAGCCCTGCGATGAACTCGTCGAGCTGGACGGAGGCGTCGCCGAGGGCTTCGCCCTGCAGGAAACCGACCGCGGTCGTGTCGAGGTTGTCGATATCGGACCAGTCGGGCCCCAGCCACTGGAAGCCTGCCTCGAAGGTGCCCTCCTGCACGGATCGGGCGATCTCGAGGTACGAGGGGCGCCAGTTGAAGAAGGGCACGCCGAGGCACACCTCGGGGGCTTCGCTGCAGGCGCCCTCGTAGTCGTAGGGCACCGCCCACACCTGCTCGCCAGCGGCGCCGCGCTGCCCGGCCACCACCAGACCCTCGGTGGTGTCGATCCCGGAGACGACCACGTCCGAGCCGGAATCGAAGAAGTCGTTGGCCACCTGGGTCGGGTCGAGAGTCACCCCGGGGATGTTGAACCAGAAGCCGATCCAGTTGACCGAGAACGACAGCGAATCGGCCGACTCACCCCGGTAGTTCTCCCAGCAGTGACGGGCGCCCAGGAAGGCCGAGTTGGCCAGACGGCGGGTCTCGTCGTTGATCAGCGGACCGAGGAAGCCGATGTCGCCCGTCTGGGTGGTGAGGGCGGCGGCGCATCCTGCGATCATCTTGCCGTACTCCATCCGGCCCATGACGTTGCCGAGGTTGGTCAGCTCGGGCCGGTAGTCGTTGCCCTCGGTCCACGCCGAGTCACCGGACGACCAGATCATGGGGACGTCGGGGTGCTGCTCGGCGGCGAGCAGGATGCCATCCTTCATGTCGTCCGAGGTGGCGAAGACGAGCTGGGCCCCCTGGTTGATCATGTCGGCGGCCACCTGGTCGACCGTGGTATTGGGGCGGTCGGCGGTGTTCACCTTGTCGAGCACGATCATCTCGGCGCCGAGCTGCTCCTCGAGGTACAGGCCCGCCTCGTAGTGGGCCTGGCTCCAGCCGTGGTCGTTCTGGGGCCCGACCAGGATCATCCCGAAGGTCAACCCCCCGTCGGCGCCGTCGTCCGTTGGGGCAGTTGTGCCCTCGGCGTCGGTGGTGCCGGTGCCGTCGTCATCGTCGCCACCGCCACAGGCGGCGACCACCAGCGCCAGCGCCAGCAGCAGCGCCGCCATTCGTCTCGTCGACCGCATGGTGTTCCTCCTCATGATCCGGTCCGCCCGACCGGATGGGCTTCTGGCACGTTAGACCCCGGAGTGAGACCGTGGCCGATCGCTTGTCACCGGTGAGCCGTAGACCGACGGACTGGTCGGTTTGTGGCTCACCGGTAGGGCGGTGCGGGGAGCCGGAAGAGATGGCGAGGGCCTCGTTGAGCAACGCCGTCGTCTCCGATTCCATCTGGGTGAGATGGAGCCAGGTGTACCGCATCACCCGCAGACCGTTGGCGGCCGCCTGATTGTCCCGCCAGCGATCGCGGTCGAAGTCGGCAACTCGGGTGTGCCAGCGCCGCCCGTCGCCCTCCACGATGAGCCGGTGGTCGGGTAGGTACGCATCGACCGCTCCACGAGCTGTCGGCCACCACGGCCACGAGGCCTGGCGCACGACCGTTGGTTGCGTGGGCAGACGATCGAGCAGCGCATACAGACGCGCTTCGAGCTCGCTGGTCGCCGGCATCCAGCCGTCGTCCCGGCGCTCGGCCATCAGGCTGCGGAGCCTGGGCAACCCGGCTCGCCGGGAGCCCTCGTAGAACGCCAAGCGTTCCTCCATTGCGGCGAGATCGGTCTTCTTCTCGATGAGCGCATCATCGATCGCCCGCTCCAATCGCCAGACGGTCACCCGAGGCGCCACATCGAACAGCGTCTGGGCGATCGTCGTCGTCCGTACGCCCTCGACCACGGTGGTCCGGATGCCGACCTGTCGGTGAACGACCAGAGTCGGGTGCCGGCAGATTGCTCCTGGTGGTACGACGATCTCCGGCCCTCCCCGTCGGAACCCGGCCAGTCCGTGCAGCGCCGCCGCCGCCAGCCCGGCGATCGCCGCCTCGGGGGTGCCGAGCTCAGCGGCCTTCAGCCGCCGCACCCATGTCATGGCGTGGCCCGCATAGCCGTACACGCTCCGCTCGACCCTCACCAGGTCGCCGGTTTGGAGTCGGCGGTCGAGGAACCGCGTGCTCGCCCCCAGCTCAAATGCCTGACGACGGCCCACCAACCAATACTGGCGGGCGGCCAGCTTCCGGAGCTCTCGTCGATCACTGTGTATCTCATGGATCGGTTCTATCAAGGGGGTGTGACAAACCTCGGCGAACGGGGTACCTCTCGACCGGTGAGCTGTAGACCGACCAGGGCGTCGGTTTGCGGCTCACCGGTCCGTTGGGGACGTCCCTGGAGGTAGTCTCCGCGCCACGGAGGGGATGCTTGGACTGCGAACATCCGCACGATCTCGACACGGCGCTGGCGGCATTGGCGGACGACCCGGACGCCACCGTGCTGGCGGGCGGCACCGACGTGATGGTCGACCTCAGCTTCGGTCATCCCCACCCTTCCCACGTGATCGCCCTGCGCCGGGTGGCCGAGCTGACCGAATGGGAGGGCGGCCGGATCGGCGCCGGGGTCACCTACCGCCGGCTGGAGCGAGGTCCCGTCGGGGCGCTGGCCCAGGCGTCCCGCACCGTCGGCTCTCCCCAGATCCGGAACGCAGGGACCATCGGGGGCAACGTTGCCACCGCCAGCCCCGCCGGTGACACCCTGCCGGTGATCGCCGCCTGCGACGCCGCCATCGAGGTGGCGAGCCGGGGGGGAGGGAGGCGGCTGGTCCCGTGGCCCGAGTTCTTCGTCGGGGTGAAGCGGACCTCGCTCCGCCCCGGCGAGCTGGTGACCGCCGTCGTCTTCCCCGAGGAGATGCCGGCCCGGCACGAGTTCGGCAAGATCGGGATGCGCAACGCCATGGTCATCTCGATGGTGTCCGCCTGTGTCACCCGTGCCGCCGACGGCGCCACCACGGTCGCCCTCGGCTCGGTGGCCCCCACCCCGCTGCGCGCCACCATGGCCGAGGCGATGATCTCGGCTCGGCCCGACCCCGACGAGGCGACGCTGGCCGAGTTCGCCCGGCTGGTCTCGGACGAGGTGCGGCCCATCACCGACCACCGGGGGACCGAGGCCTACCGGCGCCACGCCTCGGGGGTGCTGGCCCGCCGGCTGCTGGAACGCTGTCTCGATGGAGGAGGCGGATGAGGATCACCCTCACCGTCAACGGCGAGGACCACACCGTCGACGTGCGCGGCGCCGAGAGCCTGCTCCACATGCTGCGCGAGGATCTGGCGCTCCCCGGGTCGAAGAACGCCTGCGAGCACGGCGAGTGTGGGTCGTGCTCGGTGGTGCTCGACGGCGAGCTGGTCTGTGCCTGTCTGGTGATGGCCGCCGACGCCGCCGGGTCGACGGTGCGGACCGTCGAGGGCTACGCCGACGGCGACACCCTGCACCCGGTGCAGCAGGCGCTGCTCGACGCCGGTGGGGTGCAGTGCGGCTTCTGCACCCCGGGATTCGTAGTGGCCGCCGCCGAGCTGTTCGACGAGAACCCGGCCCCCACCGCCGACGAGCTGCGTGAGGCGCTGGCGGGCAACGTGTGCCGCTGCACCGGATACGGGGCCATCCTGCGCGGTCTCGAATCGCTGGCGGCAGGCACCGCCGGGTCCGTATTGTGACCGTCGAGGCCCCCACCCGCACCAGGATCACCGGCGGGGTCGGCACCTCGGCTCCCCGCCCCGACGGGATCCCCAAGCTGACCGGCAACTACGCCTTCGGCTCCGACATCTCGGCGCGGGGGATGCTGTGGGGGGCGACGCTGCGCAGCCCGCACCCCCACGCCCGGATCATCCGGCTCGACACCGCCCCCGCTCTGGCCATGCCGGGAGTGGCGGCGGTGCTCACCATCGACGACGTCCCCGGCCGCAAGCACTACGGGTTGGAGCACGCCGATCAGCCGGTGCTGTCCGACGGGATCGTGCGGTACTGGGGCGAGCCGGTGGCGGTGGTCGCCGCCGACGACCTCGAGGACGCCAGACGGGCCGTTGCCGCCATCGTGGTCGAGTACGAGCCGCTCGACCCGCTGGTCGACAGCGAGGAAGCGGTGGAGCTGGGTGAGGTGTTCCGCACCATCAACGTGCGCCGCGGCGACCGGGACGCCACCGGGCCCGTCGTGGTCGAGGGCCTCTGGGAGACCGGGATGCAGGACCAGGCGCCGCTCGGGCCCGAGTCGGGGCTGGCCATTCCCGACGGGCAGGGCGGGATCGATCTGTACGTCGCCACCCAGTGGACCCACACCGACCTCGGCCAGATCGTGGCCAGCCTGGGGGTGACCGAGGGCCAGGTGCGGGTGCACCACGCCGGGATCGGCGGTGCCTTCGGGGCCCGCGAGGACGTCTCCATCCAGATCCACAGCTGCCTGCTCGCTCTCGCCACCGGGCGCCCGGTGAAGATGGTGTACGACCGCAAGGAGAGCTTCGTCGGGCACGTCCACCGCCACCCCTCCCGGCTCTGGTACCGCCACGAGGCCACCGAGGACGGCGACCTGGTCAAGGTGACGGTGCGGATGGTCCTCGACGGCGGCGCCTACGCCTCGTCGAGCCCTGCGGTGATCGCCAACGCCAGCTACTTCGCCGTCGGTCCCTACCGCTGCGACAACGTCTTCGTCGAGGCGCATATCACCAGGACCAACAACCCGCCGTGCGGCGCCATGCGCGGGTTCGGGGCGGTGCAGGCCTGCTTCGGGTACGAGTCGCAGATGGACCTCCTGGCGAAGAGGCTGGGGATCGATCCGCTCGAGCTGCGGCTGCGCAACGCCCTCGCCCCCGGTGACGTCATGTCCACAACGGGCCAGGTCATCCAAGGCTCGCTCCCCACGGCCAGGGTGATCGAGGAACTGCGGGCGATGCCGCTCCCCGACGCGGTCCCGGCCACCCACCCGCTCCATCTGCCCGGCGGCACCGGGCTCACCACCGACCCCCGCCATGTGCGGCGCGGCGTCGGATATGCGGTGAGCATGAAGAACCTGGCCTTCTCCGAGGGCTTCGACGACTACGCCGAGGTGCGGGTGACGATCACCCCGGCGGGGGTCGAGGTGCACACCGCCGCCGCCGAGGTGGGGCAGGGGCTGGTGACGGTGTGCCAGCAGATCGCCCGCTCCGTGCTCGGGATCGAGCAGGTGGCGGTGGTGTTCGACGACACCTCGATGATCGGGTCGGCCGGGTCCACCTCGGCGTCTCGCCAGACCCAGATGACCGGCGGCGGGGTGGAGGCGGTCGCCACCGAGCTGCGCCGGATGATCCTCGACGAGCATGACGGTGATGACCTCGACGACACCGGGGTATGGCGGGGCGGCGAGCTGATCGTCCCTCTGGAGCGGCTCGCCGCGTTCGGTCCCGCCACCCACCACCTGCGATTCCGTCATCCCCTCACCGACGTCCCCGACGAGAACGGCCAGGGGGATCTGCATGTCGACTTCGCCGTCGCTGCCCACCGGGCGGTGGTCGAGGTCGACCCCGAGCTGGGGTTGCTGCGGGTGGTTGCGGTCGACACCGTCCAGGATGTGGGCACCGTGCTCAACCCGGCGGCGTTGCTGGGTCAGGTCGAGGGCGGGATCATGCAGGGCGTCGGTCTGGCGGTGATGGAGGAGATCGTCCTCGACGCCGGGGTCATCAAGAACGCCAGCTTCACCGACTACCTGCTCCCCACCTTCGCCGATGCTCCGTCGGTGACCGCCCGCTTCGTCGAGGAGCCCAGCCATTTCGGCCCGTTCGGCGCCAAGGGCGCCGGTGAGCCGCCCACCATCTCGTCAACGGCGGCCATCGCCGCCGCCATTCGGGACGCAACGGGACTGCCCATAACCAGGGTGCCGGTGCGGCCCGACGACATCGCCCTCGCCGCCGCTTCCCGGTCGGGATGACCTCGTGGTCCGTCGCTGAAATAGCGAGTGGTCGGGTTGTATCTGGATCCTCCGGAGCGGGCGGTGGTGTTGTGTGTCGATGAGAAGTCTCTATGCCAAGCGGAGCTACCGAATGTTGTGGATGACCGGGGTGGGAGAAGAGGGCGGCGTACCCTTCCACTTCGCCGACGGAACCCTCACCGAAAGGAGCAGCGACCAATCCAGGGACGCCGCCTGACCACCACCCCATCCACAACATTTGGCGATATCTCCCGGCCCTACGAGCTGTCGGGTGGCATGCATGCAGCCGCGGGTGGCCATCTGGCGGGCCCTGTTCTCCGACCGGCTGCACCTCCCGATGGACGAGCTCTTCGACGGGCTCGACGCCACTACGCGGGAGCGTCTAAACCCTCAGCTGCAGCAAGTGGGGATGACGACGAGCAAGACGGTGCTGCTCGTGACGCACAGCATCGAGTTGACCATCTTCCTCTCCGACCGCATCGTCGTCATGACCCTCCCGGACGGGGGCGTCTCCGAGTCGATCGTGCTTCGACCGCTCGGCCTGCATCACCTACGAATCGCGGCTCTTCGGCGAGTACTTGGCGAGGCGCGATCATCGGCACCTGACGGTCGCAACCCCTAGCCTTTGACCAGCTCGGTTTCCGGCTGGTAGGTGGACCAGGCGAACCAGAACGTGTCGAGGTGCGGGATACGTTCGAGCTGGCTGCCTGTGAGTGGCCCGGAGTATGCTCGGCCGGTGAGGTTCCAAGTCGACCCCGTCTCGGTGTCGACGAACCCGTCTTCGCCTGCTTCGAGGGTGAGGCGCTGCCCGTCGACGTCGGGTTGGAACACGCCGACGGAGCCGATGTCGCGTCCGTCGGAGGTGTCGGCGGCTTCCAGTGCGCTTGCCTGGCCCGTCTGCCACAGGATCACGACGGGGTTGCCCCCGATCTCGGTGTTGGTGGCGTGTGCCTCGCCTGACGAGATCGCCTCGAGGGTGAAGGCGGCGGCTGAGCCATCGATGGCGACGCCGACGACACGCTGCATCGCGGCGGCTCGTTGGTCCACGTCGCCGCGGAACAGGAACGGGCTGGTGTCGGAGCTGTCGTAGCCGAGATACGGGTTGCGGCCGTAGTCGCGGGTGAACCCGGTGTCCCGGCTCAGGACGTGGCCGTCCGGATGGGCTTGTCTGAACTCGCCCCAGGCGAGGAGAGGTGAGGCAATCGGTTCGAGCCGCGTGCCGGTCAGGAGCCCGGCCACGGCGACGCCGTCGTAGTGGGTCCAGAGGCTCTCCGTTGCTCGGTCGTACATCACGAGCGCCGAGGCGTACAGCCGCCCGGACGTGCCGAAGGTGGTCTCCACGCCGTTGATGGTCCGTTCGTAGCTGACGGCGCTGTTGCACAGCGGGCAGTAGGTGATGGAGACCGGGACCCCGCCGACGGTGTCGTTGACGATCTCGTGCCAGATGAGGATATCCACCGGGTACGCCCGGGCGTCGCCGTTGATATCCAGGGCGATGACCCCATCGTGGTCCTGCAGAGAGGGCCCGGCGTCGGCGACCGGTGTGAGGCTCGGCTCGTCGATCGCCGGGATGCCGTCGGGAGGGGGTCCCCCGGACATGATGTCAGCGGTGTCGACGAGCGGCGGCGGGAAGGACGGGTCGTTCATGTCATCAAGGGCGGAGGGACCGGTGGGGAGGCTCTCGGCGGGGAGGTCGTGCGGCTCGCTGGCCCCGGTGACCTCCCCGCCTGGAGACGACGATGATGATGGCTCCCGGCCTGAGGGCTGAAGGCCGCCGCAGGCGACCGTCAGCATGGCGATGGCGGCACCGAGCATTGCGAATCGTCCCACCTCACGGTCAACGCTACGCCGAGCGGATACCGTGCCGAAGGTGTCGGGGTTCCGACTGTCTCGCCGGGGCCGCTTGAACAGGGGTACCGTCGTCTGATCGTGGAGCACGCCCCGCAGCATCAGCATCTTGCTTGGTTAGCTCGTTCCTTCGGGCGTCCCGACTATCTTCCACTGACGCCCGGCGATCTCGACGCGTTGAGCGGCTCGGGGGAGACGATCACCCGCTTCACGGGTTCCCATCTGTTTCGTGAAGGGGATCCAGCGGTGGCCTCGTACCTGATCCAAGATGGTGAGGTCGATCTGTACCGCACACATTCGGGGAAGCGGCGGGTCGTCGCCCGGGTGGGACCGGGTGCCGTCATCGGCGACATCGCCATGTTCGAGGGCGGGACCTACCTGTCGTCGGCGCGCGCCGCGAACCGGGTGCGGGCGTTCCGTTTCGACCGCGACCGCCTCGTCCCTGTGCTGGCCACCCATCCGGCGTTGTGCCTGCGGTGGCTGGTCAGCGGGCTGCGCCAGCTCAGGCAGACGCAACGCCGCATCCTTCAGCTCATGCACAAGACCGTGCTCGCCCAGGTGGCAGATCTGCTTCTCGAGGAATCTGAGCAGCACGGCGAGGTACAGTTGTCGCAGGCTTCGATCGCCATGCTGCTCGGCGCCACCCGGCAGACCGTCAACGAGGCCATCGCCACGCTGCGCCGGCTGGGGGCCGTCGACACCGGCTACCGCCTCATCGAGATCAAGGACCCCACCATCCTGGCGCGGGTCGCTGCCGGCGAGCCGACGTAGCCGGACCCGGCGGAGCCCACCATCGGCGGCCGCCCGCCGCGATGCTCACCGGCCATGTGACGTCTGTGGAGCTGACGGCGGGTGGCTCGATGGTCGCCTTCCCGACAGTCAGCGTCGAGCTCGCTCACCGGTCCGGTTGGGATGGTTGACATGACCGTGCTGGTCGCCACTGCGTTCGTCGCCGGGATGATCTCGACGCTGAACCCGTGCGGATTCGCGATGCTGCCCGCCTACCTCGGATGGTTGCTCGCCGCGGGTCCCGAGGACGGCACCCGGGTCCTCCGGGTGGCGGCCACAGTCGGAGCCGGGCTGCTCGGCGTGCTCACCCTCACCGGAGTCGTGATCTCGGCCGGTGTGCGGTCGGTGGTGGGGTGGATCCCGTGGATGGCGCTGATGGTCGGCACTCTCTTGGTGGTGGCCGGTGTCGCCCAGCTCGCCGGACGGCGGTGGCTCCCGACGATCGTTAGGCCCCGGCGAGCCGGCGTCGGCAAGTCGACGCTGGCGATGGCCGGCTTCGGCGCGTCCTACGCCCTGGCTTCCCTGTCCTGCACTCTTCCCATCTTCCTCAGCCTGGTGGTGGCGCCCGTGACGGCACAGTCGCTGCTCGAATCGGCGGCGGTGTTCTTCGCCTACGGCGCCGGCATGGTCCTTGTCGTCCTGGTGCTCACGGTGGCCGTGGCCGCGGGCCGGGCGCGGCTGATCGGCTCCATCAGGGGGATCGGGCGCCGTCTCGACCGGGCATCGGGTGTGGTCCAGCTCCTCGCTGGCGGCTTCATCGTCTGGTACTGGGCCACCGTGCTGTCGGCGGGCCCCGTCGCGGCGGCGAGCAACGGCCTGGCGCGCTGGCTCGAACGGACGTCCGCCAGACTGGCGGGAGCGGTCGTCGGCCATGTGCTCGTGGTGGCAGCGATCGGTTTCACCGTCATGGCACTGGCTGTGCTGGGAAGCCGCGCAGCACATCGGGGAGCCGCAAGCGACCGCGACGGGCCCGCTGTCGCCGACGAGAGCAAGGGCGATCCGTGAGCGCCCGGGTGTGGTCGCGACCCCTCACCGACCGTCGAGGCCCTTCGATGTGTCGGGAGTCCGACGGTCAGGCCAGGCACAGAGGCGCAACGATGGTTGTCTGAGGCGACGACCCGAAGACGGAGAGGGAAGGTGTACGAGCGATTTCGATCCGTCCGGACCAGGGCGCTCATCGCCGGGATCGCCCTGGCCGCGGTGGGCGCGGGCGGTGTGATGGTCGCAATCTCGGGTCGCGGATCGGCCGCCCACGAGGTCACGTCCGTGACCGGTGCTGACGTTCGCTTCACCTACTTCGACGGCGAGCCGGGGACGCTGGCCGACTTCGCCGGCCGGCCGTTGGTGCTCAACTTCTGGGCGTCGTGGTGCCCGCCCTGTCTCGCCGAGATGCCCGACTTCGAGGAGGTCCACCAGCAGCTCAAGGGTGAGGTGGCGTTTCTCGGCCTCAACCTCCAGGACGACCTCGCGGCTGCGCAGCGCCTCGCGGACCAGACCGGGGTGACGTATCCCTTGGCGGCGGACCCCGAGGGGGCCATCTTCCGTCGGTTCGGTGGCATCGCCATGCCGACCACTGTGCTCATCGACGCCGACGGCGAGGTGGTCGAGGTGCACGCCGGGGTTATCTTCGCCGACGACCTCGCCGAGTTGATCGGCGGCACGCTGCTCGACTCGTGACCCGCCGCCCTGTCCCGCACCGCGTCGGGTTGTCCTCCCGATCACGTGAGAACGTCCCCCCGGGCGGGCTGCCGGTGGTGCGCATCGGTGTCGCCGGCGGCGTGGTCGGCATCCTGTGCTGTGTCGGCCCAGCGTCGTTGGCGATCATGGGCGTCGTTGGCGCCGCCACCGCCTTCGCGTGGGCGACCGACCTCTACGAGGGCTACGCATGGTGGTTCCGGCTCCTTGGGTTGGCCGTCATGGCGACCCTGGTCTGGGTCTGGCTGCGGCGACAACGACGATGCAACGTCGTTTTCGACGGCCGGAGTCTCTGGTGGCGTCTGGCCGGTGTCCTCGGCATCGCCGTCGCCACCTACGCCGTCCTCTACGCCGTCACGACGTGGCTGGGTGGCTTCGCCTGACCTGCGCCCGTGGCACGCCCTCCACGTTGACTTCACCCCAGAACGCCACCCATTCTTCGATGTCCTCCGCTCCCGGCCGCGGAGAAGGATAGGTCCACGCCGCAACCGGAACCGTGTTTTCCGTCGACCACAACGTCGTGGTAGCGGGTCACGCCCTTCCAGGGGCACACCGTGGTGTGGTCCGTCTCGACCAGGAGCTCCCAGGGCACCGCCTCGGGCGGAAGTACACGTAACCGCTGAGGCGCGCCTGCGGTGCGACTCGGCGATCACCGCGCCCCGCCACACGGCGCGGCGTGGCCCGCTGGCGGTGATAATGGTCTCGAGGAAATCGGGCATGAGGCGAGCAACTCCCGGCGGTCGGGGACCGTTCGCGATAGTCGGTGGTGCGACACTCATGACGGGACGGCGGGGCACGGGACGTTGCCGATGACGGTAACACCAACCACGGGAGGGCAGGTGCGCGCCGAGGTCACCGATTGGGATCTTCTATGGACGTTCGGGAGGTCGGTGCTCAGGGCGATGGTCACGGTCCGTCGGCCACGCCCGTCCGGCGTGTCGACGGTGGATCACCACCGTCTCGAGCCGATCCTGGCAACGGTCGCCGCCGGGGGGATCGAACATCTGGCCGCCACCGGAGATCCGCTCAACGACTACCTGGACCACCTGTCCCAGGTCGACCCGGAACAGCTCAGCCGTGACGAGGCGCTGGCGTTCTGGGTCAACCTGTACAACGCCGGCGCCCTCACCGTGGCTGCCGAAGCGAGGGCCTTGGAGGCGGGGACGGTGCTTCGCGTGCCCGGGGCCTTCCAGAGACCCATCACCGTCATCGCCGGTGAGACCCTGTCGCTCGACGGGATCGAGCACGGCAAGATCCGCCGCTTCGGTGATCCTCGCATCCATGCCGGCCTGGTCTGCGGCTCGGTCTCCTGTCCCACCCTGCGCGCCGAGCCCTACACCGGCGAACAGATCGGGTCCCAGCTCGAGGACCAGATGCGGAGATTCCTGGCCACAGGCGGGCTCGGGATCAACCGCTCCGACCGGCGGGTGTCGCTCTCCCGGATCTTCCGCTGGTACGGCGCCGACTTCGTCCGACCGCGACGTATGCCGACGCTGCTTCCGGCAGCTCCTCGCTCGATCCTGCGGGCCTTGGCCCGGTGGGTCGATCCCGGCGATGCCGCTTGGATCGAGACGACGACCCCGGACATCGGGTTCCAGCGCTACGACTGGGGACTCCACTGCGCGGTGACGTGACCCACGACCAGCGACCAAGCCGTGGGGCAACGCGTGTCACCGGGGGGAACACGAGGCGACGATGACGGGCCCCGCACCCAACGCTTTGGAAACCTCCAGGTTTCGGGTGTCGCAGGTCTGAGCGGAGGGTTCCTCGAATGTTCCCTTTCCGTTCCGAGACTGTTCACATCCGGCCGATACGGCGAGCGACAGCGATGGACGCGAGAGAGAGGAGTTTCGATGCGTTCACGAGCCCTCGCAACATTGATGGTCTGCGGGTTACTCGTCGCTGCTGCGCCAGCAGTCTCGGCGGCGGAGCCTCCCGATCGGGTCTATGAGATCACCATCCACAACCTCACCGAGGGGCAGTGGTTCACTCCCGCTGCGGTGGCGACACACCGACGCTCGGTTGATCTGTTCACGGTGCGGCGGGCGACGACCTTTGAGGTCAAGGAGATCGCCGAGAACGGCAACCTGGACCCGATGATCGGTTTGCTGTCGACCAGCCGTGGCGTGTCGAATTGGGCGGTGGTGACTTCGCCGACCGATCCGCCTCCGATCGGCCCCGGCGCCTCGGTGACGTTTGAGCTCACCGCCAGGCCGGGGGCTCGGTTCCTCTCGTGGATGTCGATGCTGATCTGCACCAACGACGGGTTCACCGGGCTCGACGCGGTCCGGCTGCCCCAACGGGTCGGCACCACAAGGACGTTCACGACCGCCGGTTACGACGCCGGCACTGAGGTCAACACGGAGGCCTGGAAGGATCTGGTGCCCCCGTGCGCTCAGCTCACCGGTTTCGGTGACCAGGGCGGCACCGGCGTGTCCAACCCGGGCCTCGCCGAGGGTGGCGTGATCGCCATGCACCCCGGGATCGCAGGGATCGCCGACCTCGTCCCGGACGTGCACGGCTGGATCGACCCGGTGGCGCTGGTCGAGGTCACCCGAACCGGCTGAGCCAGAAGACAGCCGGGCGGCGACTGATTGGGAGCAGCGCGACCTGACCTGCCAGTGCTCGCCCTCCGCTGGGCAGGCGAGTCGCACGACACCATCGCAGACCGTTTCAGGAAGACCCCGCGTTTCATCCGCCAGGCTGAGGGCCTCGCCCACTACCGCAGGGCCATGGAGCTGCTCGGCTGACTCGCCACGATGGGCGGGCCCGAGCGCACCGCTCAGCGGGGGACGGCGAGAGGGCCGGCTCGGAGGTGGCAGGCGGCCTCGTGATGGTGTTCGCCGGGGACCGGCATCAGGGCAGGGTCCTCGAGGTCGCACAGGCCGCTGCGGGCGATGGGGCAGCGGGGGTGGAAGCGGCATCCCGTCGGCGGGTTGAGCGGCGACGGGATCTCGCCCTGCAGGTGGGTCCGGGTGCGCGGTCTGGTCGGGTCGGGGATGGGGATCGCGGTCAGCAGCGCCTCGGTGTACGGGTGGGCGGGCGAGGCGTACAGCGTGTCACGGTCGGTGAGCTCCACGATCCGCCCCAGGTACATCACCGCCACCCGGTCGGAGATGTGCTCCACCACCGCCAGGTTGTGGGCCACGAAGAGCAGGGTGAGCCCCAGCTCGGATTGCAGCTCGCGCAGCAGGTTGAGCACCTGGGCCTGCACCGACACGTCGAGGGCGGACACCGGCTCGTCGGCGACGACGAACTTCGGTTCGAGGATCAGCGCCCGGGCGATACCGATGCGTTGGCGCTGACCGCCGGAGAACTCGTGGGGGTAGCGCTCGGCGTAGCGCGGTGCCATCCCCACAACCTCCAGCATGCGGCGGACCCGCCGCCGCCGCTCGTCGTCGTCGCCGATGCGGTGGATGCGCAATCCCTCGGCGATCGAGTTGCCAACGGTGGTGCGCGGGTCGAGCGAGGCGTACGGGTCCTGGAAGATGATCTGCACGTCCTGGCGGAACCGGCCAAGGTCCTTTCCCGTGAGGTGGGTGACCTCCGTCCCGTCGAACACGATCGATCCCGATGTCGGTTCGAGCAGCCGCACCATCATCCGCCCCAGTGTGGTCTTGCCGCATCCCGACTCGCCGACGAGACCGACCGTCTCGCCCTGCTTGATGTCGAGGTCGACGCCGGCAACGGCGTTGACCGTGGCCACGGTCCGCTGCAGGATCCCGCCCCTGACTGGGAACTGCTTGGTGAGGTCCCTCACCTGCACCAGGCTCACGGATACGACTCCTCGTACAGGAAGCAGCGGACCTGGTGGCCGGGGGCGACCTCGCCGAGCTTGGGGTCCTCGGTGAGGCAGATCTCCAGCCCGGCCTCGACCCTGGCGGCGCAGCGGTCGGCGAAGCGGCACCCCTTCCCCAGGTCGACCAGGTTGGGCACGGTGCCCGGGATCACCGCCAGCGCATCCTGGACCGACCCCAGCACCGGGATGGAGCCGATGAGACCCCTGGTGTACGGGTGCCTGGGGTCGGCGAACAGGCTGGCCACGTCGGTCTCCTCGACGATCTGGCCGGCGTACATCACCGCCACCCGGTCGGCCATCTCGGCGACCACGCCGAGATCGTGGGTGATCAGGACCACCGCGGTGCGGGTCTCCCGCTGCGGATCGCGGATCAGGTCGAGCATCTGCGCCTGGATGGTGACGTCGAGCGCCGTTGTCGGTTCGTCGGCGATGAGCAGCTCAAGTTCGCAGGCAAGCGCCATG
>JBPCMS010000019.1:0-71866 GCA_051002015.1 Acidimicrobiia bacterium
TGTTCGCCAACCGGTCGGCGCGGTGGGTGGTGGAGAAGGCGCTGGGGATCCACCACAACGCCCCGCTCCCGATGTACGCAGGGGAGCGGTTCAGCAAGTGGCTGTCGGGGTGGAAACCGCATGACGAACACCCCGCCGGGAAGGCGGCGTACTTCACCGGATGCTCCGCCGAGTACTACGAGCCCCGGGTGGCGAGGACGGCGGTGCAGGTCCTCGACCGGCTCGGCTTCGACGTGGTGGTCCCCGACCAGGGTTGCTGCGGGCTGCCGCTGCTCTCCAACGGCGAGTTCGACGCCGCCCGCGCCTACCACCGGGCCAACGTCAACCGGCTGCTCGGGTTCGCCCGCGCCGGGATCCCCATCGTGGGGGCGTCGACGTCGTGCACCCTGACCCTCAAGGAGGAGGCGCCCGAGCTGCTCGACGCCATGGACGACGATGCCAGGGCGGTGGCCGGCGACACCTATGACCTGCACGAGTTCCTGGTGCTGCTCGCCGACGAGGGTCGCTTCCCGACCGACCTGCGGCCGGTGCCGCTGCGGCTGCTCTATCACCCCCCGTGCCAGTACCGGGCCCACCGCCTCGGGCTGCCCGCCCTGGACATGATGGAGCGGGTGCCCGAGCTCGAGGTGGTCCAGTCGCTGGCGGCGTGCTGCGGGGTGGCCGGCACCTACGGCTACAAGGAGGAGAAGTACGACATCGCCATGAAGGTGGGCGCGCCGCTGTTCGAGAAGGTGGCCGAGGTTGGGGGACCGGTGACCGCGTGCGACGCCGAAACCTGCCGCTGGCAGATCGAACACGGGACCGGCGTCCGGTCGATCCACCCCATCGAGATCATCGCCTACGCCCTCGGTCTCGACATCGAAGGCCCCCTGACCAAAGCCATCGCCGCGTCACCCACCGCGTAGCCGACTTCCTGTTCCCCGTCCCCTTCGCACCCCGGCTCGCCGTCAACCGCGCTGCGGGCCTTCGGTATCCCACCCCGGCTCGCAGAGCCTCGCCACCCCTCCCAATGGGAGGGGAAAAGAACCGGGAGGGGAAAAGAACCGGGAGGGGAAAAGAAGAATGGGAGGGGAGAGGGAACGGGAGGGTGGCTGGACCAATCGCTGGCGGCGGACCACCGGCCGGGGCGAGTTCTGTTTCCCCTCCCCCTACGGGGGAGGGGTGGCTGAGGCGATCGCCGAAGGCGGACAAGGCAGCCGGGGCGGGGGAAGGCCAACCGTCGCCGTCCGGCGTCCTCGGTATCCCACCCCGGCATCCCACCCCGGCATCCCACCCCGGCTCGCCGTCAACCTCACCGCCGGCCTTCGTATCCCACCCCGGCTCGCAGAGCCTCGCCACCCCTCCCAATGGGAGGGGAAAGGGACGGAGGGGTGGCTCGTTAGACGTCTATCAGGCCCTCGGTTTGGAACCAGGCGATGAGGCGGTCGATGGTCTCCCGGGCCGGGGTGTAGTCGAGGCCGAGGTCGCGGGTGGCCTTGGACCCGTCGTAGCTGTGGCCGTGGAGCATGGTGCGCACCATCTCCCGGCATGCCTTGGGTTTGCGGCCCCGCAGCCGGGCGACCGCCTCCATGGCGGCGGCACCGGCCACCGCCACCGCCCCCGGGGCGTAGCGGACCTTGATCTCCCGGCCCAGCGTCTCCGCCAGTCTGGCGACAGCCTCCTCCATGGTGAGGGTGAAGCCGTTGAGGACGTAGCGTTCGCCCGGTGTCCCGTGCTCCTCGGCCAGGAGATGGCCGCGGGCGCAGTCATCGATATCGACGATCGAGAAGCGGGTGTGGACCACGGCGGGGAGCTTGCCGTTGATCAGGTCGAGGATCACCTTCCCGGTGCCGGTGGCGCGGCCCGGGCCCTGCGCCGAGGATGGGTTGACCGTCACCACCTCGAGGGGCGGCTCCGCCGTTGCCAGCACCGCCTGCTCGGCGAGGTGCTTCGACTTCTCGTACTCCGACAGGTAGCTGCCCCGATGGGGGGACCCCTCGTGGCCGACGGTGCCCTCCACCTCGCCCAGGGTGGCCGCAGACGAGGTGTACACCAGGCGGCGGACCCCGCGGTCGAGACAGGCGGCCACGACCTGGCGCGACCCCTCGATGTTGGTCCGCATCATGGGGGCCGGATCGGCCAGGCAGAAGCTGTTGATCCCGGCAAGGTGGTACACCACCTCGGCGCCCTCCACGGCGCCGCGCAGGGCGGCGGGATCGAGGACGTCGCCCCGCACCGGTTCCGCCCCGAGCCCCTCCAGGGTGACGTCGCCGGCGGCTTCGCGGGCGAGGCCGCGCACCTCACGACCGGCCGCAACCAGGTGGCGGACCACGGCACCGCCGACGATCCCGGTCCCCCCGGTGACCAGGACCGTCATCACCTCACGCCTTGGCCCCGGAGCGCGGAGCGCGCACCACTCCCCCGAACGCCACCAGGTAGCCCCAGAACGAAGCCACCGTCGCCACCACCGCGACCAGCATCACCCACTCGTCCAGGTACCACGGTCCCCACGGCTGGTCCAGCCTTAGGAACGCCGGGAAGATGGCGACGAACTGGGCGGTGGCCTTGATCTTGCCCCAGGTCGAGGGACGGATCATCCCTCCGGTGGCGGCGACGAGCCCGCGCATCCCCATCACCGCCATCTCCCGGAAGATGATGATCAGCGCCGCCCACACCGACACCCGGTCGATGGCGACCAACCCGAGCAGCGATCCGGTGACCAGCAGCTTGTCTGCGGTGGTGTCGAGAAAGGCGCCAAGCGTCGACTCGATCTCCCATCGGCGCGCCAGGTAGCCGTCGAACCAGTCGGTGATGGCGGCGGCGGCGAACAGCACGGCGGCGATCACCAGGTTGCCCGTGCCCCCGGCGACGGTGAAGCCGACCACCACCGGCACGATCAGCAGTCGTGCCAGCGCCAGCGCGTCGGGTACTGTCACCTGGCCTCCCTGGGATCGGAAGCCGATGATAACGTGATCGGGCTCGCCGACCCTGAGGCCCGGGACATGCCGACAACGTGGTGGATCGCACCGTGACCGTCGGCGCCGTCGCCGCCGCCGTCCTCGGCTACCTCGTGGGCAGCATCGATTTCGCCGTGCTGGTGGCCAGGGCACAGGGCAAGGACATCTACGAGATGGGGAGCGGCAACCCGGGGGCGGCCAACGTCCTGCGCAACCTCGGGTGGAAGGCGGCCCTCCCCGTGATGCTGGGGGATGTGGCCAAGGGCGCCGCCGCCGCCGCGGTGGGCACCTGGCTGGGCGGCTCCGAGCTGGCCGGGTGGGCGGCGGGGTTCGCCGCCGTCGTCGGGCATTGCTTCCCGGTTTGGCACCGCTTCCACGGCGGCAAGGGGGTGTCGACCGCCCTCGGTGTCGTGCTCTGGCTGGAGCCCATCCTGGGGCTGGTGCTTATCGGCATCTGGGCGGGGCTTCTCGCCCTGACCAAGGTCTCATCGCTCGGGTCGCTCGCCGCCATGGCGGCGCTTGTCCCCGGCCTGGTTGTGGCCGGGGCCCGGGGGGCCCCCCTCCTTTGGGCCACCGCCATCGCCGTTCTCGTGGTGATCCGGCACCAGGCGAACATTGCCGGCCTGCTCGCCCGGCGGGAACGCACCGTTTGATCCGACACGCGCCCTACCCGGGCGGCTAGGTTTCGAGCCTGCTGCGGGAGGGACTGCCGGCCGACACCTGGGGGTGTCCGGTCCACCGACAGCCGAAGGGATGACGGAGACGCGGGACGGGTCGGCGCCCCGCGCCAAACATCGCCGGGAAAACCGGAGAAGGAGCGCTGCGTGGAGAACATATTCGTAGCGGAGATGATCGGTACCGCCATCCTCATCCTGCTTGGCGACGGCGTGGTCGCCAACGTCCTGCTCAAGGACTCGAAGGGCGAGGGGTCGGGATGGATCGTGATCACCGCAGGGTGGGCCTTTGCCGTTGCCATCGGCGTCTACGCCGCCGGCGTGTTCAGCGGTGCCCACATCAACCCGGCAGTGACGATCGGGTTCGCCGTCGGTGACCTGACCCCGTGGGGGCAAGTTCCGCAATACCTGGCCGGCCAGTTCGCCGGTGCTTTCCTGGGTGCGGTCCTGGTCTACCTGGCCTATTCGAACCACTGGGCGGCCACCGAGGATCCTGGTCTCAAGCTGGCGGTGTTCTCCACCGGGCCCGCCCGGCGTGACACCGGCCCCAACTTCATCACCGAGGTGATCGGCACCGCCATGCTGCTGATCGGCGTGCTCGCCATCGTCGGCACCACCGGCCTCGCCGCCGAAGGGCTGGGCACCGGGCTCAACCCGCTGCTGATCGGTCTCCTGGTGTGGGGCATCGGCCTCTCGCTGGGTGGCCCGACCGGGTATGCCATCAACCCGGCCCGTGACCTGGGACCGAGGATCGCCCATGCGGTGCTCCCCATCCCCGGCAAGGGCGACTCCGACTGGGAGTACGCCTGGATCCCGGTGGTGGCACCGATCGTCGGTGGCATCATCGGCGTGCTCATCTGGAACGGCGTCACCTGATCACATGACATAGTCGGATGGAGGCCGGCCGGGAACATGCCCGGCCGGCCGTTGCACGGAGAGGCTCAACGTGAAGAAACTGATCAACAACGTCGATGACGTCGTACGCGAGGCCCTCGAAGGGGTCGCCGCCGCCCATCCCGATCTCAAGGTGAGCCTCGACCCTTACTACGTGGCCCGCGGCGATGCCCCGGTGCAGGGCAAGGTGGCCATTGTCTCCGGGGGCGGATCGGGGCACGAGCCCATGCATGGCGGCTTCGTCGGCATGGGCATGCTCGATGCCGCCTGTCCCGGTGAGGTGTTCACCTCACCCACCCCCGACCAGATGCTCGGGGCCACCAAGGCCGTGTCCGGCGGAGCCGGGGTGCTCCACGTCGTCAAGAACTACACCGGCGACATCCTCAACTTCGAGATGGCGGCTGATCTCGGCGGCGAGGAAGGCATCGAGGTGGCCTCGGTGGTCATCGACGACGACGTCGCCGTCAAGGACAGCCTGTACACCGCCGGCCGGCGCGGCGTGGGCGCCACCGTGCTCGCCGAGAAGATCTGCGGCGCCGCCGCCGAGGAGGGCAAGTCGCTGGCCGAGGTGGCCGACCTGTGCCGCAAGGTGAACGCCAACGCCCGCTCCATGGGCATGGCGCTGACGTCATGCATCGTGCCCGCCGCCGGA
Source organism: Acidimicrobiia bacterium (assembly GCA_051002015.1). Lineage (GTDB taxonomy): Bacteria > Actinomycetota > Acidimicrobiia > Spongiisociales > UBA5794 > JACDBE01. The sequence continues at coordinate 5,157 of JBPCMS010000019.1, forward strand.
GAGCCCACGTTCCAGCTCGGCGACGACGAGATGGAGATCGGGATCGGCATCCATGGCGAGCCCGGTCGGGAGCGCAAGCCGATGGCGACCGCCGCCGAGATCGTCGAGATGCTCGCCGGCCCCATCGTCGAAGACCTGCCCCTCGGCGAGGGTGACAACGTCCTCGCCTTCGTCAACTCGATGGGCGGCACGCCGCTGATCGAGCTGTACGTCGTGTACAACGACCTGCATCGCTTCCTCGCCGACCGGGGGATCACGATCACCCGCAACCTGATCGGGCCGTACATCACGTCGCTCGAGATGCAGGGATGCTCGATCACGCTGCTCAAGCTCGACGACGAGCTCACCGGGCTGTGGGACGCCCCGGTGAACACGCCGGGGCTGCGCTGGGGGGTGTGATGGCAGATGCCGTCACCCTCGATGGGGTGATCGCCTGGGTCACCGCATCGGCGGAGCGCATCGAAGAACAGAAGGCGTACCTGACCCGGCTCGACTCCGACATCGGCGACGCCGACCACGGGATCAACATGAGCCGTGGCTTCAAGGCGGCATTGGAGAAGCTCGCCACCTCGCCACCAACCGACATCAGCGGCGCCCTCGGCGGCGTCGGGATGACGATGGTGGCCAAGGTGGGCGGAGCGAGCGGGCCGCTGTACGGGACGATGTTCATCGAGATGGGCAAGGCGGCTGCGGGCAAGGAGACCCTGTCGGCGGGCGACTGGGCGGCGGTGCTCGGTGCCGGAGTGGCCGGGATCCAGCGGCGGGGCAAGGCGGAGGCGGGCGACAAGACCATGGTCGATGCCCTCCTTCCCGCCCTCGATGCGCTGGGCCGCGCAGTGGGGAACGGGTCGTCGCTCGAGGAGGCGCTGGCCGATTCGGCCGAGGCGGCACGGCAGGGGATGGAGGCCACGATCCCGCTGGTGGCTAGGAAGGGCCGGGCCAGCTACCTGGGGGAGCGGAGCGCGGGGCATCAGGATCCGGGGGCGACCTCGACCCACCTGCTGCTCCGGGCAGCCGCAGATGCATGGTCCGACAACTGACAAGCAAGGAGAGCTGAATGAGCAAGTATTCGGCAGCAATCGATCAGGGAACGACCAGCACCCGGTTCATGGTGTTCGACCATGGCGGCAACGTGGTCGGCGTCGACCAGCGGGAGCACGAGCAGATCTACCCGAAGCCGGGGTGGGTGGAGCATGACCCCAAGGAGGTCTGGTTCCGCACCCAAGGCGTGATCGAGGCGGGGCTGGCCAACGCCGGCATCTCCGCCTCCGATCTGGCCGCGGTGGGCATCACCAACCAGCGGGAGACCACGGTGGTGTGGGACCGCAACACCGGCGAGCCGGTGTACAACGCCCTGGTGTGGCAGGACACCCGCACCGACAAGCTGGTCGACGAGTTCTCGGCGGACGGCGGGCAGGACCGCTTCCGCTCCAAGGTGGGTCTGCCCCTGGCGACCTACTTCTCCGGCCCCAAGATCCGCTGGATCCTCGACAACGTCGAGGGCGCCAGGGCCCGGGCCGAGGCGGGAGATCTCGCCTTCGGCAACATGGACACCTGGGTGATCTGGAACCTCACCGGTGGGACCGACGGCGGGCTGCACGTCACCGACGTCACCAACGCCAGCCGCACCATGCTGATGGACCTGGCCACCCTCGACTGGGACGACGAGATCCTGAACGTGATGGGGGTGCCCCGGTCGGTGCTTCCCGAGATCCGGTCGTCCTCCGAGGTGTACGGCGAGGCCACGGGCGTTCTCGGCGGCATCCCCGTCGCCGGCGACCTCGGTGACCAGCAGGCGGCCACCTTCGGCCAGGTCTGCTTCGACCCGGGGATGGCGAAGAACACCTACGGCACCGGCAACTTCATGTTGCTCAACACCGGGACCGATCCGGTGGCTTCGGCCAACGGGCTGCTCACCACCTTGTGCTACAAGATCGGGGACAACGCCGCGGTGTATGCCCTGGAGGGATCGATCGCCATCACCGGGGCACTGGTGCAGTGGCTGCGTGACAATCTGGGGATGATCCAGAGCGCCGCCGAGGTCGAGGCGCTGGCCAAGACGGTCGACGACAACGGCGGGATGTACATCGTGCCTGCGTTCTCCGGGCTGTTCGCTCCCTACTGGAAGTCGGATGCCCGTGGGGTCATGGCAGGGCTCACCCGGTACATCAACAAGGGCCACTTCGCCCGTGCCGCCCTCGAGGCGACATGCTGGCAGACCCGCGAGGTGCTCGACGCCATGAACCAGGACTCTGGTGTGGATCTCGCCGAGCTCAAGGTCGACGGCGGCATGGTGGGCAACGACCTGCTCATGCAGTACCAGGCCGACACCCTCGGGGTGCCCGTCATCCGGCCAGCCGTCGCCGAGACCACGGCGCTGGGTGCGGCATACGCCGCCGGGCTCGCCGTCGGGTTCTGGGGCGAGGTCGACGACCTGCGCGAGAACTGGGTGAAGGACAAGGACTGGCAGCCGCAGATGGACGCCGACCGGCGTGAAGCGGAGTACGCCCAGTGGAAGAAGGCGGTCACCCGCACCTTCGACTGGGTCGACTGAAGCCGATCCAACGATCGTGTGTGGGGCCCGTCCGGGCCCCACACGCATTTCCACCCATGGTCGGCATCGTCCTCGTCTCGCACAGCGCCCTGATCGCCGAGGGAACGGCGCAACTGGCGCGCCAGATGGGCGGCGATGCCCCGATCGCCCCCGCCGGAGGGCTCGACGATCCGTCCGACCCCATCGGCACCGACGCCACAAGGGTGCTGGCCGCCATCGAGCAGGTGTGGTCCGAGGACGGGGTCGTGGTCCTGATGGATCTGGGGAGCGCCATCCTCTCCGCCGACTTCGCCTTGGAGATGGTCGACGATGATCGCCGCCATCGGGTGGTGCTGTGCGAGGCACCGCTGGTCGAGGGTGCCGTCGCCGCCGCCACCGCCGCCGGGACCGGGGCGTCGCTCGAGGTCGTCCTCAGGGAGGCGCGGGCGGCGCTCACCCCCAAGGCTGCGGCGCTCGGGATCGAAACGCCGGGCACCAGCGTCGGGCCCGACGCCGCCGCCGGCACCCCGGCGGGGCCGGAGGAAGGTCGGCTCTCCCGGGTGCTGGCGGTGGCCAATCCCACCGGGCTCCACGCCCGACCGGCCGCCCGGTTCGTGGCCACTGTCGCCCGCTTCGACGCCACCGTCACCGTCGCCAACGTCACCTCCGGCGCCGGCCCGGTGCGGGGCGACAGCTTCAGCGCCATCGGCACCCTGGGGGCCCGCCGGGGCCACGACATCGAGGTCATCGCATCGGGGCCGGGTGCGGCGGCCGTCCTGGACGCCCTCGAGGCGCTCGCCGCCGACGGGTTCGGCGACGAGCCGGGCGTCGCAGGCGCGCCCCCGGTCCGTCGCACCACAGGAGCAGGGCCGGTCGGGGCGTCGCCCGGCACCGTCTTCGGCCCGGCCCGGCATCTGGTGGCCCCGGACCCGGCAGGCGTCGAGGCCGGTGAGCCGGGGACACCGGACGAGGAGCGGGACCGGCTCGACGCCGCCATCGAGACCGTCCGTCGCACCATCACCGAGACCCGCGAGATGGCCAGTGCCAGGGCGGGGGAGGCGGAGGCCGGGATCTTCGACGCCCACCTGCTCCTCCTCGACGACGCCGAGCTGCTCGACACCGTGTACGCCGCCATCGTCGGCGGCGAGGGGGCGGTGCCGACGTGGCGGGCCGCCATCGCCGAGCTGGCCGCCCGCTTCCGCTCCCTCGACGACGAGTACCAGAGGGAGCGGGCCGCAGATGTGGAGGCGGTCGGCGGCGACGTGGTGGCCGCCATGCTCGGCATCGACACCACGGTCGAGCCGTCGGGGCCGGGCATCCTGGTCGCTCGCGACCTCGATCCCGGCCAGACCGCCCGGCTCGATCCCGAGGTGGTGGCGGGGATACTCACCGCCGAGGGAGGGCCGACGTCCCACTCTGCCATCCTGGCCCGGTCGCTCGGCATCCCCGCCGTGGTCGCCGCCGGCCCTACGGTCCTGGAGATAGCCGAGGGCGCCGCCATCCTCATCGACGGGACCACCGGGGAGGTGGTGGTCGATCCCGACCACGAGCGGCTCCGGGCGGCAGCCGCCACCATCGCCGCCGAGCGGGAGGGGGCCAGGGTCGCCGCCGCCTCCGCCCTGGAACCTGCCTTTACCAGGGACGGGACCTCCATCGAGGTGGCCGCCAACATCGGCTCGGTCGCCGATGCCGCCGCTGCGGTCGCTCGCGGTGCCGACGGGGTGGGGCTGCTCCGCACCGAGTTCCTGTTCCTGGGCAGGGACACCGCACCCGATGAGGACGAGCAGGAGGGGGTGTACCGGGCGATTGCCCAGACCCTGGCGGGCAGGCGGCTCGTGGTCCGCACCCTCGACGTCGGCGGTGACAAGCCGCTCCCGTTCGTCACCAGACCACCCGAGGCCAACCCCTTCCTCGGGGTGCGGGGCCTCAGGCTCGGGCTGGGCGATCCCGATCTGCTCGGTACCCAGCTCCGGGCCATCGTCAGGGTGGCGGCCGACCACCGCATCGCCCTGATGTTCCCGATGGTGACCACGGTGGCCGAGCTGCTCGAGGCGCGGCGGATGGTCGAGCAGGCCATCGCAGACACCGGGGTCACCCCGTCGGACGATTTCGAGATCGGGGTGATGGTGGAGGTACCCGCCCTCGCCGTCCTCGCCGACCGGCTGGCCCCCCACGTCGACTTCTTCAGCATCGGCACCAACGACCTCACCCAGTACGTGATGGCGGCGGAGCGGGGACACCCCGAGCTGGCAGCGATGGCCGATCCGCTCCATCCCGCCGTGCTCCGACTCGTCGCCACGGTGGGCGAGGCGGCCGCCGCCAACGGCGTCTGGGTGGGCGTGTGCGGTGAGGCGGCGGGGGATGTCGCCGCGGTGCCCGTGCTGCTCGGGGTCGGCGTCACCGAGCTGTCGGCGAGCCCGGCGCTGGTCCCTGCCGTCAAGCAAGCCGTCCGCCTGGTCGACCTGTCCGAGGCGGCCGAGCTGGCCGGGACCGTCATCTCCCTCGACGGTGCGGAGGAGGTGCGGGCGGCGGTGGCCCGCTTCCTCTCACCGCCCCCCGAGGGAGGCTGACCCCCATCTCGCTAGCCTTCGGGATGGCGTCACGGTTTGGCCGAGCAGCCGCCGGGTATGTCGTGCAGGACAAGAGAGGTGTGGTGATGACCCAAGACAACAAGACCACCGATGGCTCCGACCCGGACTTCGCTCGTGTTGAGCATGAGGGTGCCGTGGACGAGACCGAGGCGGATGTCGCTCGTGGTGAGCGTGAGGATGCCGTAGAGACCGACCCGGATTTCGCTCGTGGTGAGTGGGAGGGTGCCGTAGACGACCCGGAGTCGGATTTCGCTCGTGGTGAGCGGGAGGGTGCCGTAGAGATCGACCCGGATTTCGCCCGTGGTCAACGTGAGCGTGCCGAAGACGACACCGAGTCGGACTTCGCCCGTGGTCAGCGCACCCTTCCCGAGGATGACACCGAGTCGGACTTCGCCCGTGGTCAGCATGAGGGCGGCGACGAGGAGACCGACCCGGAGCCGGCCGGGGGCGAGCGCCCAGCCGGTTAGACCCCGACGGGAGTACACCGCAGGCCGGTGAGAACCGAGCCGGGGTGCACCCGACAGTGGCCGGACCGGGGACGGCGTCCCCCGATCGGCCGCCGCCCTACGACGAGGCTTCGTCCCGGGTGGCGAGCGACCCGATACGGTCGGCCAGCACGGCGATCTCGGCGGCAAAGGTTTTGCGGCACGCCACCACGTCGGGCCCCGCCTCGAAGACGCCGCGGTGGCGGGCGAGGGTCACCGCCGTCTCGAACAGGATCTTCGACACCGACTGCCCGGAGGCGATGGCACCGGTCGCCACCGCTTCCCGTCCCCGCTTCATCGCCCGGTCCACCAGCGACCCCTGGTCGATGGTGCCCATGAAGGCGTCCTCCTCGATGATCTCGGCCACCACCCGGTAGGCGTCGATGAAGGGGCGGAGAACGGCAGGGGAACGGAACGGGCGGAAGGCGTCGAGCACCGCGGCCGCCTGGCCGGCACCGAGGCGGTCCCGCCAGTCCGGGGCCCGGTCGTCCAGCTCGGTGGAGATTCGGGCGTCGAAGATGTCGCGCCCGGCGAAGAAGAACTCGAACAGCAGCACCCCGCGGATCCGCCTCGCCTCGGCCAGCACCGCCTCCGCCGGGTCGGGCTCGTCGCCGCTGATCCCGGCGACAGCCAGCTCGGCGATGGCGCCGTCGACGAAGAAGTGGATGACCATGTTGCGGTAGTAGGCGGCGGCGAGCAGCGAGTCGCCGGCGATCTGGTAGCGGATGGTGTCCCCGTCGACCAGGCGACGGATCATGCCGTGGAGGAGGAGCTCGTCGACGGCGGCCCCGACCACCTTGCGATCATCGAGGGCCTCGTCGACGGTGACCGGTAGCTGGCGGCGGCGGGCCTCGGCCGCGTAGGGAGCAACCGCCTCGACCACTTGGTCGAACTCGAGCGGGGTGTCATCGTCACCGAGCAACACCAGCGTGACCAGCGAGATGGGGCTGATCGGCATCACCTCGTTGATCCGGTTGGCGATCTCGAAGGCGAGCTTGGGGATGGCTGCGCTCCTTGTGTCGTCGGCGTCCGTGGGGTCCTCACCGATCTCGGCGAGGAAGGCGCGCAGCGAGATCGGCGCCCCGAGCCGCAGGTAGATCGATCCGTACCGGCGCTGCAGCCCGCGGATCACGCGAACCATCCATCCGAAGGTCTCCGGGCGTTTGGGGGCGCCGGACTGCTCGGCGGCGTAGCTCTGCACGTCCTGGATCTGGTCGTATGCGATCGCCACCGGGATGAACATCACGTCCTCCGCGGCTCCCCGCAGGTACGCCTCCACCACATAGGCGAGGATCCCCAGCCGGGGCGGGAGCAGCTTGCCGGTGCGGGAACGGGCGCCCTCGATATACCACTCCAGCGGGAAGCGCCGCTGCAGCAGGTAGTCGATGTAGCGGCGGAGCACGAACTTGTAGGGCTCGTTGTCCTTGAACTCGCGGCGGATGAAGAACACCCCCGAACGCCTGATCAGCGGGCCCACCGGGAAGAAGTTCATGTTGATCCCGCCGGCGGTGTGGTTGGGGGGCAGCCCGTTCTCGTAGAGGGCGAACTGGAGGCTCTGATGGTCGAAGTGCGACTTGTGGGTGGGGAGGAACACCAGCGGGTAGCGCTGCCCCATCTGGTAGAGGGCGGCGAGCTCCTCGCTGTCGTAGTCCAGCTCGACGTATGCCTTGGAGATGAGCTTGCGGAACCCGCCGGTCACCAGGTCGATCATCCACGGCGAATGCGTGGCTGCGATCTCCCGCACGTAGCGGGCGGTGCGTGCCGCCATCCGCTCGTACGAGGTCCCGGCGTCCCGAGCCAGCCTGGCCACCCCTGCCTGGAACTCGGTGCTCTCCAGCAGGCTCTCCCTCGGGAACTTGGGGACCTTGTACCGGGTTCCCCGCAGCTCCCGCTCCGAGCGCTCCAAGGTCAGCCACGCCCGCCGGGCGATCTCGTCCACCAGGCTGCGCCCCTCGACCACCGCATCCGACTCCGTCCACGATCGGCGCAACTCGGGGAGCCGGGCGGTGGCGCCGCGGATGATGCGGACCCGGTCCGGGTGGCGTCGGTAGGTGATGAACTGGTGGATCATCCCGGGGTCACGCGGATCGCCGACGGTGAACAGGTCGGTGAGCTTGACGGTGCGTCGGCCCTCCCGTTGTGGGGCCAGCCAGACCACCCGCAGCGGGACGACAAGAGCGTCCTCGTCTGCTGCGACGAAGGCCGAAAGGGCGGGGTCGTGCCCGTTGCGGGCGGGCGACCTCCTGGTGGTGGGGAGGCGGGCCACCTGCACCTGCTTGGGATCGACCTCGGCGGGGCGGTTCCGCTCCAGCCAGGCGTCGAGCAGCCGGCGCTCCAGCGGCCCCGACGTCTCCACCACGAACAGGTACGGACCCTGCCCGTCCGGCCAGGTCGGCTCGTCGGCTACTTGGAACGATGGCGCCGTGATCTCGTCCATGCCGTCAATGTACAGGCGTAGCGCCCGGGGATACCGATGGATCGCCTTTCCCTCCCGGCATGTTTCCCCTCCCATCGGGAGGGGTGCCCGGCGAAGCCGGGCGGGGTGGGATACGACGCCCCGTCCCCGCGCCGTGGGGTGGCCCCTACCCGACCTTGAAGGAGTCCATGACGAACCTGCGGATCACGAAGCCGTCGAACGTCTCCTCGTACCACAGCGTGATGCCAGTGCTGGCGTCGACCACCTGCCGGGAGTGGAACGAGCCGGTGAGCGGCTCCGGTTCGTTACTCAGCCCTTGACCACCTTGCCCGCCTTCCAGACGTGGGTGACCCTGGCGGGATCGCCCCACACGGAGAGGTCGTCGAGCGGGTTGGCGTCGAGGGCGATGACATCGGCGTCGTACCCGACCTCGAGCCGGCCCGACCGCGGCCCCTGTGGGCCCAGGGTCAGGGGGCCGGTGGCGGTGGCCGCCTCGATCGCCTCCAGCGGGGACAACCCGGCGTCGACCAGGTGGCGGATCTCGGTGCTGTTCCTGCCGTACTCACCGGCGAAGAAGATGTCGGTACCCATGGCGATGGTCACCCCGGAGGCCACGGCGATCTTCATCGCCATCGCATGCCGGTCGGCGATGGCGACCGCCTTGCGGTGGGCGTACGCCGGGAGGGTGTCCGCCTTCTCCTGCAGCAACTCCACCACGAAGCGGGTGGGAACCAGCACCGCACCCTGCCGCCGCATCAGGTCGGCCGCCTCCTCGTCGAGATAGGTGCCGTGCTCGATGGTGTGCACCCCGTTCCGCAACGCCGCCATGATCCCCGGCTTTCCGTGGCAATGGGCGGCAACCACCCGGTCGGCCCGGGCCGCCTCGGACACGATGGCGGCGATCTCCTCGTCCGAGAACTGCTGGTGGATGGGGTCGTCGATCTCGCTCATCACCCCGCCGGAGGCGCAGATCTTGATGACCCGCGCCCCCCGGCGGAGCTGGATCCTGACCGCCCGCAGACAGGCGGGGACCCCGTCGCACAGGTGCCCCATCCATCTTGGGGACCGTTCGATGACGTCGAGCGGGAAGGCGTGCCCGTCGCCGTGGCCGCCGGTGGTCGACAGGACGTCGCCGGCCCCGTACACGGTGGGACCGGGCAGCGCCCCGTCGTCGACGGCGGGGGCGAGGTCGACCCCGAAGCCGCCGACCTCGCGGGCGCTGGTGACCCCGCCCAGCAGCGTCGCCTCGATGGCCTTGGTGGCCCGCGCCGCCATCCGGGCAACGGGGACGTGGAGCGACTCGTGGATGTCGGCGGTCTGGAGCCCCAGGAAGTGGGCGTGAGCCTCCCACAGCCCGGGGAGCACCGCGGCCACCTCCACCGGGTCGGTGTCAACGGTCGGGGCGGATGCGGTTGGTCTGACATGGGTGATGACCGGGCCGTCGAGCAGCACCGACCCGTGCTCGAGGGGCTCACCTCTGCCGGGTATGAGGACGTCGGCGTCGATGCGCACGGCCACCGGGCGAGGCTAGTGGTCGGGGTTCCACCTCCGCCCGGATGCCGGTGTGGTGTCGGCTGGTATTTTGCGGCCCCGATGGAGCCCACCTACCAACCGAAGCAGGTCGAAGCGCGCTGGTACCCGGTGTGGGAGCAGGCGGGCGCCTTCCGCCCCGAGATAAACCCCGAGGGGGAGCCGTTCTCGATCGTGATCCCCCCGCCCAACGTCACCGGGGTGCTCCACATGGGCCACGCCCTCAACATGTCGCTGCAGGACGTGATCATCAGGCGCAAGCGGATGCAGGGCCACGCCGTGCTGTGGCTCCCCGGCACCGACCATGCCGGGATCGCCACCCAGAACGTAGTGGAGCGCGAGCTGGCCGCCGAGGGCCTGACCCGCCACGACCTGGGGCGTGAGGCGTTCGTGGAGCGGGTCTGGGCGTGGAAGGCGGCGTCCGGCAACCGGATCACCGACCAGATCAGGCGGATGGGCTTCTCCACCGACTGGACCAGGGAGCGCTTCACCCTGGATCAGGGGCTCAGCGCCGCGGTGCGCGAGGTGTTCGTCAGCCTGTACGAGGAGGGGATCATCTACCGGGGTCGCCGCATCATCAACTGGTGCCCGCGCTGCCGCACCGCCCTCTCCGACATCGAGGTGGAGCACGAGGACACCTTGGGGGAGCTGGTGTCGATCCGGTACCCGTTGGTCGACGACCCCGACCGGGCCATCGTGGTCGCCACCACCAGGGCCGAGACCATGCTGGGCGACACCGGGGTCGCCGTCCATCCCGATGACGACCGCTACCGCCACCTGGTGGGCCGCTCGGTGCGGCTCCCGCTGCTGGACCGGGTCATCCCGATCGTGGCCGACCAGGGCGTCGACCCCGGGTTCGGGACCGGGGCGGTCAAGGTGACCCCGGCCCATGATCGCCTCGACTTCGAGATCGGCGGGCGGCATGGGCTGGAGCCGGTGGTCGTCATCGACGACATCGGGATGATCACCCCGGCCGGGGGTGGATTCGCCGGGATGGACCGGATGGAGGCGAGGACGGCGGTGATCTCGGCCCTCTCCGAACAGGGGTTCCTACTCGGGGTGGAGGACCATCACCACGCCGTCGGGCGCTGCTCCCGCTGTCACACCGTGGTCGAGCCGGTGCTGTCCCTGCAGTGGTTCGTGGCGGTGACCCCGCTGGTGGGGCCCGCCGTCGACGTGGTCAGCGACGGGGCCAGCCGCTTCATCCCCGAGCGGTGGCAGAACGTCTACATCCCCTGGATGGAGAACCTGCGCGACTGGTGCATCAGCCGCCAGCTCTGGTGGGGGCACCGCATCCCCGCCTGGTACTGCGACGCCTGCGACGAGACCATCGTGGCCCGCCAGGACGTCGCCGCCTGCACCCGCTGCGGCGGGGCGGTGCGGGCCGAGGAGGACGTGCTCGACACCTGGTTCTCGTCGGCGCTGTGGCCGTTCTCGACGCTGGGCTGGCCCGAGCCGACCGCCGACCTCGACAGGTTCTACCCGACCGACGTCGTCGTCACCGGGTTCGACATCATCACCTTCTGGGTGTCGCGGATGCTGATGACCGGGATGCGGTTCATGGGTGAGAAGCCGTTCTCCGACATCGTGATCCACGGTCTGGTGCGCGCCGCCGACGGGCGCAAGATGTCGAAGAGCGCGGGGAACGCCCTCGACCCGCTCGACCTCGCCGACCGCTACGGGGCGGACGCCGTCAGGCTCGCCCTGGTCCAGTCGGCGGCGCCGGGCCATGACATCCCGCTCAACCAGGACTGGATCGACGCCGGGCGCCGGTTCGGCAACAAGCTGTGGAACGCCGTCCGGTTCGCCGTCGAGCACGGCGGGGTGGGGGGTGTGCCCGCCACCGGCGGCTACCCGGCCGATCCCGGCCCAGAGGACGCCTGGATCCTGGGGAGGCTCGCCGCCGTCGCCACCGAGTACGACGCCCACCTCGACCAGTACCGGTTCTCCGATGCGGTGACCACCGTGTACAACTTCGCCTGGTCCGAGGTCTTCGACTGGTACCTGGAGATGACCAAGCCGCTGCTCTCGGGCGAAGGAGGGGAGGTGACCAGGGCAACCCTGGGCGTGGTGCTACGCGACCTCCTCGCCCTGTTCCACCCGGTGATCCCCCACCTGACCGAGGAGCTGTGGGCCGAACTCGGCGACGGCTCCCTGCTGATCACGGCACCGTGGCCCCAGCCCCCTGCGGTGCAGGATGCGGCGGACGGGATGACCGAGCTGCTCGGGATCGTCACCGAGATCCGGCGCTTCCGCGCCGAGCACTCGCTGGGCGGGCGCCGGCTCGACATCCAGCTCGACATCCGACTCGACGCACCGGCGGCGATCGGCCGGCCCTGGTGGCGGTCCCAGGTGGAGCGGCTCGGCCGGGTGACCGTCACCGGCCCGGTAGAAACCGGTGCGGGCGGGTCGGCGCTGCTCACCGCCGGCGCGGTGTCGATACACATCCCGATGGCGGGCGTTGTCGACGTCGAGACCGAGCGGCCCAAGCTGGAGAGGGCCATCGCCGAGAACGAGGCGCGGCTGGCGGCATCGGAGCGGACCCTGGCCAACCCGTCGTTCCGGGAACAGGCCCCCACAGACGTCGTCGCCAAGGAGGAGGCGAAGCGGGACGAGTTCGCAGCCGCCCTCGACCGGCTTCGCAATCGGCGCGCCGAGACCGGCTGACCGTTGACCGTCCTGATCACCGGCCGCGACCAGGCCGTCGCCTTCCTCGACAAGAGGATCGACCGCGGGATCCAGCCCGGGCTGGAGCGGATCGCCGGGCTGCTCGCGGTGATGGGGGACCCCCACCGGCACCTCCCGATGATCCACGTCGCCGGCACCAATGGCAAGACCACGACGGTGCGTCTGATCACCGACATCCTCGGCCATCACGGGCTCAAGGTCGGCTCGTTCATCTCGCCCCACCTGGAGCGGGTCGAGGAGCGGTTCTCCATCGGCGGCGTCTCCCTCGACGAGGAGCAGTTTGCCGCCGCCGTCGCCGACGTGGCCCCCTTCGTCGAGGCCTACGAGCAGCGCCACGATCTCGGGGTCACCTATTTCGAGCTCACCGCCGCCATCGCCTTCGCCGTGTTCGTCGGGCATGCCGCCGATGTCGGGGTGGTCGAGGTGGGTATGGGGGGCCGGTGGGACGCCACCAACGTGGTCGAGGCCGACGTCTCGGTCATCACCGGGATCGCCCTCGACCACACCACCTGGCTCGGTGGGACGATCGCCGAGATCGCCGCCGAGAAGGTCGCCATCCTCAAACGGAAGGGCAGGCTGGTCACCGGGGTGCTGCCCGCCACCGCAGACGGCGCCGTCACCGCCCGGGTCGCCGAGACCGAGTCGCGGTGGTTCCGCTACGGCGAGCACTTCGCCGCCGCCGAGGTGGGCCGTGCCATCGGGGGTTGGGTGTGCGATGTCGACGGCACCTTCGACCGGTATGAGGGGATCTTCCTCCCCCTGCATGGCCGCCACCAGGTCGACCATCTCGCCACCGCCGTTGCCGTCTGCGAGGTCTTCTTCGGGCGGGCGCTCGACCACGCCGCCGTCCTCAACGCCGTGGCCGGGGCGTCTTCCCCGGGAAGGATCGAGGTGATCAGCCGCAAGCCGCTGGTCCTGATCGACGGCGCCCACAATGCCCAGGGTCTGCACGGGCTCGCCACCGCCCTCGCCGACGAGTTCCTGCCCGGCCCCCGCATCCTGGTCGCCGGCTTCGGGGGCGACCGCGACCCCGCCCCGCTGCTGGCGCCGCTGGTCGGGCTGGTCGATCGGGTGATCGCCACCAGCGCCGCCGACGGCAAGGCGCTCCCCGCCGAGCAGGTCGCCGCCGCCGCCGCCGCCGTCTTCGGGCCGGAGGTGCTGGTCGAGGTGAGGACCCCGGTTGCCGCCGCCGTCGCCGCCGCCCTGGCCGCCGCCGCTCCTTCCGACACGGTGGTGGTCACCGGGTCGCTGTACGTGGTCGGTGAGGCCCGCACCGCCCTCACCACATCGGACCGACGGTCTTAGGTCGGGGCGGACCCGAACGCACTACCATCCCGCCGTCCCCGCAGCCGAAGGCCGTCCCGGTCACGCCCGTCCCTCGACGGCGCCCCCCAGGATGGCGGCATCGGCCGCACCGCAGCGAACCGCATGGCCCGTCTCCACGGGTCGCAGGTGGTTCGGATACCTCCCGAGGTACTGATGGCGATCGAGCAAACGTTTGTCATGGTGAAGCCCGACGGGATCGCCCGCGGTCTAGTCGGCGAGATCATCTCCCGGTTCGAGCGCAAGGGTCTCACCCTGGAGAACCTGCGGATGCTGACCATCGACGAGGAGCTGGCGCGGCGCCACTATGCCGAGCACGTCGAGAAGGGCTTCTTCCCCGAGCTCCTCGACTTCATCACCAGCGGCCCGGTGGTGGCGATGGCCTGGACCGGGGAGTCGGCGGTCTCCGTGGGCCGCACCCTGATGGGACCGACCGATCCGGGCGCAGCCCCGCCGGGCACCATCAGGGGCGACTACGGCACGGTGGTCACCGAGAACCTGGTGCACGGCTCCGACTCCGCCGAGAGCGCCGCCCGCGAGCTGGCGATCTTCTTCCCCTGATCCCCTGAAGCGGTGGTTCAAGTCCTTCAAGCGGTGGTTCAGGGGGGAGCAGGGCCTCCCGGACGCCCGGCCACCGATCGGACCTAGACTGCGTAACCCCATGGCGGATTCCATGCGCAACTCCATCTTCTCCGTCGCCGGCCGCGACATGGCGATCGATCTCGGTACCGCAAATACCCTGGTGTTCGTGCGCGGGGTCGGCATCGTGCTCAACGAGCCGTCGGTCGTCGCCATCAACACGCGGGACAACCGCCCGCTCGAGGTCGGGATGGAGGCCAAACGGATGATCGGGCGCACCCCGTCGTACATCCAGGCAATCCGTCCCCTGCGCAACGGCGTCATCGCCGACTTCGACATCACCGAGAAGATGCTGCGCTACTTCATCGACAAGGTGCACAACCGTCGCCTCTCGGCCCGACCCCGCATCGTGATCTGCGTCCCTTCGGGGATAACCGCGGTGGAGCGCCGCGCCGTCGAGGAGGCGGCGTACCACGCCGGCGCCAGACGGGCCTACACCATCGAGGAGCCGATGGCGGCCGCCATCGGGGTGGGTCTGCCCGTCCACGAGCCCTCCGGTTCGATGGTGGTCGACATGGGGGGCGGCACCACCGAGGTGGCGGTCATCTCGCTCGGCGGCATCGTGGTGTCGCGCAGCATCCGCATCGGCGGTGACGAGCTGGACGAGGCCATCATCTCGTGGGTGAAGAAGGAGTACAACATGATGCTCGGCGAGCGCACCGCCGAGCAGGTCAAGATGGCCATCGGGTCTGCCTGGCCGTACCGCGACGAGCCCGCCGCCGAGGTTCGGGGCCGCGACCTCATCAGCGGGCTTCCCAAGACCATCGTGCTGTCCAGCTCCGAGGTGCGGGAGGCGATCGAGGAACCGGTGCAGTCGATCGTCGACGCGGTCAAGTTCACGCTCGACAAGACGCCACCCGAGCTCGCCGCCGACATCATGGACCGTGGGATCGTGCTCACCGGTGGGGGGGCGCTGCTGCGCGGTCTCGACATGCGGCTGGCGAGCGAGACCGGGATGCCGATCGTCACCGCCGATCGCCCGTTGCAGTCGGTGGTGCTCGGGTCGGGAGCCTGCCTCGAGGAGTTCGACGTGCTCGGCGTCGTGCTCTCCTCGAGCGGTCGGGCCTGACCCTGGGCCAGGCCCCCGGCCGGGTGGAGGAAAGCAGTTCACATGCTCCCGTTTCGCCGATTCGAGCGATCTACCGTCCTGTTGGTCGGGTTGGTGATGCTGTCGTTCCTCATCGCCACCTTCGACGTTCGTGCCGATGGGGCCGGTATGGGAGCGATGCTGCGCACCGGGGCCCAGTCGCTGTTCGCTCCGGTCCAGCAGCTCGCCACCGCCGTTGCCAGACCCGTCGCCGGGTTCATCGACGGGGTCTCCAACATCGCGGGGCTCAGGGACGAGCTGGCGGCGGCGCGGTCGGAGAACGACGCCCTGCGTCAGCAGCTCCTCGATGTGCAGGCCATGCAGAACCGTCTCACCGAGCTGGAACGGATCCTCGACCTCGAACCGCCGACGGACGTGGCGACGGTGACCGCCAGGATCGCCTCGCTGGCACCGAGTGACTTCGACCAGGTGCGCTGGATCGACCGGGGAAGCGCCGACGGGATCGCGGTGGGCCAGGCGGTCATCGACGAGGACGGGTTGGTGGGGCGGATCGACTTCGTCGCCGAGAACTCGGCGCGGGTGCGGCTGATCACCGATCCCCGCAGCGGGGTCGGGGTGCGGGATCTGGGCACCAACGAGACCGGATGGATCGAGGGCAGGGGCGCCGGCCCGCTCGAGCTCAAGATGTTCGGCACCACCAAGCCGGTGCAGCAGGGCGAGCGGCTGGTGACCGACGGCACCCGTTTCCCCCCGGGGATCCCGGTCGGGGTCGTGGCCGAACCCGCCGAGGCGGTGGCGGGCTTCGCCCTGATCACCACCGTCACCCCTTCGATCCAGCTGGCCGAGCTCGATTACGTCAAGGTCGTGGTCGGCTGGTCACCGCTTGACGCCGTCATCGACCCGGACACGGGCGAGGTCGTGGACGTGCCCCTCAGTCCGGTGACGGTCGAGTGAGCGCCCGTCCCGTCGCCCTCTCGATCCTCCTGGTGTTCGTCGCCGTGGTGATCCAGACCACCCTGTTCGGAGCGGGCCGGATCCAACCGCTGGGCGCAGCCCCGATGCTGGTGCTGGCGGTGGTGGTTGCCTGCGTGCGCTACCTGGACCCCGAGCCGGCGCTGCTGCTCGGGTTCACCGCAGGGCTTCTCCTCGACCTGCTCGGCGGTTCCCCACTCGGGCTGTGGGCGATGGTCCATGTCGTCATCGCCTACCTCACCCTCCGGCTGCGCCACCGCGCCGACGAGGCGGTTCCCCTGGTTGCGTTCGGGATCTTCCTACTGGCGCTGCTGGCCCAGGCGTTGTTCCTGGTGACGAGTACCCTCTTCGGGCAGTCGCTCCTCACCACCTCGGGTCTCGTGCAGCAGCTTCTCATCACCGCCCTCTACACCGTGATCGCTGCCGCCGGCGTGGTGCCCGCGGTGAGCAGGCTGCTGCGCGATCGCTCGGTGAGGACCTGGGCCCGACGATGAGCACCGGCGCCCGCCTCACCGTGCTCGGAATGGTCTTCCTGGCTCTCTTCAGCGTCCTCACCCTGCGGCTGTGGGCGGTGCAGGTGACCGCATCCACCGAGTACCGGGCCCTCGCCGAGACCAACCAGGTGCGGGTGGTGGAGACCCCGGCGCCGCGCGGTGAGATCCGCGACAGCCAGGGACGGTTGATGGCGGGCACCCAGCCGGCGCTCGCCGCCGTGCTCGACGGGGCGCTGGTCCCCGACGTCGACGACCCGGGCGAGCCGGACTTCATCCAACGCCTCTCGACCCTGACCGGGATCCCCGCCGACGAGGTACGCTCGGCGGTCGACACCGCCAGGAACCGGTCCGACCGCCTCACCCTGGTCGAGGAGCTGAGCGACGAGCAGTCGCTGCGGCTGGTCGAGTACGCCGAGGACTTCCCTGGGGTCTCGGTGCTGCCGCAGCCGGTACGGATCTATCCCCACGGAGAGCTTGGCGGCCATCTTGTCGGGTACATCGGCGACCCCAACGAGGACGACATCGCCAAGCCGGGGATCAGCCCGACCGACCGGGTGGGCAGGGCCGGTGTGGAGCGGCAGTACGACGACCAGCTCCGGGGCACCCCCGGGATGATCAAGTACCGCATCGACGCCCAGCAGAACGTGCTCGAGGTGATCGGGGAGCAGGCGCCCGCACCCGGCGACAACCTGGTGCTCACCGTCGACCTCGACGTTCAGGCGATCCTCCGGGACTCCCTGCTCGACGGTCTCCAGGCGGCCCGCGACGACTACCAGACGGACTGCGACCCCGCCGACGACCCACGCTGTCCGGTGCGGGCCGTCGGGGTGGTGCTCGACGCCACCAACGGCGCCGTCGTCGCCATGGCGTCGGTGCCCGGCTACGACCCCAACATCTTCGTCGACGGGGTGAACCAGGCGGAGTGGGACCGTCTTTCCGAGCTGGCGGTCTTCAACAACTTCGCCATCCAGGGCGAGTATGCCCCGGCCTCGACGTTCAAGACGGTGGCCTACATGCTCGCCCTCGAGGAGGGGATCTTCGCCCTCGAGGGCGATGCCCAGGCCGCCGACGCCTCCTACTTCTGCGACGGGCAGCTCGAGTTCCTGTTCACCGACGGCAGCCCGCAGGTGCTCAACGACTGGATCTCCGATGGTCACGGTGAGGTCGATCTGCACTCCGGGCTGCAGACGTCGTGCGACCTCTACTTCTGGCAGATCGCCCTCAACATCTGGACCAACCGTCAGGGCAACCAGGGCGGCACCATCGCCGAGGACCTGCTCCAGCAGTGGGCCCGGCGCTTCGGCTTCGACGAGCCGACCGGCATCGACCTGCCGTTCGAGCAGGACGGGCTCATCCCCGATCGGGAGTGGTTCGAGCGGGCCCAGGTGGAGTCCCCAGGGCTGGTCCGCGACGGGCCGTGGACCGGCGGCGACGTGCTCAACGCCGTCATCGGCCAGGGCTCGGTACTTTCCACCCCGCTCCAGCTGGCCAACGCATACGCCGCCATGGTCAACGGCGGCACCCTGTGGCAACCGAGGGTGGTCGAGGCCATGGTCGACCAGGCAGGGGGTCTGGTGTGGGAGAACACCCCGGTGGCCAGCACCCGGATCGACCTGTCGCCGCAGTCGGTGGCGTTCCTCCGCGCCGACCTTCACCAGGTGGTCAACGGCCCCTCCGGTACCGCTCGGGGTGCCTTCGCCGACTTCGGGCCCGGGGTCGAGCTGGTTGGCGGGAAGACCGGCACCGCCGAGGTGATCAAGGGCGAGACCGCCGAGGAGGACGTCGACACCGCCGTCTTCACCGGCGTCGTGCCCATCAACGACCCCCGCTACGTGGTGGTCATCGTGATCGAGCGCGGTGGAAGCGGCGGGCAGATCGCCGCTCCCACCGCCGTTCCCGTCCTCCAGTACCTGCTCACTGGTACCACCACCGGTCAGCAGATCGAGGTCGGCTCGGGGGTGACGGACTGATGGCGATCACCGACGCCCGACCCCTCGGCCTGCTGCAGCGGGAGCGGGCGCTGCGTCCCGACCTCCTGCTGGTGCTGCCTTACCTGGCGCTCTCCGCCTTCGGGGTGCTGATGATCTACACCGCCTCGGCGTCGCGGCTCACCGCCGCCGGGGCCGACCCGGGGTTCCTGATGAAGCGCCAGGCGGTGTTCGTCCTGGTGGGGATGATCGCCTTCGTCGCCGTGTCGCTGTTCGAGAGCAGACCGCTCAAGGCCAAGGTGCCCGTGATCTACCTGGGCACCCTCACCCTGTTGCTGCTGGCGCTCACCCCGATCGGGGCGTCACGCCTCGGCGCCAACCGCTGGATCGAGGTCGGTCCCTTCCAGCTCCAGCCGTCCGAGTTCGCCAAGCTGGGGGTGATCCTCGCCCTGGCCGCCCTGCTGTCCGAGACCGGCGAGGGGCCGCTGCGGTGGCACCACCTACTCCGCACCGCCGTCATCGTCGGGATCCCGTCCACGTTGATCTTCCTCCAACCGGACCTGGGGACGATGCTGGTGTTCACCTTCATCTCGGCGGCGGTGCTGTTCGTCGCCGGGACCACCTGGCGTCAACTGGTCTTCCTGGTACTCGTCGCCGTGGTGGGAACCATCGTCCTGCTCCAGATCAACGCCCTCCAGGACTACCAGCTGACAAGGATCACCGCCTTCATGGACGACACGTCGGATCTGGCCGCCACCGCCAACTACAACCAGAACCAGAGCGTCACCGCCATCGGATCCGGGGGCTTCCTGGGTAAGGGCCTGCTCGAGGGCACCCAGACCAACCTCAGCTTCGTCCCCGAACAGGAGACCGACTTCATCTTCACCGCCGTTGGTGAGCAGCTCGGGTTCGTCGGTGCGGTGACGGTCCTCGCCCTGTACCTGGCGATCATCTGGCGGCTGCTGGCCGCCGCCGCCAACGCCCGGGACCGCTTCTCCCAGCTCCTCGCTGTCGGGGTCGCCGCCTTCATGGGCTTCCACGTCTTCGTCAACGTGGGGATGACGCTGCGGGTGATGCCGGTCACCGGGCTCCCGCTGCCCTTCATGTCGAGCGGTGGGTCGGCCTTCATCGCCATGAGCATCGCCCTGGGGTTGGGCCACGGGGTGTGGATGCGGCGCTCCCCGGTCCCGGGCGAGCGCCAGCTCCTGTAGATCAGCCGATCTCCTCGAGAGCGAACCGCTCCTGGGGCAGCTCGCTGGGGTCGTAGCAGCGCCTGCACCGGGCCTCGTAGGCGCCGGCGGCGCCCAGCACCACCAGCTCGTCGCCGTGCACCACCCGCTGGGTGAACAGCCCCGGCCCGCCGCAGCGGTGGCACACCGCAAGCGCCTTGGTGACGTACTCGGCCCTGATCATCAACGAAGGGATCGGCTCGAAGGGCCGTCCCAGGTAGTCGAGGTCGAGACCGGCGACGATCACCCGCTTGCCGGCGCCGGCCAGGCGCCTCGACACCTCCACCAGACCGTCGTCGAAGAACTGGCCCTCGTCGATGCCGACCACGACGGTGCGGTCGCCGACGGCGTGGAGCAGGGCTTCCGAATCGGGGACCGGTTCCGCCGCCGTCGACAGCTTCGAATGCGAGACGACCTCGGACGCGGCGTAGCGGTCGTCGATGGTCGGCTTGAAGGTCTGGGTGGGCACCCTGGCGATGTGGTAGCGGGTGATGCGGCGGATCAGTTCCTCGCTCTTGCCGGAGAACATCGGCCCGGCGATGACCTCGATCCAGCCCTGGTCGGCCCGCGGCAGCATGGCGGCGAGGGTAGCAGTGCCCGTTGGGTGGTCCTCAGGCGCGGTCGGGCGGCGTGCTATCCTGAGACCCGGCCGGGTCGCCCGCACGACCTGGCGAGTTCGCTCCCCGGAGATCTTCGAGACTGGTATTCGGACAGCTCATGCTTTCGGCCTCGGCCCTCGTCATCGTGCTCGGCCACCCGGTCTCTTTCTTCCAGCCGGCCAGGGCTTTCCCTGGATCGACAACTCGCCGTTCCGTGCCCCCGGCACCCCGTCTCACGTCTCGCTGCCAGGTGCAGCCCATCAAGGAGAGTTTGCATGACGTTGTTCCGCAAGAAGGCCGCACGGGTGCTCCGTCGCGGCGATGCGGCCGAGGATCGGACGGTCCGCCGGGTAGGCAAGGAGGAGGTCACCGTTCGCCGGTTCTCGGCGCCGGCCACCGAGGCTTCCCCCGCCCGCCCCAGGACCGGCTCCGAACCGGCCCGCAGGTCGGCGGGCGGGCCGGCGACGGCATCGAAGGGGCGTAGCCGCACCGCCGATCACGGCTCGCGCACCAGGCGCGACGACAGCCGCCGGCCCCACCTGGTCGTTGTCCCTCCCCCCGAGACCGCCCGCAAGCAGATGCTGGTCCGGTCCAATCCCCACCAGACCCAGATCGTGGTCCTCGAGGGGCCGGTGCTGGTCGAGCACTACGTGACCAGGTCCGACCGCCAGTCGCTGGTCGGCAACGTCTACATCGGCAAGGTCCGCAACGTGCTTCCCGGGATGGAGGCCGCCTTCATCGACTTCGGTGAGGGCAAGAACGGGGTGCTCTACGCAGGCGACGTCAACTACGACGACGCCGAGATCGAGGGCAAGCGGGCCCGCATCGAGATGGTCCTCAAGCCCGGAGACTCGGTGCTGGTCCAGGTGGTGAAGGACGCCATGGGTAAGAAGGGCTCCCGGCTCACCAGCCAGATCAGCCTGGCGGGCCGCTACCTGGTGCTCGCCCCCGACGCCGAGGTGAACGGTATCTCGCGCCGCCTGTCCGACGACGAGCGGCACCGCCTCCGTGACATCGTCTCCGAGATCCGCCCCAAGGGCATGGGGGTCATCGTCCGCACCGCAGCCCAGGACGCCACCGGCGAGGACCTGGCTGCAGACGTCGCCAGGCTCGAGGAGGTGTGGAGGCACATCGCCGCCAAGAAGACCGGCACCGCGGCACCGGCGCTGATCTACGAGGAGCCGCCGCTGGTGCTCCGGGTCATCCGCGAGCACTTCACCAAGGACTTCAAGCGGCTGATCATCGACACCGCCGAGGTCCACCGCCAGGTGCTGGGATACCTGGAGAGCACCGAGCCCGAGCTGACCACCAAGGTTGAGCTGTACGCCGACCAGGTTCCCATCTTCGAGCGCTTCCACGTCGAGGATCAGCTGCGCAAGGCCCTCGACCGCAAGGTGTGGCTGCCGTCCGGCGGGCACATCGTGGTCGACCGCACCGAGGCGCTCACCGTCATCGACGTCAACACCGGGCGGTACGTGGGCCACACCAACCTCGAACAGACCGTCCTCCAGAACAACCTGGAGGCGGCGGAGGAGATCGCCCGCCAGTTGCGGCTGCGCGACATCGGCGGGATCATCGTCATCGACTTCATCGACATGGAGATCTCCAAGAACCGCGAAGCGGTGCTGCTCCGGCTGCGTGAGCATCTGGCCAAGGACAAGACCCGCACCCAGGTGTTCGAGGTGTCCAACCTCGGGCTGGTCGAGATGACTCGCAAGAACGTGTCGGCCGGGCTGCTCGAGTCGTTCTCGGAGATCTGTCCCAACTGCAACGGCAGGGGGGTCGTCCTCTACGAGGACTCCGCCACCCAGGGGACTCCCATGCCCCGGGCGATGTCGGTGGATCCCTCCTGAGGGGTGCCCGTTGAGCGGATGGGGGATCGCCCCGAGCCGCTAAGCTGTGGTCCGCTCCGGCATCCGTGCCGCGCCGTCGCTCGCCCCTGTCGAGCCGGCGCAACGGCGGGGCCCGAAGATCTGCGAGGAGACCATGTACGCCATCATCCGCGCCGGCGGAAAGCAATCCAAGGTCCGTGAGGGCGACGTCATCGACGTCGAGCGGATGCGGGTCACCGACGGCACCGTCACCTTCACCCCGCTGCTGGTGGTCGGTGACGACGGCACCGTGATCTCGGACCGCGAGGCGTTGGGGAACGCCACCGTCACCGCCGAGGTGCTCGGCGAGCACCGGGGCGACAAGATCGAGGTCTTCAAGTACAAGCCGAAGACCGGCTACCGCCGCCATCAGGGCCATCGCCAGACGTACACCACGCTGCGGGTGACCGGCATCACCGGTGCCGCCGCCAAGAAGGCGTCCACGTCCAAGGCCGACGGCGCCGATGCGGCCGCCGAGACCGAACCCGTCTCCGGCGGGGAGCCGGTGGCGGACACTGTCGAGAACAGCGAGGAGGGCTGAGATGTCGAAGACCAAGGCCGGTGGATCCACCAAGAACGGCCGCGACTCGGCGGCGAAGCGGCTCGGGCCCAAGGTGTTCGACGGCCAGGCGGTCCCCGCCGGGTCCATCCTGGTACGCCAGCGCGGCACCCGCATCCACCCCGGTGCCAACGTCGGTCGGGGCGGCGATGACACCCTGTTCGCCAAGGTGGAGGGCACCGTGCAGTTCGGTAGCCGCCGCGGTCGCAGGCTGGTCGACATCGTCGCCGGCTGAGCCTTCCCCGTCCCGGATGCGCTGAGGTGTTCGTCGACCGCGTCCGTGTCGAGGTGAAGGGTGGCGCCGGCGGAGCAGGCGTCGCCTCGTTCCTCCGCCAGAAGGGCCGTCCCCGTGGCAAGCCGACCGGTGGTTCGGGCGGGCGCGGCGGCGACGTGGTCATCGTGGCCGACCCCGATGTGGCCAGCCTGCTCTCGTACGCCCGGCAGCCCCACCGGTCGGCCGATTCCGGTACCCACGGCGAGGGCGATCTGCGGCACGGCCGCCATGGCGGCCACCTCGAGCTCCCGGTCCCACTGGGCACCGTGGTGCGCGACGGGGAGGGCACCGTGCTCGCCGACCTGGTCGACCCGGGACAGCGGGTGACCGTCGCCCGGGGAGGCCGGGGAGGCAAGGGCAACGCCGCCTTCGTCGGCAGGGCCCACCGCGCCCCCTCCTACTCCGAGCAGGGCGAATACGGGGAGACGGCATCGATCACTCTCGAGCTGCGGCTGATGGCGGACGCCGCCCTGATCGGCTTCCCCAATGCGGGCAAGAGCACGCTGATCTCCCGGCTGTCGGCGGCCAAGCCCAAGATCGCCGACTACCCCTTCACCACGCTCCAGCCCCACCTCGGCGTCGTCGAGATCGGCGATCGCCAGTACGTGCTCGCCGACATTCCCGGGCTGATCGAGGGGGCGGCCGAGGGGCGGGGGCTGGGCCACGAGTTCCTCCGCCACACCGAGCGGGCCTCGGTCCTGGTGGTGATGCTCGACCCCACCGCCATCCAGGAGGCGGACATCGACACCCAGCTCGCCGTGCTCCGCGACGAGCTGCGGCTGCACTCCCCCGATCTCGCCGCCCGCCCCCAGATCGTCGTGATCACCAAGGGCGACCTGGTGGAGGGGCCCGATCTGCGTGGGGCGGGTGACGAGCCGGTGCACCGCATCTCGGCGGCGACGGGCGAAGGTCTCGACGAGCTGTCGTACGCCATCGCCGATGCAGTGGGGGTGGTGGCGCGCACCGCACCCGACCGGGAGGGCTTCGTCCTCCATCGCCCCCTCCCCCCCAGCTTCACGGTGCGGCGCCAGGGCGAGGTCTGGGTGGTCGAGGGACGTTCGGCCGCCAGGGCGGTGGGACTGGCCGACCTCACCGTTCCCGAGGCGGCCGATGTCGCCGCCCACCGCCTGCGCCGGCTCGGGGTCGACGACGCCCTGGCGGCGGCGGGGGCCGAGCCTGGGGATGATGTCAGGATCGGTGATCTGGTGTTCACCTACGATCCCGACCAGCAGGACGTGGAGGCGGAGGAATGAGGCGCCCGGTACCGGCCGGAGCTGCGGTGGTGATCAAGGTCGGGTCCTCCAGCCTGGCGCTCCCCTCCGGCGGCCTCGACGACGCCGCCATCGAGCGGACCGTCGCCCAGATCGTGGCTCTGGGGGGTGCCGGCTACCGCCCCGTGCTGGTCACCTCGGGCGCGGTCGCCGCCGGGCTCCCCGCCCTCGGGCTCACCGAGCGTCCCCGCGATCTGCCGGGGCTGCAGGTGGCCGCCGCTGTTGGCCAGGGGCGGTTGATGGAGGCATACACCCGCCGCTTCGATGCGCAGGGCATCATCGTCGGCCAGGTCCTGCTCACCCGCGACATCCTCGCCAATCGGGCCCAGTACCTCCACGGTCGTGCCGCCCTCGCCCGGATGCTGAGCCGCGGGGTGGTCCCCATCGTGAACGAGAACGACACCGTGGTCGTCGATGAGCTCAAGTTGGGGGACAACGACCGGCTCGCCGCCATGGTGGGCCACCTGGTCGGTGCCGGGATGCTGGTGCTGCTCACCGACACCAAGGGGCTGTTCTCCACCGATCCCAGATTGGGCGACGCCGAGTTGCTCTCGGCGGTTCGCCACACCGACACCGTTCTCGACGAGCTGTACCGATCCACCGGGCGCGGCTCGCTGGGGTCGGGAGGGGTCGCCACCAAGATCGCCGCCGCCCGCATGGCCGCCTGGTCGGGCATCCCGACCGTGGTGGCCGACGCCCGCCAGCCGGACGTGGTCGCCCGCGCCGTCGGAGGCGACGAGGTGGGCACCTGGATCGAGCCCCGGCCATCGAAGCTGTCGGCGCGACGGCTGTGGATCGCCTTCGGGCTGCCCTCGGAGGGGCGGCTCTCCGTCGATGCCGGTGCCGCCGCCGCCCTGGTTGACGGAGGCCGGTCGCTGCTCCCGGTCGGGGTGGTCGGGGTCGACGGCTCGTTCCCTGCGGCCGCCGCCGTCGAGGTGTTCGACCCGGGGGGCCTCCTCATCGCAAAAGGCCGCACCGAGATGAGCGCCGACGCCATCCGGGGGGCGCTGGGGCACCACAGCGCGGTCACCGGGGGCGTGGTCATCCACCGCGACGATCTGGTCGTGCTCCGCTAGGCGTTGTGTCCTGGACCGGGATCGCCTGGACCCGACCACCCGGTTGTCGCGGCATGACCACCACCGGATGCGGGCCGGTTGCGGCAGGCAGCCGGGAGGGCGTGGTCGGGCGGTACCGAGCACGGGCGCCGGCGGGTCGGCGGCTAGGTGTCACCGCCCGGCCGGGGGACCATCACCTCGGGACGGAGGGGCAGCCCGGTGTCCGGGTGGAGCACCGCCGCCAGCGCTTCCACCGCATCCACCAGCCCCGGTCCCGGCCGGGCCAGGTCGGCGGCCACGGTTCGGGATCCCATGATCCCGGCCGGTACCACGCTCGCCAGGTCCCAGGTCGCCCGCGGATCGATCCCGCACGGGGCCAGCACCACCACCTCTGGCCGGGTCCGGCCCACGGACTCCCAGTCGGTCGGTTGCGACCGGCACCCGCTGGTCCCCAGCAGCGGCTCCCCGCCCGCCGCCCGCACCACGTCTGGCACCCAGTGGCCGGCGGTGTACGGGGGGTCGAGCCACTCCAGCACCAGGGTGGGGACGGGTGGGCGGATGGCGATCGCTGCCCTCACGGCATCGAGCCTGGCCCGGAGACCGGCGGCGACCCGGCGGCCGTGCTCGCCGATCCCGGCGGCGTCGGCGACGGCGACCACGGTGGCGAGGACGTCGTCGAGTGTCAGCGGCTCCAGAGTCACCACCTGCGACGGGCACCCGACCCGTTGCAGGGCGGCATCGACGTCGCCGGTGGGCACGGCACACACCCGGCACAGGTCCTGGGTGAGAACCAGCTCGGGGGCGATGTCGGCGATGGCGGCGTCGTCGAGCCGGTACAACCCACCGTTGGGTGCCTGCTCGGTCACCCAGGCGTCGATCTCGCCCTGGGTCAGCCCGGCCGGCTGCCGGGCCCTGACCACCACTCGCTTCGACCGGACGGCGGGGTGGTCGCACTCGTCGGTGACCCCGAGGAGTTGGTCCTCGAGCCCGAGGGCCACGACGATCTCGGTGGCCGAGGGGAGCAGCGAGACGATCCGCATCCGCTGATTGTGGCAGCGCGGTGAGACGATGTGGCGCGGGTTGGAGGCCGGCGTCGGTGTCCACGCGGCGAGTGTTCCCGCGCTGCTCAACCGGACCGGGATCACCGTCACCACCGACCCCCCTCCTGGCCATCGTCAACGAGGTCGGGTCGGTGACCATCGGCTTCTCCCGCAGATCCATCAAACGGTCCACGTTCTCCACCGTGATTGGGGTGGCGGGGCGGGCGGGGGCGTGCCCGGTGCTGATAGCGTGGCGTGATGCGGCTGGAGAACCTGACGGCAGGCATGCCCATCGTCTATGGGGGAGACCGGGTCATCATGGTCGACGAGGCGCTGGCCGCCGCCTTCTCTCCGGGGGATCGTCTCGTCGTGGTCCAGACCAACGGAGACCTCCTCCACATCCCGGCTGCGGTTCACGCCACCGTCACCACCGCCGTCGACGCCGCGGTGGCGGCCTTCGACCGGATGGGCACGGTGACCGACAACCAGATCACCCGCTTCTTCGGGGCCTTCGCCGATCTGATCGCCGGCGAGGACAGCTTCGCCCCGGTCGCCGCCGCCAACGAGGCCGACGTCGCCTCGGCGAGGGAGCGGGGACGCTCGGTAACCCGGCTGGTCCTGTCCGACACGATGCGCGCCGGCATGGTGGATGGGCTGCGGGGCTGGGCGAAAGCGTCGTCCGGCCGCAACGCCGTGGTGGAGACGATCGATCATCCCGGCTGGCGGGTCGATCTGGTGCAGGCCGGGCTCGGCGTGGTCGGGTTCGTCTTCGAGGGCAGGCCCAACGTGTTCGCCGACGGCGCCGGGGTGCTGCGCTCGGGCAACACCATGGTGTTCCGCATCGGGTCCGACGCCCTGGGCACCGCCGAGGCCATCGTCGAGCACGCCCTCGATCCCGCCCTCGCCGCCTCTGACCTTCCGCCGGGAGCGGTGTCGCTGGTGGCCAGCCCCGAGCGCTCCGCCGGTTGGGCCCTGTTCTCGGACCGGCGCCTGGCGTTGGCAGTGGCTCGCGGCTCGGGCCCGGCCGTTGCCCAGCTGGGGGCGGTGGCTCGGCAGGCAGGGGTGCCGGTCAGCCTTCACGGGACCGGGGGGGCGTGGATCGTCGCCTCCGAGCACGCCGACCCCGACATGTTCGCCTCCGTGGTGGTCCGATCGCTCGACCGCAAGGTGTGCAACACCCTCAACACCTGCTGCGTGATCGCCAGCGCCGCCGACGAGCTGGTGCCTCGCTTCCTCGATGCCCTGGACGAGGCGGGTAGGCGGCGGGGCACCGTGGCCAAGCTCCACGTAGCCGAGGGCAGCGAAGGGATGATCCCGGAGCCGTGGTTCGCCCCTGCCCGCATCGCCCGGGCCGAGGGCCAGGTCGACGAGCCGCGCACCGAGGTGCTGCCGGTCGACCGGCTCGGCCACGAATGGGAGTGGGAGGACAGTCCCGAGGTCTCGCTGGTCATCGTCCCCGACCTGGCCACCGCGGTTCGTCTGTTCAACGAGCAGAGCCCGCGGTTCATCGCCAGCCTGGTGTCGACCGACGAGGGCGAGCAGCAGCGGTTCTTCGACACCATCGACGCTCCCTTCGTGGGTAACGGGTTCACCCGCTGGGTGGACGGGCAGTACGCCCTCGATCGGCCCGAGCTCGGTCTGGCCAACTGGCAGTCGGGTCGGCTGCTCGGCCGGGGAGGGATCCTCAGCGGTGACTCGGTCTTCACGGTGCGGACCAGGGTCACCCAAAGCGACCAGGACGTCTCCCGCTAGCCGCTCTCGGGGCGTCCGGTCTGCTCTCGGAGCCGAACTTTGAGCGCCTCACTCTGCTGGACGGTGTTATTCGCTCAAGGTTGGGGTGGGTCGGGGTCTCGGGGCCGAACTTTGAGCGCCTCACCCTGCTGAGCGGTGTCATTCGCTCAAAGTTCGGGTGGCGCGGGATCGCGGCTCGACCTCCCCCTGATCTCCTCCTGATTTCCGGCCCGCGGCGGTGGCGGCGAGAATGCCGCGATGTCCTTCACCGATGTCGCCGCGACGGCCGACGCCCTGCAGCGGTCCGGGTATCTCACCGACGACCGCATCGCCCAGGTCGTCTTCCTCGCCGATCGGCTGGGCAAGCCGATCCTGGCCGAGGGCCCCGCCGGGGTGGGCAAGACGTCGCTGGCGGTGGCGGTCGCTGCCGCCACCGGTCGACGGCTGGTCCGGCTCCAGTGTTACGAGGGTCTCGACGAGGCCAAGGCGCTCTACGAGTGGAACTACCACAAGCAGCTGCTCCGGCTGCAGGCAGACGAGGGCCGGCGGTGGGACGAGCTCGAGGGCGACATCTTCACCGAGGACTTCCTGCTCACCCGGCCGTTGCTCGAGGCGATCAGAAGCCCGGAGCCGGTCGTTCTGCTCATCGACGAGGTCGATCGGGTCGAGATCGAGAGCGAGGCGCTGTTGCTCGAGGTGCTCGACACCTTCCAGGTGACGATCCCCGAGCTGGGTACGGTCACGGCGACATCACGCCCGTTCGTGGTACTGACCTCGAACAACACCCGGGAACTGTCCGAGGCGCTGAAGCGGCGCTGCCTCTTCCTGCACATCGACTATCCGGATGTCGACCGGGAGCGGGAGATCCTGCTGACCAGGGTGGAAGGGCTCCCCGAGCGGCTCGCCTCCCGCATCGCCGAGGTGGTCCGCTCCATCCGCGGCGTCCAGCTCCGCAAGTCGCCATCGATCAGCGAGAGCATCGACTGGGCGCGGACGCTCATCGCTCTGGCGGTCACCGAGGTCGACGGTGCCGTCACGGACGACACCCTGCACGTTCTGCTCAAGTACCAGTCCGACATCGACAAGGTGCGCCGTCAGCTCGACCTCACGTCGTTCGGCTCGGCCGGGTAGCCGGCGGTGCTCAAGTCGCTGGCGAATTTCGCCGCCGAGCTCAGAACCACCGGGATCCCGGTCTCGATGGTCGAGGTCATGGACGCGGTGGCCGCCATCGACCATGTCGACCTGGGCAACCGGGAGGCCGTGCGGACCGCGCTTGGCGCCACGATGGTCAAGACCGCCCGTCACCGCCGCACCTTCGACGTCGCCTTCGACGTTTTCTTCGGGCTCGCCGCCGCCCCGTTCGGCGCCGGTGAGACGACCGACCAGATGGCGATCACCCTCCCGCCCGCCGCAGGGGGCGGGACCGGCGTGGGGTCTGGAGGGGATCTCGACGAACTGGTCGAGGCGATGGTGGCGGCGCTGCGCTCCGGCGACCGCGAGCAGCTGCTCCGGTTGGTGCGGATCGCGGTCGACCGCTTCTCCGTCTTCCAGCCCGGCCGCCCGGTCGGGGGACGCCACTACCTCTACCGGGTGATGAACCGTCTCGACACCCACCGGCTGCGTCTGCTGTTGGGCACCCCGGCCGAGGACGAGGCAGGTGATGAGGACGTGTTCAACCGGCGGCGCGCCGATATCCTCTCCGACGATCAGATCGACCAGATCCGCGCCGCCGTCCATGACGAGATCATGCGCCGGCTGGTGGCGGACCGGGGGAGCGAGGCCGTGGCTCGCACCCTGCGGGCCCCGCTCGTCGAGGACATCGATCTCATGCACGCCACCCGCGAAGAGCTGGCGGAGATCGGTGCCAGGATCGCCCCGCTGGCGCGCAGGCTCGCCTCCAGGCTTTCGGCGCGGCGACGCCACGGGCGCCGGGGTCGACTCGACGTGCGTCGCACCATCCGCCGGTCGCTCGCCCACGGTGGCGCCCTGGTGGACCCGCGGTGGAAGCCGCGACGGATCGCCAAGCCGGAACTGGTGATCCTGTGCGACGTGTCCGGCTCGATGGCCACCTTCGCCCGCTTCACCATGCAGCTCACCTACGCCATCGCCCACCAGTTCTCGAATGTCCGCACGTTCGCCTTCGTCGACGGCATCGACGAGGTCACCCGCTTCTTCGGACCCGGCACCGACTTCGACGAGGCCATGCAACATGTGGCGGCGAGCGCCGAGGTGATCCACCGTGACGGGCACAGCGACTACGGGGTGGCGTTGGGTCGCTTCGCCGACCGGTTTACCGATGCGGTGACCCCGCGATCAACGGTGATCATCACCGGCGATGCCAGGAACAACTACCGGGACTCCGGGGTGACGGTGCTCGCCTCCATCGCCGATCGGGCCCGGGCGGTGCACTGGCTCAATCCAGAGGCGAGTCGCTACTGGGACACCGGGGATTCGATCATGGCGACGTTCGCCGCGGTCTGCGACAGCGTCCACGAAGTCCGGACGCTCCGCCAACTCGAGCGCTTCGTGGAACGGGTAGCCCTGGAGCGCGCCCACCTGGGTCGGCGGATCGCGGTCCGGTAGCGGTCCGGACCACCGGCCCGTCCTCGTTGCACACCGGCCCTCTTCTTCGTGTCACACCCACCGGGTACGGTGCGGATGCGGTGGCGGGAGAGGAAGGCCAATGCTCTGGTCCCGGCTCGCCGCCGGTGCCGCACTGCTGGTGCCATGGCTCATCACCGCACCGGCTCTCGCCGCCCCGACCTGCACCGGGCTGGTGGCGCCGGTCGACGGTCCCGTGCTTCGTGACTTCGCACCGATCGGGCAGTACGCCGGGCACTGGGGAATCGACCTCGGGGCCACGCCGGGCACGCCGGTGGCCGCCGCCGGGGTCGGCGTGGTCAGCTTCGCCGGTCCCGTCGCCGAGCGGCTCTCGGTCACCGTCGATCACGGTGGCGGCCTCAAGACGTCATACTCCTACCTCGAGACCATCACCATCACCGCCGGCCGTTCGGTGGTGACGGGTTCCGTTCTCGGCACCTCCGGCACCGACAACGGGCTCGATGCCGTCCACTTCTCGGTCAGGGTCGACGGCGTCTACGTCGACCCCGAGCCGTGGCTGGGATGTCACCCGCCCGGCTCGGCGGTGTGGCTGACCATCGAGGCCACCCTCTCCGCTCCCTATGCTGCGCCGGGTGCGACGCGGCATCCTCGGCGGCACCTTCGACCCGCCCCACCTGGCCCATCTGGTCGCCGCCGAGACCGCATACCGTCAACTCGGGCTCGACGTGGTGACGCTGATACCGGCGGGCAGCGCGTGGCAGAAGGCTGATCGCCGGGTCAGCGATCCCCACCACCGCATGGCGATGACCGAGCTCGGCGTCGACGGCATCGACTACCTCGAAGTCGACGCCCGCGAGGTGCGACGTGCCGGGTCGACGTACACCATCGACACCATCGAATCCTTCGGTGGCGACGACCTGGTGCTCATCGTCGGGGCGGACGCCGCCGCCGGGGTGCGCACCTGGCACCGCGCCGCCGACCTGCTGACGGGCGTCGCCTTCGCCATCATGCCCCGTCCCGGTGTCTCCGTCGACGAGGTCGACACCGCCATCGGTCCCGTCGACATCACCTGGCTGCGCACTCCCGAGCTGGCGATCGCGTCCACCGAGTTGCGGGCCCGCGTCGCCGGGGGCGACTCGATCCGGTTCCTGGTGACGGACGGCGTGTGGCGATACGTCGACGCCCACCTGCTCTACCGGGGGGCGGATTGAGGCCAGAGGCGCGGCAGGGCGCAACGCCTGGCGGCATCGTTCATGTTCCGGTCCCCGAATCTTCTAGGATGACGCCCGTTCACATCCCAAGGGAAGGTCATCATCAGCGCTGACCATCAAGCCGTCGATGCGGCCAAGACAGCCGCCGCCGCCATCGCCGACAAGAAGGGCACCGCCGTCGCCCTCCTCGATGTCTCCACGCTGATCGTGCTCACCGACGTATTCGTGATAGGCACCGGTACCTCGAACCGTCACGTCAAGACCCTGGTCGACGAGGTCGAGGCCCAGATGAAGCAGGCGATCGACCGCAAGCCTCTCCGACGCGAAGGCGTCGAGCACGCCCGTTGGGTGCTACTCGACTATGGCGACATCGTGGTGCACGTCTTCGACGCCGAGACCAGGGACTACTACGACCTCGAGCGGCTGTGGGCGGACGCACCACGGATAGCCTTCGAGCCGGTCAAGGTCGAGGCCTGATAACATCCCGGGATTCCCGGGGCTGTAGCTCAGTTGGCAGAGCGCTTGCATGGCATGCAAGAGGTCAGGGGTTCAAATCCCCTCAGCTCCACCGAGACAAAGTCCCAGGACAACGGGGTTTCTGTCGGCCGTCGACTCGCCCAGCCGGCCCGACGGTGGCCTTCCATCGCCGGGATCGCCGCCTGCAGACCCACATTGTTACGCTGAGGGGCATGACCGAGCCGATCACGCCGCGGCAGTTCCACGAGGCCGTCGGCGTCGAGGACTGGCGGGTGCTGTTCGGCGGGGCGTGCGCGCACTTTCGTACCGGGTCGTTCGCCACGGGCGTCGCGCTCGTGGACGCGATCGGGAAGCTGGCCGACGCTGCGAACCATCACCCCGACGTCGACCTGCGGTACGCCGGTGTGACCGTCCGGCTGATGACGCATGAAGTCGATGGGCTGAGCCAGCGCGACGTCGAGCTAGCCCGGCAGATCTCGGCGGCGGCGCGCGAGTTGGACGTCCCCGCCGACCCGACCGCCGTGCAGACGGTTCAGGTCGCGATCGACGCGCTCGTCGGTCCCGGGCTGAGGCCATTCTGGCGCGCCGTGCTCGGGTACGAGGAGTTGGGTGACGAGGACCTGATCGACCCCTACGGACGCGGGCCGTCCTTCTGGTTCCAGGAGATGGACGCGCCGCGCCCACAGCGCAATCGCATCCACGTCGACATCTCCGTGCCGCACGACCAGGCCGAGGCGCGCGTCGCGGCGGCGATCGCCGCCGGCGGCCACCTGGTGACCGACCGGCACGCCCCGAAATGGTGGACACTGGCCGACGCCGAGGGGAACGAGGTCGACGTGGCCACCTGGATGGGCCGCGACTGAGCGTATCTGCCCTGCAACGGTCAGTGTGGGGGAGATGCTCGGGTAGTCGTCAGATGCTTCTCTCACGGTCGGGTCAACGTGTTGAAGACCATGTAATGCTCGAGCCCGCCAACCCGGGCGAACCCGACGGCCGGCCGTGCCGACCGGCGTCCCGATTACCCTTCGCCGCCCCTCCCGAGACCATATGACCACCTACGACCACACCATCGTCGAGACCACCTGGCAGCAACGCTGGGAGGAATCCGGGCTCTACCAGGCAACGGTCGACTGGGCGCGCCCCAAGCACTATGCCCTGACGATGCTGCCCTACCCATCCGGGGACCTCCACGTCGGGCACTGGTACATCATGACCCCTTCGGACGCCAGGGCTCGCTACATGCGGATGAAGGGATACAACGTGCTGTTCCCGATGGGGTTCGACGGCTTCGGGCTCCCCGCCGAGAACGCCGCCGTCCAGCGCAACATCCATCCGGCGACGTGGACCAAGGCCAGCATTACCCGCATGCGAGGGCAGCTCCGATCGATGGGGACGATGTTCGACTGGGAGCGGGAGGTCGTCACCTCCGATCCGGAGTTCTACCGGTGGACCCAGTGGCTGTTCAAACGGCTCTACGAGCACGGCCTGGCCTACCGGGGCGAGGCCATGGTCAACTGGTCGCCCACGCTCAAGACCGTCCTCGCCAACGAGCAGGTGATCGACGGCAAGGACGAGCGGACCGGGCAGCCGGTGGTGCAGCGGATGATGGAGCAGTGGTTGTTCGCCATCACGCGCTACGCAGACGAACTACTCCGCTTCGACGGGATCGACTGGCCCGAGCCGGTGCGCACCATGCAGACCAACTGGATCGGGCGCTCCGAGGGCGCCGAGGTGGTGTTCCCCACCGCAGTCGGTGAGGGGATCCGTGTCTTCACCACCCGTCCCGACACCCTGTGGGGCGCCACCTTCATGGTCCTCGCCCCCGAGCACCCCCTGGTCGATGCCCTCACCACGGACGACCGCAGGGCCGAGGTCGAGGCGTATCGCACCCAGGCCGCTCGCAAGACCGACCTGGAGCGGATGGCGGACAGCACGGCCAAGACCGGGGTGTTCACCGGCGGCCATGCAACCAACCCGGTCAACGGCGCCCAGATCCCGGTGTGGGTGGCCGACTACGTCCTGCTGTCGTACGGGACGGGGGCGATCATGGCGGTACCCGCCCACGACCAGCGCGACTTCGAGTTCGCCCGAAGGTTCGACCTCCCCGTCGTCCCTGTGATCCATCCCGCTGGGGGGGATCCGCTTTCCGGTGACGAGATGGCGGCCTCCTACGTCGGGCCGGGGGTGATGGTCGGCAGCGGCCCCATCGACGGGATCGAGACAACCCTGGCCAAGGGCAGGTCCAATCCGTCGGTGGCCGCCACCATCGACTGGCTGGAGAGCCAGGGGATCGGCACCGAATCGATCAACTACCGGCTGCGGGATTGGCTGATCTCCCGGCAGCGTTACTGGGGCGCCCCGATCCCGATCGTGCGGCGGAGCGACCGGGCCATGGAGGCGGTGGCCGACGGCGACCTCCCCGTGCTGCTCCCCGAGGACATCGAGTTCCACGGGACCAGCCCCCTGGTGACCTACGAGCCGTTCCTCGACACGGTCGACCGCGAGGGCCACCCGGCCCGGCGGGAAGCCGACACCATGGACGGCTTCATGTGCTCGTCGTGGTACTGGTTCCGCTACCTGTCGCCGCACTTCGACGGCGGGCCCTTCGACCCCGAGGAGGCCGCATACTGGCTGCCGGTCGATACCTACACCGGTGGCGCCGAGCACGCCGTGATGCATCTGCTCTACGCCCGGTTCTTCGTCAAGGCGATGCGGGACATGGGGGCCTTCGACGACACCGTCGCCGCCATGGAGGCGCACGGCAGGGACCCGGCCGGGTTGTTCGACGAGCCGTTCCTGGCGTTGCGCAACCAGGGCCAGGTTCTGGGCGAGGAGCGGGAGGGCGATCGGATCGTGGTCGACGGAGCGATGGTCGAGGGCAGGGTGGTCGCCACCTCGGTCAGGGTCATCCCCAACGCCGCCGGCGGCGATGGTGCGGTGGCCGGCGAGTTGGTGCGGCGCACCGGGAACATCCTCCAGGTGGCGACCCACGAGGGCACGGTCACCGTCGAGGTACCGGACGACGCTCCGGTCGGCATCCCATCGATCCGGGGCGTCAACGACGTCAACCAGCTCCGCCACCGTCTCGAGGTGCAGCGGATGTCCAAGTCGCGAGGCAACGTCATCGACCCCGACGACCTGGTCCGGCGGTACGGCGCCGACACGGTGCGCACCCACCTGATGTTCGCCTACGAGTGGCAGAAGGGCGGGCCCTGGGACAGTCGAGGCATCGTGGGATCGCGCCGCTTCGTCGAGGACGTGTGGAAGCTGGCGACCGCCTCGTACCGGGAGATCGAGGTCGACCCGGTCGCCGTCGAACGGTTGGCGCGGCGGGTCCATCAGACCATCGCCAAGGTGGGCGAGGATCTGGAGCACGTCAAGTTCAACACCGCCGTCGCCGCCCTGATGACGCTCCGCAACGAGCTGCAGGCGGTCCTCCGCCAGGGATCGGTCGCCGCCGGGGGATGGGACCAGGCGGTCGACACCCTGCTGCTGCTGCTGGCCCCGATAGCCCCCCACGTCACCGAGGAGCTGTGGCACCGCCGTGGCCACCCTGACTCGATCCACCTCGCCTCATGGCCCGAGGCCGACCCGGAGATCGCCAAGGAAGAGGTGGTGGTGATGGTCGTGCAGGTCAACGGCAAGGTCAGGGACCGTATCGAGGTGGCGGCAACGATCGGTGAGCACGACGCCATCGCCGCCGCCCTCGCCTCCGATCGGGTGGCGCCGTATCTCGACGGCGGTGAGCCGCGCAGGGTCATCGCCCGGCTCCCCAACCTGATCAACGTCGTGGTGTGATCGCAAGCCGTTCGATCACGGCGCGCGATGCGCTCCTCGCCGCCGGAATCGATCCCGCCGAGGTCGGGCGCGCCCTGCCCACCGTCGACCCGGGACGGGCCAGGATCAAACCGGCCTCCCGCTGGTTCCGCCGGACCTGGGCCAAGGGCATCGCCGCCGTGACCATGCCCTGGGGGATCTTCGTCACCCCCGAGGTCTTCGCCGGTCTCGCCGACCGGGATGAGGCGTGGCGGCACGGCGTCCTCGTGGTCCATGAGCTGGTTCACCTCGACCAGTACCGGCGCATCGGTCCGCTGGGCCACGTCGGCCGCTACCTGGGCGACTACGTCAGCGGACGTTGGCACGGGCGATCGCACTGGGACGCCTACCGCGACATCCGCCTCGAGGTGGAGGCCCGCACCGTGGCCGCCCGGTTCGCCCCGGGACGGAGGGCGCCGTGAGCCGATGGCGCCCGCTGGAGATGGCGTACCTGCCCGAGACCAGGTGGGCCTTCGGCGACGTGGTTCTGGCCCTGGGGGCCGGGTTTGCCGCCGCCATCCTTGCCGGGTCGGTGATGGTGGCCGTCACCGCGGCCGATGAGATCACAGTCGCTCAGGTCACGGTGACGCTGCTCGCCCAATCGGCGGCCACCGTAGCCACCCTGATCGGGCTCGGCCGGAGCCGTGGCACCGGATCTTTGGCGGAGCGGGTGGGCTTGGCGTGGCGCCGGTCGGACACCTGGGGCATCCTGGCCGGGCTCGCCCTCCAAGTGGTGGTGGCGGTGCTGATCGGCGGGCTCATCAGGTTGCTGGCGCCCGACGAGCTGGCCCAACAGGCGGTCGCCGGGGTGGTTGGCGGCGCCTCACGGTGGCTGGAGATCGTCGTCCTGCTGGTGATGCTGGTGGGGGTGGCCCCGGTGGTCGAGGAGATCGTGTACCGGGCGGTCCTGCTGTCGCGTCTGCGGCGCTCGATGGCGCCGTGGCCGGCGATCCTGGTCTCAGCCGCCTTCTTCGCCGGGGTGCACCTGATCGACCCAGGGGCGCTGTACGCCGTCCCCGGCCTGTTCGTGATCGGTGTTGCCCTGGGATGGCTGGCGCTCGCCACCGGTGACATCGGTCTCCCCATCGCGGTGCACGCCGGTGTCAACCTGACCGGTGCCCTTGCCCTGATCTTCGAGGACGAGCTCGCCGAGGCCGTCGACGCCGTGGTCCACCTGGTCTTCTGATCCGGTGACGATCCCGGGTGCGCCGCCCGTCGCCGACGGGACCCTGGAACGTGTCACACCCCCGTGATACATGTGGGAGCGGGTGGGCACATCCCCGAGGGGCGGATCGAGGAGGCCGCCATCGACAGAACAATCAGCGACGAAGGCCCGCTGCGGAACGCGGCGGAGCGGGTCGGAGAACAGGATGAGGCGACGGGTCGGGGCGCCGGCCCGGTGCCGCCGGTCGGGGTGGGCGCCGGGGTGCCGACCCGCTCCGGCTGGAGGAGCCGGTTCGCTCCACCCGGCCCGGGTGCGGTCGGCGGGCTCGGGGTCGTCGGGGTTCGGACGGGTGGCGCCGTTGCCGTCGTCGTCGCCCTGCTCGCCGGGGTGTTGTGGTGGGGGCTCCCGTCCGGCACCGACCCTGGCGGGGAGGCTATGCCGGTCGGCAGCGTGGAACGGATGCCGTCGGCCGGCGCCCCGGCGGTCACCACGACACAGACCATGACGGTTCACGTCTCCGGGGCGGTGAGCAACCCCGGTCTGGTCATGGTGCCGGCCGGGGCCCGGATCGCCGACGTCATCGCCGCCGCCGGTGGAGCCGGCCGCTCCGCCGATGTGGCTTCGATCAACCTGGCGGCGCCGGTCGGCGACGGTGAGCAGATCGTGGTGCCCGCCGTGGACGGCGACGGGGGGCCTGCTCCGAATGGCGGTTGGTCGCCGGCGGCGCCCGGTACCGAGCCCGACGGTCTGATCATGTTGAACCACGCCGATGCCGCCACCCTCGAGCTCCTGCCCGGGGTGGGGCCGGTGCTGGCCGAGCGGATCATCACCCATCGCGAGACCATTGGGCCCTTCCAGACCGTCGAGGACCTCCTCGACGTATCCGGGATCGGCGAGGTGAAGCTGGCCGCTCTCCGTGACTACGTCGTCGTCCCGTGACCGCATGGCCGCCGCCCTGCCCCTCGGATACCCGGTGCTGGGGGCGGCTGCCGCCGTGTGGGTCGGGTGTGCGGTGGGTCTGGGCCAGGGGTCCCGGCTCGGCCCGCTGGTGGCGGTGGCGGTGGTGGTCGCAGTCGGTGTCGGCATCGTGGTCCGTGGGGCGACAGCAAAGGTTCTCGCCGCTCTGGTCGTCGCCGGGATCGGCTCGGGTGTGCTGGCTGCGGCCCGGACCGAAGCCGCGGCCACCGTGCCCATCGCCCCCGGTAGACACGCTCTGGTCGCCCGTGTGCTCTCCGATCCGGCCACCGGCAAGTATGGAACGGCGATGCTGGTACGGGCCTCGGGGGCCTCCCTGACGGGTGAGATCACCATGCTGGCCTCGCTCGACGGGGCCGTGCTCGCTCCTGGTGAAGGCGACGGCGAGGGCGAGGGCGAGGGCGAGGGCGACGGAGAAGGCCCGGGGCTGGTCGCCGGCATCCTGAGTGGGATCGCCGCCGGCGACCAGGTGATCATCGACGGTGTCGTCTCCGACCGGCCCGGCCGCTATCGGGGCGATCGGTACCGGGCGTCGGTCGAGGCCGACCATGTCGCTCTGGCGGCGGCCGCTACCGGCCCGTTCTTCGGACCGGGCAACCTCTTGCGCCGTACCGTCATCGACGGCCTGGCCCACGATCGCTCCGAAGCGGCGGCGCTCGTCGCCGGGTTCCTGGTGGGGCACACCGACGGTCTCTCCGAGCGCCGTCTCGATGAGCTGCGCCGGGCGGGGCTGACCCATTTTGTCGCCGTGTCGGGGAGCAACGTCGCCATCTTCTTGGCGGCGTGGTGGCTGGTGATCGGCCCGTTCGGGATCGATCCGCGGCTGCGCGCCGGTCTCGGGATCGTCGCTCTGGGAGCGTTCGTCGTCGCCACCCGGTGGGAGCCGTCCGTCATCCGGGCGGGGTCGATGGCGGCGGTGGTGCTGGGTGGGCGCATCGTGGGTGTTCCCGTGGACCCGTGGCGAGCCTTGGGGCTGGCGGTGACCGGGCTCCTGCTGTTCTCGGCGGACCTGGCGCTCGACGTGGGCTTCCAGCTCTCGGTGGCGGCTACCGCCGGGGTTCTGGTGGCGGTGGCGTTGACACCCCGTCGGCGTCCCCGCTGGTTGTGGGCGGTGCTGCTCGGTACCGCCGGTGCCCAGCTGGCGGTGCTTCCCATCCTGCTCGCCCGGTTCGGGACGGTGCCCCTGCTCAGCCCGATCGCCAACGTCGTCGCCGTGCCCATGGTCACCACGGCGACCGTGCTCGGAGGGATCGGGGCGTTGACCGGGTTGGCCCCTGCCCTCGACCTGGGTGTGGTTGCGGCCGGGGGCGTCCTCGCCGTCGCCTCGGTCGCCGCCGGGTGGCCCCAGCTCGGCGTGGTCGGGGTGCTCGGGGTGGGAGCGGTGGCCGCCGGCTTCTGGCTGGGACGGCAGCTGCGCCCGGTCCTCGCCGGGGTAGCGGCCGCCGCCCTGATCGCCTGGGGGCTGCCGGTGGGGCCGCCCGATCTTCCCGTGGTGGTGTTCCTTGACGTCGGCCAGGGCGACGCCATCCTGATCCGCGACCCGCCGAGGTCGGTGGTGCTGGTCGATGGGGGAGCCGACCCGCTGGTGCTCGGCTCGGCGCTGCGCCGCCACGGCGTGGGCGCCATCGACCTGGTCGTGGTCACCCACGGCGATGCCGACCACGCCGGAGGTCTGCAAGGCCTGGTGGGGGAACGCTCCGTCGGCGCCATGTGGTACCCGGCCGGTCAGCGGGTCGGGGGACTGCTCGACGACCTGCTGGTCGAGGCGGCCGCCGCCGGTGTCCCGGTCGCCGCCGTCGGGGCCGGCGACGGCGCCACGCTTGGCAGGATCAACCTGGCGCTGATCGGGCCAGGTCGCCGCTACGCCGCCGACAACGACGGCTCGATCGTGATGCGGGTGACGGCGGGCGGGACCGAGGTCCTGCTCACCGGCGACGTCGGGGCGATCGCGCAGGCAGAGCTACCTGCGGTTGCCCCCGACGTCCTCCAGGTGCCCCACCACGGCTCGTCGACCACCGATCTCGGCTGGCTGGCGGCGACGGTCGGACCGGTGGCGGTGATCAGCGTCGGCGACAACACCTTCGGCCACCCCACCGCAGAGGTGCTGGACGCGCTGGCTCGGGCCGGTGCCACGGTCATGACCACCATCGACCAGGGTGACATCGTGGTCCCGCTGTGCCCCTGCCCGAACAACGGTCACCCACCATGAGCAGGCCGGCGCCGGCAAGGCGGTCTCGGTGCGACCCGGACCGGCACGGTGTGTGCCGCAGCTCTCGGTGCCTCTACCTGAGCTGCAGGCCGGTGACCCCTTCGATCGCCTCGCGGATGAGGTCGGCGTGGCCGTTGTGCCGCGCCGCCTCCTGGATCATGTGGAGCATGATCCACCTGAGGCTGTAGGGCTCGCCGTCGGGCGACGGCTTCACCGACGGCTGGCCGAGCTCGTCACCGGCGGCGGGCAATCGCCCGTTGCCCCACGAGGAGATCGCCGCCCACCGGCGAGGCGGTCGACGAAGCCGGTGCTTGCGGGTGCGGCGGCGGAGGTACGCTCGGGTGGTGAAGCCGATCGTGGTCGTGTCCACCGACCGGGGAGCGGGTCCCGGGGAGCGTGAGCTGATGTTCGAGGCCGCCCAGCAGGCGTTCCAGCGGTGGGGGATCAGCGACATCACCCGCATCGACGTGCCCGGTCGTGCCAGCGGTGAGGACACGGACGAGGCGGGCTTGCGCACCCCGGTCGCCTCTGCCGTCCCCGCCCTGCAGAGCGGATCGCTGTTCGGAGGGGCGACCGGGGTCCTGTTCGTCGATGCCGACCAGCTCCAGAAGACCGAGGCCGAGGTGCTGTCCGAGGTGATCGGCAGCGTCCCCGACGATGGGACCCTCGGGGTGGTGTTCCTGACCACCGGCGCCATGCCGCCCGTGCTCGGTCGGGCGGTGAAGCCCGTGGCCGACACGGTGCAGATCAGGCTGGTGACCGAGGCCGGTGCCGCCACCTGGCTCGGCATCGCCGCCAAGAAGCGCTCGCTCCGGCTGGGGGAGGGGGCGCAGGCGGCCCTGATCCGACGATTCGGCTCGGACGTGGCGGCACTGGGGCAGGCGCTCGACCAACTCGCCGTCGACGGTGCGACGGCAACCGCCGACATGATCGCCGAGCGGTTCCGAAACCGACCGGAT
Organism: Acidimicrobiia bacterium; assembly: GCA_051002015.1. Taxonomy (GTDB): domain Bacteria; phylum Actinomycetota; class Acidimicrobiia; order Spongiisociales; family UBA5794; genus JACDBE01. The sequence continues at coordinate 46,807 of JBPCMS010000019.1, forward strand.
GTGCCGATGTGGAAGGTCACCGATGCGATCGTCGCCGGGAGGACCGGTGAGGCGTTGCGCCGGCTGTCCGACTACCTCCTCCACGGCCACCCGCTCGTCCTGCTCAGCTACCTGCAGAACGACCTGCGCCGCCGGGCGCTCGCCGCCAACGCCCCCGACTACGACACCTTCGTGGCCCGGTCGGGAGCGGCATCCAACCGGGGGACCGAGCGGCTGTGGAACATGAGGCAGCGGGCGCGTTCCGAGGATCTGAGGCGGGCGCTCGCCGCCCTGGCCAAGGCGGACGTCCAACTGAAGACGGCACCCGAAGCCACCCACCGGGTGACGCTGGAGCGGCTGACGGTCGCCCTCAGCCTCTGGTATGGCGGCTCGGGGCGGTGAAGCCAGGTGAGCCCCGCTGAGCCCGGCGCTGAGACCCCCGCTGAGGCTGGTGCTCAGCCCTCGTAGACGCGGACGGCCCGCACCATGTAGGTGAAGGTGCCGCCCGGAGCCTCGTATGTCACCGAGTCGCCCGGAACGGCTCCGAGCAGGGCGCCGCCGAGTGGGGAGTCGGGAGATGCGAGCAGCAGACCGGCGACCTTGTTCTCGGAAGGGGCCACCAGGAACTCCATCTCATCACCGTCCTCGTCGACCACCGTGGCGATGGTGCCGACCCCGACCCGGCCCGAGTCCTCGATCTCACGCACGTCGGCGCTGTCGAGCGTCGACCTGATCTGCCGGATCCTGGCCTCCATCATCCCCTGGTCGTTCTTGGCGGTGTCGTACTCGGCGTTCTCCCGCAGGTCGCCATGGTCACGGGCATCGGCAATGCGCTGCTCGATCTCTCGCCTGCCGTCGGTCTCGAGATACTCGAGCTCCTGGCGCAGCTTGGCGTAGGCAGCAGGGGTGAGCCAGGTCTTGGCGCTGGTCATGGGGAACGATCCTGTTGGTCGGTCGCCGACGACGGTCGGCGGCGAGCTCTTCGAGCCGGTTACTTCTGGAGGGTGGCGACCCGGCGGGCCATGCGGGCCTTGCGTCGGGCTGCCGTGTTCTTGTGGACGAGCCCCATCGCCACCGCCTGGTCGATCCGCTTCTGGGCGAGGCGGACCGCCTTCTCGGTGGCGTCGGGATCGCCGGATTCGGCGACCGTCACCGCCGTCTTGAAGCGGGTCTTGAGCTCGGAGCTCACCGACTTGTTGCGATCGTGCCGTACCGTGTTCTGACGGTTGCGCTTGATCTGCGACTTGATGTTGGCCATGTGGCGACAAACCTCTGCGAACGGGAACGGCGCAAGGTTACCACAGCGGGCCGCCGGTACAATGCCCACGTCTGTGTTGAGCAGACCCGTTCCGCCTCACCGTAGGGCCCATGACCCAGCTGGCGCGTATCCGCAACTTCTGCATCATCGCCCACATCGACCACGGCAAGTCGACCCTGGCCGATCGCTTCCTGCAGAGAACCGGAACCGTCGCCGAGCGGGACATGCGCGAGCAGCTTCTCGACACCATGGACCTGGAACGGGAGCGGGGCATCACCATCAAGGCCAACGCGGTGCGTATCGACTACCGCGCCGGCGACGGCGAGACCTACGTCCTCAACCTGATCGACACCCCGGGCCACGTCGACTTCTCGTACGAGGTGTCGCGCTCGCTGGCGGCCGCCGAGGGGGCGCTGCTGGTGGTCGACGCCACCCAGGGGATCGAGGCCCAGACCCTGGCCAACGCCCACCTCGCCATCGAGAGCGGGCTGGAGATCATCCCGGTGGTCAACAAGATCGATCTGCCCGCGGCCGAGCCCGACCTGGTTGCCGACCAGATCATCGGGGTCATCGGCGGCACCCGCGCCGATGTGCTGCGGGTCTCGGCCAAGTCGGGCAAGGGGGTCGACGAGCTGCTCGAGGCGATCGTCGCCCGCCTCCCCGCCCCCACCGCGGTCGTCGACGGACCGCTGCGGGCCCTGGTGTTCGACTCGTATTACGACATCTACCGAGGCGTCGTCTGCCACGTCAGGGTGGTGGACGGTGCCCTGGTCCAGGACGACGAGATCCGGTTCATGGTCACCGGGGAGATGGTGACCGCAGACGAGATCGGCACCCTGTCCCCGGCCCCGCGGCCGGGACGCCGCCTCGGTCCGGGCGAGGTCGGCTACCTGATCACCGGGATCAAGGAGATCGACCTGGTCCGGGTCGGGGACACCGTCACCCATGCCGGGAGGCGGGCCGAGTTCCCGCTTGCGGGTTACCGGGAGCCGAAGCCGATGGTGTTCTCGGGGCTGTTCCCCACCGAGGGTCACGACTTCGAGCGGCTGCGCGAGGCGCTCGACAAGCTTCGCCTCAACGACTCGTCTCTGGTGTACCAGCCGGAGACGTCGCGGGCGCTCGGGTTCGGGTTCCGCTGCGGTTTCCTCGGGCTGCTCCACATGGAGATCGTCCGGGAGCGGCTGGAGCGCGAGTACGACCTCGACCTGGTGGCGACCGCGCCGTCGGTGGAGTACCGGGCGACGCTCACCGACGGCTCGGTGGTCCAGGTGCGCTCCCCACAGGACCTGCCCGAGCCGAGCCGGCTGGCCACGGTGGCCGAGCCGATGGTGGCGGTGATGATCCTGACCCCAACCGAGTACGTGGGGACCGTGATGGACCTGAGCCAGCAGCGTCGCGGCGAGATGGGGAAGATGACCTACCTGAGCCCCGAGCGAGTCGAACTCCACTACCGGGTGCCGCTGGCCGAGATCGTCTTCGACTTCTTCGACCAGCTCAAGTCGAGAACCAGGGGCTACGCCTCGCTCGACTACGAGCCGAGCGGCTACCTGGAGGCGGATCTGGTAAAGGTCGAGATCCTCCTCAACGGGGTCGCCGTCGACGCCTTCTCCACCATCGTGCATCGGGAGAGGGCCCCCACCTACGGGCGGGCCATGGTCGACCGACTGCGCCAGCTGATCCCCCGCCAGCTCTTCGACGTGCCTGTCCAGGCCGCCGTCGGGACCAGGGTCATCGCTCGGGAGACCATCAAGGCGAAGCGCAAGGACGTGCTGGCCAAGTGCTACGGCGGCGACGTCACCCGCAAGCGCAAGCTGCTCGAGAAGCAGAAGGAGGGCAAGCGGCGGATGAAGATGGTGGGCAACGTCGAGGTGCCCCAGGAGGCCTTCGTCGCCGCGCTGCGCATCGATGGCTGACCCCCGTCGAACATCACCGGACGATCCGGTCCTCGCCGACGCCGCCGTCGCTTGGCGGGCCGCATACGTCCACATCCCGTTCTGCCGCCGCCGCTGCCCCTACTGCGACTTCGCGGTTGTGGCCGGCGACGAATGGGGCGGTCCCATCGACCGCTACGTCGACGCCGTCGTGGCCGAGATCGCCATGGAGCCGGCGTGGGGACCGCTCGATGCGGTGAACTTCGGGGGCGGCACCCCGACGGCGCTCACCGCTCGCCAGCTGGCCAGGGTGCTCGACGCCGTCACCGACCGTTTCGGGATCGCCCCCGGCGCCGAGATCAGCATCGAGGCCAATCCCGAGGATTGGGACGGGGCGGGCTGGGCCGATCTCGTCGCCCTCGGGTTCACCCGGATCTCGCTCGGGGTGCAGTCCTTCGACCCTGCGGTCCTTGCCTCCCTCGGTCGCAGCCACGACCCGCAGAGTGCGGCGGCGGCGGTGACCGGGGCGCGCACGGCCGGTTTCGGGTCGGTGTCGCTCGACCTCGTCTTCGGCGCCGCCGCCGAGGAGGGGGCGAGCTGGGGACGGACCGTCGCCACCGCCGTCGGTCTCGGGCCCGATCACCTGTCCGGCTATGCGCTCACCGTGGAGCGGGGGACCGAGCTGTCCCGGATGGTCGGCGCCGGTCTGGTGCCCGCCCCCGATCCGGATGATCAGGCGGACGCATACGAGCTGCTCGTCGCCGCCGCCACCGGTGCCGGTCTCGTCCACTACGAGGTGTCCAACTTCGCCCGGCCCGGCCACGCCTGCCGCTACAACCTGGGGACATGGGCCCAGGGCGGGTACCTCGCCTTCGGGCTCGGGGCCCACGGCCACCGCGACGGGGTGAGGACCCGCAACGTGCGGCGCATCGACGCCTACCTGGCGGCGGTCGGGCAGAGCCACCGGCCTCTCGCCGGCACCGAGTCGCAGGATCCGTGGGGGAGGGAGCAGGAGCGGTTGATGCTGGGGCTGCGGCGGCGCGCCGGGGTGGTTCCCGGCGACATCGGCCGTGCCCTGGAGCGATCCGAGCAGGGGCGGCGGCTGATGGAGGCGGGGGTGCTGGGGGTGGGTCCCGACCGGTTGGTGGTGCTGAGACCGCTGCTCACCGACGAGGTGACGAGGGCCGTGCTCTCACTCTCAGCAGACGACTGCTAAATTCGGGCCCATGTTGGACGATCGCGGATCCCGGGTTCTCCAGGCCCTGGTCGAGGAGTACATCGCCACCGGGATGCCGGTGAGCTCGCATGCGATCGTCGAACGCAGCGGGCTGCCGGTGTCGAGTGCCACCGTCCGCAACGAAGTCGCCCGCCTCGAGTCGTACGGGTTCGTGGAGCAGCCGCACACCTCGGCGGGCCGGGTCCCGACTGCGGCCGGCTACCGGTTCTACGTCGACCACGCCTCGCCGGCCAAGCTGCGCAGCGCCACCCGCAGCAGGATCACCTCGTTCTTCTCCGAGGTGCACCGCGAGCTGAGCCGGGTGCTCAAGGAGACCACGGGGCTGCTCGCCGAGGTGAGCCATTTCCCCGCCGTCGTCATCGGCCCCGGTCTGGTCGGCGAGACGGTGCGCGCCCTGCACCTCGTCCCCCTCGGGGGCCCGGTGGTGCTGACGGTGACCGTCACCGGGTCGGGCCGGGTCGCCCAGGACGTGGTGCGGCTCGACGCCATCCTCGACCGGACCCAGCTGGCCGAGGCGGAGCGGATGCTCGCCGTCGCCTACGAGGGACACACCGTGGCCGATGGCAACCTCAGGGTGGGCACCATCCCCGCAGACGCCGCCTCGCCCCCGGTCCAGACGCTGATCGATGCGGTCGCCACCACCTTGGGACGCGCCGATCGGGCCACCACCGAGGTGTTCGTCGGGGGGACCTCCCAACTGGTCGAGCTGTGGCATGACCTGGCCCACGTCCACGCCATCCTCGCCATCCTCGAGCAGGAGGCCACGGTGCGCCGCATCGTCGACACCGAGTCGCCAGGGACCTCGGTCAGGCTCGGGGTCGAGATCGATGTCGCCGGCCTCGACCTCGCCGTGGTGTCGAGCTCGTACGACGCCGGCGAGCACGGCATCGGTCGGCTGGCGGTGCTCGGCCCGATGCGGATGGACTACCGGCGCACCATGCGGATCGTCGAAGAGGTCGGGGACAGCCTCGGCGACAGCCTGGGCGGCTGAGGCGTGACCCATCCAGACGCGAGCGGGCAGGGCACCGGCGCACCACCATCGAACCAACAGCGAGAGGTCTGAGACGGATATGGCCGACTACTACGAGGTGCTCGGGGTCTCCAGGGACGCCAGTGCCGACGAGATCAAGCGCAGGTTCCGGACCCTCGCCCGCGAGACCCACCCGGATGCCAATCCCGACGACCCCGCAGCCGAGGCCCGCTTTCGGCAGATCGCCGAGGCGTACGAGGTTCTCTCGGACGAAGCCAGGCGGGCCGCCTACGACCGCGGTGAGCGGTTCGGGACCGACCTGTTCAGCGCCGGGGCAACCCTGGAGGAGATCCTCTCCCAGTTCTTCGGCGCAGGCTTCGGCGGGTTCGGGGGGTTCACCTCGCACCCGGCGCGGCGCAAGGGCCGCGACCTCTCCGTGGCCGTCGACCTGACCCTGGACGAGGCGGCCACCGGTGTGGCCCGCGAGGTCACCTACCGGTCGGCGATCACCTGCGACACCTGCTCCGGGGCCGGCTCGGCCCCGGGCGCCAGCCCCACCCGGTGCGGCGCTTGCGGAGGGACCGGCCATGTGCGGGTAACCCGCAGCACCTTCCTCGGGTCGATGATGACCGTTGCCGAGTGCTCCACCTGCTCGGGATGGGGCGAGGTGATCGCCGATCCATGCCCCGCCTGCTCGGGCCGCGGGCGGGTGGACGACTCCGTCACCGTCACCATCGACATCCCCGCCGGTGTCGACCACGGCACCAGGCTCCGACTGGGGGGCAGGGGCGAGGCCGGGGAGCGGCGCACCCCGGCGGGCGATCTCTACGCCTCGGTGCGGGTGGCAGCGGACGAGCGGTTCGAGCGGCTCGGCGACGATCTACACCACCGGGTCCGGCTCGGGCTGGCCGAGGCCACCCTTGGGGTCGACCTCAAGGTGCCGCTGGTCGGAGGCGAGTTCCTCGACGTCGAGATCCCGGCGGGGACCCAGCCGGGCACCGTGTTCAAGATCGACCGCCAGGGCATGCCCCGGCTCCGCCGCCGGGGGAGAGGCGATCTGCTGATCGAGGTCCAGGTGATGGTGCCCACCGACCTCACCGACGAGCAGACCGAGGCGTTGCGCCACTACGCCGAGCTGCGCGGGGAATCACCGGCCGTCCCACGCAAGAAGCGCCGCTTCTTCGCCGGCTGACGTGCGCCACGTCCCCCACGTCCACCTTCCGGGGTCGTGACCGGGCCGGGCCGTCACCGCTCGGTGACGACACCCCGGCCGGGGCCGGGTGCGCCCCATCGGCGGTGCCGGTGGCCACCGCGAAGCGCCGTCATGCATGAGCGCCGTCGGCTCGTCGCCCGGTGTCCGGGTCACCGCCCCGGCGCCGGTATACTCAACGGGTCTCCATGCGTTCTCGCTGCGCATCCCCCTCCCGTACCCCTTTGTGAGGATCCGTGACGTCCCCGTCCGCAGTGGACATCCAACTCAAGGTTCCCAGCAACCACCTCATCGTGGACCTCCTCGGCGAGCGCGACGCCCACCTCAGGCACATCGAAGCGGCGTTCCCCGACGTCCGGATCGTGGCTCGGGGCAACCAGATTGATGTCCACGGCGCCGAGGCCGACGCCGGGATGGTGCGGACCATCTTCGACGAGCTGCTCATCCTCGTACAGGAGGGTGAGACACTGGACGGCGACCGGGTGCTGCGGGTCATCGACCTGGTGCGCCGCGACGTACCCGCCCCTTCCGGGGTGTTCACCGAGGCGATCAAGGTGGGTCGGGGCAAGGTGGTGCGGTCCAAGACCCTCGGCCAGAAGCGCTACGTCGACGCGGTACGGGACAACACCCTGGCCTTCGGGGTGGGACCGGCGGGCACCGGAAAGACCTACCTGGCCATGGCCTGCGCCGTCGAGGCGTTGATCTCGGGGTCGGTGCGCCGCATCATCCTCAGCCGCCCGGCGGTCGAGGCTGGGGAGCGGCTCGGCTTTCTCCCCGGCGACCTCGCCGCCAAGGTCGACCCGTACCTGCGCCCTCTGTACGACGCCCTCTACGAGATGCTTGGCCCCGACGAGACCGGGCGCCTGATGGATCGGGGGACCATCGAGATCGCCCCGCTCGCCTACATGCGGGGGCGGACGCTCAACGACGCCTTCATCGTCCTCGACGAGGCGCAGAACACGTCGCCGGAGCAGATGAAGATGTTCCTCACCCGGTTGGGCTTCAACTCGAAGATGGTGATCACCGGAGACGTCACCCAGACCGATCTGCTCGACGGGCGCCCCTCGGGTCTGCGGGTGGTGGGGTCGGTGCTGCGCGACATCGACGGGATCGCCTTCGTCGAGCTCGGTCTCGAGGACGTGGTGCGGCACCGGATCGTCGCCGCGATCGTCCAGGCATACGAGCGTTTCGAGGCCCGCAGGGCCGAGGTGCCGTCACGGGACCGCGCGTGGACACCGTGAGCACGGCGCAGCAGCGCCCCACCTGGCCGATCGTCGCCAGCATCGTCGTCACCGTCGTTGCCGTGGCTCTGGCGCTGGTGGTGGGCCGTCCCGCCGCCGCCCCCGCCATCAGCCTCGAGGTCGGCGACATCGCCTCCGAGGACTTCGTCGCCACCCGCTACACCGAGCTGGCCGACGATGCCGCCACCGAGCAGGCCCGCATCCAGGCGTCGGATGCGGTCGAGCCGGTCTACGAGATCGACCAGGACGGGACCAGCCGGGTGGAGCAGCGGATCGGTCTTCTCTTCGCATCGGTGCGCGACGCCCCGGCGCCGGTCGGGCTGACCATCAACCACGATGCCGGGCCCATCCAGTCGACCTCAATCGGCAATGAGTTCATCGTCGAGTACACGGTGACCGTGACCAACCCGGCCTCGACCCGTCGCAGCTACCAGCTCACCCAGACCCCGCAGCTGTCGTCGGCGGCCCGGATCCTGTCGGCCGTGATGACCGCCGAGCTCAGTACCGGCGACGCCCACCGGGACGACCTCGACCCGACGGTCCTGCCGTGGTCGCTCACCGAGGCCGAGGGGCTGCAACAGATCCAGCCGAGCAGCACGGACACCTACACGGTGGAGGTGCGGTTCGCCGTCAACGCCGCCCTGGTCACCGACGACAACTCGGACTGCGAGGTGGGGGAGGGCGACAGCAACACCGGGCTGCGCAGCGAGGCACGGGTCACCGTCGACCCCAACAGCGCAGATGCCGTCACCTGCCAGGTGCTGCCGGTGGTGACGCTGCCGGCGCCGCCCGCCGGTGAGGGCGACAGCACCACCACGTCGAGCTCGACCACCACCACAACCACCGCCCCGAGCACGTCGACCACCACCACCATCCCGGTCGAGGAGCAGATCTCCGGCCTGGTCAGTGAGTACGGCAGCCTCTACGAGGACGCCATCCCGGTGCTGGTCACCCTGTACGCCGATCACCTGGCGGACGTCGCCAACGGCGGCGCCGGGTTCTTCGACGCCGTGGAGCAGGAGGTCATGGACCTGGCGACCGAGCGTGTTGCCGCCGGGATCCGGGCGGACGAGCTGGCCGATGTCCGGCTCGGGCTCACCTCAGCGCCGCCGCCGCTGTTCGTCCAGGGGCTCGACGCCGAGGCCCGCGCCATGCTTGCCCAGGCGGGGGCCGTCGTGGTCGCCCTCTCGCTCGAGGCCAACGAGATCGAGAACCAGGAGGCCACTGCGCTGGCCCGGGAGGCGGCGGCGGCCGGTGTCACCGAGGTCACCCGGATCTGGGTCGAGACCCAGCCCATCGTCACGGCGGGGAACGCCATCGACGCCGTCCAGCTCGAGGCCATCACCGTCAACGGTCTGCTCGATCCCGAACCGGGGACGTCACGCATCGCCGCCGCCGCCCTCGGCGGGCTGGCCGTGCTGATGGCGGCCCTGTTCCTGTGGCGGATCACCCCGGCGCGCTGGTCGCAGCCGAAGCACATCGTCATCCTCGGGATCCTGCTGCTCATCGCCGCCCTGGTGTCGCGGATCCCCCAGCTCCTCGGCAATGAGAGCCCGCAGTTGGCGTACATCATCCCCGCCTCGCTGCTCGGGTACGCCTCCGCCATCCTCTACGAGCCGCGCACCGCCCTGCTCACCGCGGTGCCGATGGCGATGTTCGTGGCGATCTCGACGCTCGACCCGGCGCTCACCGTGTTCGCCGCCGCCGCCACGGTGACTCCGATCGCCTTCGTCTCGGCGGTTTCGACCAGGCGCGAGCTCCGGCTGGCGGTGTTGCTCGGCGCCGCCGTGCTCGCCCCGCTGGCCTACACCATCGCCTGGATGTTCGACGGGCGATCGGCCGCCTGGGCCGCCGCCGTCGCCGGCTTCATCGGTGGTCTCATCGGCGGGTTCATCGGCCAGGGGCTGGTGTCGTTCCTCGAGAACCTGTTCCAGCTGACCACGACGGTCACCCTGCTCGACCTCACCGACCGCAACCACCCGGCGCTGCGCCTCATCGAGGAGCGGGCCCCGGGGACGTTCAACCACTCGATCATGGTGGGCAACCTGGCGGGCAAGGCCGCCCGCGCCATCGGGGCCGATCCACTCTTCGCCCAGGCCGCCGCCTTCTATCACGACCTGGGCAAGACCGAGAACCCGCAGTACTTCATCGAGAACCAGTTCGGGGTGTCCAACCCGCACGACGAGCTCGATCCCGTGGAATCGGCCGACCTGATCAGGCGGCACGTCGCCGATGGCCTGGTCCTGGCCCGCCGTTACCGCATCCCTCCCGAGATCGCCGCCGCCGTCGAGCAGCACCACGGCACCGGGCTGATGCGCTACTTCTATCACAAGGCCTTGGAGAACGACCCTTCGGTCGATCCGGCCCGGTTCCGCCACACCGGTACCAAGCCGCAACGCAAGGAGATGGCGATCCTGATGATCTCGGACGCGGTGGAGGGGGCGGCTCGATCGATGGCCCAGATCGAGGACCCGACCTCGGAGAGCCTGCGCAAGGTGGTGGATTCGGTGGTGGGTGAGAAGTTCGACGACGGCCAGTTCGACGAGAGCGACCTCACCTTCGGCGACCTCACCAGGTTGAAGGACGCCCTGGTGGTGGCGCTGATCGGCTACTACCACACCCGGATCCCCTACCCGGGCTTCCCCGGTGCCCCGGTGGGCTCGGGATGAACATCGTCATCGCCGACGAACGCGCAGACCCGCCGAGTACCGGCGCCTCCGACGAGGGCGGGCTGCTCACCCTGGCCGCCATGGTGCTCGACGGCGAGTCGTTCCCGTCGTCGACCGAGGTCACGGTGACCATGGTCGATCCCCACCGCATCGCCGAGCTGAACCGGGACCATCTGGGCAAGACCGGCCCGACCGACGTGCTGTCGTTCCCGATCGAGGACCTGACGCCGGGCACGGCGCCCGCCTTGTCGCCGGGCGACCCGCCGCTGCTGATCGGCGACGTGGTCATCTGCCCCGCCGTGGTGGCGGAGCAGGCCTCCGACCACGGGGTCGGGTTCGAGGACGAGATGGCGCTGATGGTGGTCCACGGCCTGCTCCATCTGCTCGGGTACGACCACCAGGCCGCCGAGGAAGCCGAGCACATGGAATCGGTGGAGCGCCGCTACCTGGCCGCCGCGGGCAGGGCGAGGCGATGACCACCGCCGCCCTGCTCGTCGCCGCCGCTCTGGTGGTCGTCGCTGGGATCCTCCGCGCCGCCGGCGCCTCGCTGGTGCGCACTCCCCGGGCCGACGCCCTCCAGGACGCCGCCGATGGTGACCGGCGGGCCGCCAAGGTCGCCGACCTGCTCGTCTCCCGGACCACTCTGCAGCCCGCCCTCGGTCTGGTTCACACCGGGTTGATGGTGGTGGCGGCGATCAGCGCCACCTGGGGGCTGAGCCGGAGCACGACCGGGTGGGGCCTGATGGTCGAGCTGGTGCTGCTCTCTCTGCTCCTGCTCGCCGTCAGCGAGATCCTGCCCCGTGGCTACGGCCGGGGACACCCCCGCCTGCTCGCCTACCGGTGGGTGTTCCTGCTGGGGCCGGCGGTGACGTTCGGCCGGGCGGCCTCCGACCTGATCAGCGACGACAACGGCGACGACCACGAGCCGAACGGCGACGAGGACGAGGACGACGACACCGAGCGGGAGCTGATCTCGTCGGTGATCGAGGTGGGCGACACCGTGGTGCGCGAGGTGATGGTGCCCCGCCCCGACATGGTGACGCTGCCGTCGACGGCAACGGTGGACGAGGCGATAGCCCTGTCGATCGAGGCCGGGCGGTCCCGCATCCCGGTGCTGGGCGCAGGGATCGACGACGTCATCGGCGTGCTCTACGTGCGCGATCTTCTCGTCCTCTTTGACGACGACGGCGGGGGGCGGCGGGTGGACGACCTGGTCCGACCCGTGTTCATCGTCCCCGAGGCGATGCCGGTGCTCGACCTGATGCGGGAGATGCAAAGCGACCGGGACCATCTGGCCATCGTCGTCGACGAGTTCGGTGGCACCGCCGGGCTGGTGACCATGGAGGACCTGCTCGAGGAGATCGTCGGTGAGATCAGCGACGAGTATGACGAGGAGGAGCCGCTGATCACCGAGCTGGGCAGCGGCGAGTACCTCATGGACGGCCGGGTCAGCATCGACGAACTCGAGGACCTGATCGGGATCGAGGTGCCCGACGAGGACTGGGACACGGTCGGAGGGTTGCTCCTCGGGCTGGCCGGCCGGGTCCCCGAGGAGGGGGAATCGTTCACGTTCGAGGAGCACGTCTTCACCGCCGAGCAGGTCCAGGGCAGGCGCATCGCCCAGGTCCGGCTCCGCCCCCGATGACGGACGACGCCACCACCCCTGCGGTGGCGGCGGACGGCTCGATGCCGCTCCGGTCCGGGTTCGTGGCCGTGGTGGGCAGACCCAACGTCGGCAAGTCGACCCTGGTCAACGCCCTGGTGGGGACCAAGGTGTCGATCACGTCGCCCCGGCCCCAGACCACCCGCAACAGCATCCGCGGCGTCGCCAACCTCGACGACCCGCCCGCCCAGATCGTCCTGGTCGACACCCCAGGGCTGCACCGGCCCCGCACCGCCCTCGGCTCCAGGCTGAACCGGCTGGTCGAGGACTCGCTCACCGGGACCGACCTGGTGGCGATGCTGCTCGACGCCATCCAGCGGGTGGGGCCCGGCGACCGGATGCTGGCACAGCGTCTCGCCCCCATCGCCGACCGGGTCATCGTCGTCGTCAACAAGACCGACATGGCCAAGCCCGATCAGATTGCCGAGCGCCTGGCCGAAGCATCCGGCTGGGATTTCGCCGCCTACGTCCCGATCTCGTCGGTGACGGGACAGGGACTCGACGCCCTCCGTAAGGAGATCGTCAGCAGGCTCCCCGAAGGCCCCGCCTACTTCCCCGAGGGCATGACGACCGACCAGCCCGACGAGTTGCTCGCCGGCGAGATCATCCGGGAGCAGTATCTGGGCAGGCTGCGCGAGGAGCTCCCCCACTCGCTTGCCCTGATCGTCGATGAGATCACCCAGCGGACCGGGGGCACGGTGTACGTGGCGGCCACGGTGGTCGTCGAGCGGCAGTCGCAGAAGGGCATCGTGATCGGCAAGGGTGGGAGCGCCCTCAAGGCGGTGGGCGAGGCCGCCCGCACCGAGCTGGAACGCCTGTTCGCCGCCCCGGTGTACCTCGATCTCAGGGTGAGGGTGGAACCCGACTGGCAACGCCGCGACACCCTGCTCGACCGGCTCGGCTTCTGACCCGCTGCGGTCTCAGCCGAACTTCAGCGGATTGCGCGTCGTCAGGGGTACGCAGAACCTGAGGTTCGGGAAGACGGGGCATCGCTCCCCCAACTTGAGCGGATCGCGTGTCGTGGCGACACGCAGCAACCTAAGGTTCGCGCCGCGTCGAGCGGGCCGGTCGCGGCGAACATCAGCGGATAACGTGTCGTGGCGACACGTAGCAACCTAAGGTTGGCCTGTTCGGTGTCAAGACCGTCCCCTCCGAGGTGTCCGCCGTGGGTCTCCGTCATGACCAGGGAATCGTGCTGCGCGGCTATCCGTTCGGCGACGCCGACCGGATCGTGGTGCTGCTCAGCCCCAACAACGGCAAGGTGCGGACGGTGGCCAAGGGGGTGCGCCGGACCAGGAGCCGGTTCGGAGGGCGGCTCGAGCCCTTCTCCCACGTCGACGTCGTCCTGTACGAGGGGCGCAACCTCGACACGATCACCCAGGTGACCCTGGTCGAGCCGTACCACAACCTCCGCAACGACCTCGATGCCGTGCTCGTCGCCGGTTCGATGGTGGAGGTGGCGGACATCGTCGCCCAGGAGAACGAGGCCTCGATGCGGCTGTTCCTCCTGCTCCAGCGCGGGCTGCGCGCCCTCGACCACGGCCAGGTGGGGCCGGATCTGGCCACCGCCTTCCTGCTCAAAGCGGCAGCGGTGGTCGGAGTGGCTCCGGCGCTGGAACGGTGTGCCGGGTGCGGCCGGGCCGAGGGGCTGACCCGGTTCAGCTTTGCCGCCGGCGGGGCGCAGTGTGAGCGGTGCCGCACCTCCGGGGCCTACGCCCTGCGCAAGGGGGTCACCGACCACCTGGCGGTGTTGGCCGGGGCCGACCTGGCTGCCCTCCCCGAGACCGACCCGGGGATGCGGGGCGAGGGGCTGGGTGTCGCCCGCCGATTCCTCGAGTACCACCTCGAGCGCGCCCTGGGAGCGTTCACCGTGCTCGATGCCTGAGATCGACCGCACCGGGATCGACCGCACCGGGATCGATCCCGGCCAGGTGCCCAACCACGTCGGGTTGATCCTCGACGGCAACGGGCGCTGGGCCAACGCCCGCGGGCTTCCCCGCACCGCGGGCCACGCCGCCGGCGAGGCGGCGCTGTTCGATGTGGTGGAGGGGGCGATCGAGCTGGGGATCCGCTGGCTATCGGCCTACACCTTCTCCACCGAGAACTGGGCCCGATCCGCCGACGAGGTCGAGTTCCTGATGTGGTTCAACGAGGACCTGCTGGTGAGGCGGCGGGACGAGTTCGATGCGATGGGGGTGCGGATGCGGTTCGCCGGCGACCTCGACGACCCAAGGATCCCGGACCGCAACCGCACCATTATGCGCCAGGCCGAGGACAAGACGGCGGGTAACCGGATCCTCGACCTGGTGTTCGCCTTCAACTACGGGAGCAGGGCCGAGATCGCGGCGGCGGCCCGGGCTATCGCCGCCACCGTCGCCGCCGGCGAGCTCGACCCGGATGCCGTCGACGCCGCCGTCGTCGCCCGCCACCTGTACGTCGCCGACATTCCCGACCTCGACCTGGTGATCCGGTCGTCGGGGGAGCACCGGCTGTCCAACTTCATGCTGTGGCAGTCGGCGTACGCCGAGCTGTGGTTCCCCGGGATCCTGTGGCCCGACTTCGACCGTCACCACCTGGCCGATGCGGTCCGCCGCTACCAGCAGCGCCACCGGCGCTTCGGCGGGGCGGTCGACGCCGTCTCCACCTGAGGGCACCGATCCCGGCCCTATCATCCGGCGCTCCGCCGACCGAGCAGAGGCCTCCGCGCATGCCCGCCGACTTCGACACCATCGTCAACCTCGCCAAGAAGCGCGGGTTCGTCTTCCAGTCCTCCGAGATCTACGGCGGGCTCCGCTCGGCATACGACTACGGACCGCTCGGTGTCGCCATGCTGCGCAACATCAAGGACCAATGGTGGCGGTCGATGGTGCGGATGCGGGACGACATCGTCGGGATCGACTCCGCCGTCATCCAGTCGCCGCGGGTGTGGGAGGCGTCGGGCCACGTCGCCTCGTTCACCGACCCCCTGGTCGAGTGCACCAACTGCCATAGCAGGCACCGGCAGGACAAGCTCGATGACCCCGACCAGTGCCCGACCTGCGGCAAGCGGGGCACCTTCACCGAGCCCAAGCGCTTCAACCTGATGTTTCGCACCCACATGGGCCCGGTCGAGGGCGAGGCCAACCTGGTGTACCTGCGGCCGGAGACGGCGCAGGGCATCTTCATCAACTTCGAGAACGTCCGTCGCACCGCGCGGATGAAGCTGCCGTTTGGTATCGCCCAGATCGGCAAGGCATTCCGCAACGAGATCACCCCCGGCCAGTTCGTGTTCCGCACCCGCGAGTTCGAGCAGATGGAGATGGAGTTCTTCTGCAGACCGGAGGAGGCGGACCAGTGGTACCGCACCTGGCAGGAACTGCGCTGGAGCTGGTACACGGAGCTGGGCATGCAGGCCGACAACCTGCGGCTGCGAGAGCACGAGGCCGACGAGCTGTCGCACTACTCGTCGGGCACGTCCGACATCGAATACCTGTTCCCGTGGGGCTGGGACGAGCTCGAGGGCATCGCCAACCGCACCGACTTCGACCTGCGGGCCCACGCCGGGGCCAGCGGCCACGACCTCACCTACTTCGACCAGGAGTCGGGGGAGCGGTTCTACCCGTACGTGATCGAGCCGGCCGCCGGCGCCACCCGCACCACCTTCGCCTTCCTCATCGACGCCTACCACGAGGAGCAGGTCGACGGCGAGACCAGGGCCGTGCTCAGGCTCGATCCCCGGCTCAGCCCGGTCAAGGTGGCGGTGCTACCCCTTTCCAAGAAGGACGAGCTGATCGCCGTCGCCACCCGGGTCGCCGACGCGCTGCGGGTCCGGTGGGACATCGAGATGGACGTCACCCAGGCCATCGGGCGCCGCTACCGGCGTCAGGACGAGATCGGCACCCCGTACTGCGTCACCGTCGACTTCGACTCGCTCGAGGACGGCGAGGTGACGGTGCGCCACCGCGACACCATGGCCCAGGACCGGATCCCGATGGAGGCATTGGAGGGCTACCTGTCCGAGCGGCTCGATTCGTCGCCTTCCGGCTTGGGCGGCTCGTAGCCGAGCGGCGGGGTCGCCTCGAAGTATTGGCTGAGCACCATCACCGTCTGCGTGGTGCCCTTCGAGATCTTCCTGATCGAGTCGATGATCTCGCCGAGGTGGGCCGGGGACTCCGCCCGGACATGAACCAGCAGGTCGAACTGGCCGCTGACGGCGCCGCACCCCACCACCCAAGGGATCGCCCTGAGCTGCTCACCGACATCGGCCAGCGAGCGACGTGAGGTGACGCTGATCGAGACCAGGGCGACGACGGGGAGCCCGAGCTTCGACCAGTCGAGATGGACCGTGAACCGCGAGATCACCCCGGACTGGCGCAGCCGCTTGACCCTCTGGTGCACGGTGGCGGTCGCCATCCCCAGGTCCTCGGCGATGCGGGCGTACGGGGTGCGGGCATCTTCGAGCAGGATGGTGAGGATTCTTCGGTCAATCGCGTCCATGACGATCAATCTATCAAGGATGGCACGGGATCGGAATAGATTCATCAGATTCGTGTTGTCGTTGGCGTACGCCCAGGTTCAGTAGGAAGGAGGCGCGATGATGATCAATCCAATCACGATGGCACAGCTTGTTGCGGTCCAGCGCCGCCAGGCCGAGGCCGAGGCCCTCGCCCACCGCATCAGGACCTGATACCTTCGGTGAAGGACCGTTTTCCAGCCCTTCGCCGCCGATCCAACGGGGAGCCCGGAGTTTCCTCCCTTCCGCCGGGTTCCCCGTTCTCGCGCCCGGGAGAGCCCGGCAGCGGGCCCCGGTACAATCGCCGCGGTGGCCTACTCCTCGGACGACAAGGAACGCGTCAGGGAGCGGACCGATCTGGCGGAGCTGGCCGCCGAGGTGACCAGGGTGAAGCGCTCGGGCCGGAGCGTCACCGCCATCTGTCCCTTCCATGACGAGAAGACCCCATCGCTGTCGATCGACCCGGCGCGGGGGCTCTTCCACTGCTTCGGTTGCGGGAAGAGCGGGGACGTGTTCACCTGGATCGAGGAGACCCAGGGGGTCGACTTCCCCTCCGCCCTCGAGATCCTGGCCCGGCGGGCCGGGATCACCCTCACCGAGAGCCGGGGGGAGCAGCGTCGCCGCGGGCAGCGGGAGTTGCTGGTGGAAGCCGTCACCGATGCCGTCGCCTTCTACCACGAGCGGCTGGAAAGCGGAGAGGACGCAGCCGGGGCCCGGGGCTACCTGCGGGGTCGGGGATACGGCGCCGACGTCATCTCCCGGTTCTCGATCGGCTACTCCCCGCCGGGGTGGGATGCCCTGGTCGCCCATCTCCTCGCCAAGGGTCACGACCCGGCCACGCTGCTCAAGGCCGGGCTCGGATCCCGCTCGAGTCGTGGTTCCATCATCGACCGGTTCCGGGGCAGGTTGATGTTCCCGATCAGCGATCTGCGCGGCGACCCTGTCGGGTTCGGGGCGCGGGTGCTCGACGGCGACGGGCCCAAGTACCTCAACTCTCCCGAGACCCCGATCTACCACAAGTCACGGCTTCTGTTCGGTCTCGACCGGGCCAAGTCCGAGATCGTCCGCACCGACCGGGCGGTGGTGGTGGAGGGCTACACCGACGTGATCGCCTTCCACCTCGCCGGCCACCCGGTGGCGGTCGCCACCTGCGGCACCGCCCTGGGCGAGGAGCACCTCGACCTGCTCCGCCGCTTCACCAAGCGGGTGGTGCTCGCCTTCGACAGCGACGCCGCTGGTACCGGGGCGGCGCTGCGCGGCTTCGACCGCTCGGTCCCGGGCGATCTCGACCTGCGGCTGGCCCGGTTCCCCGACGGCCGCGATCCCGCAGATCTGCAGCAGGCGGGGATGGGGGACACGCTGGTCCGGGCGGTGGACGACTCGGTGCCGCTGCTCCAGTTCCGCATCGACCGCGAGCTGGAGGGATTCGACATGGCCGAAGGCGAGGCCAAGGTGAGGGCGGCGACGGCGGCGGCTCGGATCATCGCCCTCCACCCCGACCCGGCGGTCAGGGAGGAATACGCCCGGCGGGTGTCGCGGCTGACCGGCGTCGACCAGGCCGTGGTCGTCAGGGCGGCTCGGCGGGACGGAGCCGTGCCCGCCTCGGCCGTGGTCGTGGACCGCAAGCCGACGTCTGGGGAGGAACGAGCCGAGCGCGAGCTGCTGCGGCTGGTGCTGGCCAACGACGAAGGGCTGAGCCGTCACCAGATCGACGCCGACCTGTTCCGCATTTCCGAGTACCGGGCCGGGTTCGAACTGGTGGGCTCGGACATCTTCGAGCTGGAGCCGGGCCGGGCTCCCAATCTCGGTGCGCTCCTCGGCGGCGCCGATGAGGACGTCCGGCGATTCCTCAGCGGGCTCGCCCTGGACGGGGGTCCCCTGGCGGCGGCGGACGACATCATCCGCAAGCTGCGGTTGAACCGGGTCGAGGTCGAGATGGATCGGCTGCAACGGGAGATCGGGGCGGCGGCCGAGGCCTCGGGTCAAACGCCGTCCGGGCTGGTGGGCGAGCTCATCACCCTGCAGCGGGAGCGGGACCGGATCCGGAGCGCCGCCGCCGTCGATTAGCGGGACCCGTGGCGGGACCGTTCCCAAGCCGAACCCGACCCGGTACCGTGTCGGCTGCGGGCGGACCTTCCCACAGGCAGGGGTGACGGTTGACCGTTCAGCAGATCATCGGGGACCTGACCCAGCGGGGGCGCCAGCGGGGCTTCCTGGTCGTCACCGAGATCCACCAGGAGTTGGAGGCGAGCGAGGCGCCAGCCGAGGCCATCGACGAGGTGCTGGTCGCCCTGACCCGGCTTCGGATTGAGATCCGGGAGGACTCCAACGACGCCCTCGCCGCCACCGACCTGCCCAACGACGACATGGTCCTGATCTCGGACCCGGTGCGGATGTACCTGCAGCAGATCGGCCGCTACCCGCTGCTCACCTCGCAGCAGGAGGTCGAGCTGGCCATGCAGATGGAGGCCGGGGTCCGGGCCGACGGGAAGCTCGCCGCCGCAACCGATCTCGGCGTCGACGAGCGGGTGCTCCTCGAGCGGGCGGTGCGCCAGGCGGACAAGGCCCGCAAGCGGCTGGTCGAGGCCAACCTGCGGCTGGTGGTGTCGATCGCCAAGCGGTACGTCGGCAAGGGGCTCTCGTTGCTCGACCTGATCCAGGAGGGCAACCTGGGGTTGATCCGGGCGGTGGAGAAGTTCGACTACCGCAAGGGGTTCAAGTTCTCCACCTACGCCACCTGGTGGATACGCCAGGCGGTGACCAGGGCGCTGGCCGATCAGGCCAGGACCATCCGGGTGCCGGTCCACATGATCGAGACCATCAACAAGCTCGCCCAGACCCAGCGGGCACTGATGCAGGAGCTGGGTCGGGAACCGACCATCCAGGAGGTCGCCAACGAGATGGAGATGGCGCCGGACCGGATCACCGAGCTGCGGCGCATCGCCCTCGACCCGGTGTCGCTGGAGACCAGGATCGGGGAGAGCGACGACTCGACCCTGGCCGACTTCGTCAAGGACAACGACGCCAACGTCCCCGTCGAGGCGGCCTCGTTCCGGCTGCTCCAGGAGTACCTGGGGCTGGCCCTGGAGGGGCTGTCCGAGCGGGAGCGCCAGGTGCTGATCATGCGCTACGGGCTGGCGGACGGCAAGGTGCGCACCCTGGAGGAGGTGGGCGCCTTCTTCAACGTCACCAGGGAGCGGGTGCGTCAGATCGAGACCAAGGCGCTGGCCAAGCTACGCCAACCGGCGCGATCGAGACGACTTCAGGGCTACCTCGAGGGGGCCTGACCGTCAGCCGCCGTTGGTGCGCTGCTCGATGGTGTCGCTGGCGGAGCGGAGCCCGTTGCCGATCATCCCGCGCATCTGGTCGACCGGTGCGGTGGCGAGGCCGACCGCCTTGTCGATCATGGTGCCGACCCGCTTGTCGCGGCGCACCCTGGTCCACAGGTCCATGATCTGCAGGTAGCGCTCCCGGCCGGCCCGGGTCCCGAGGACGTAGCCCACACCCAGCCCGACCGCCGCTCCCGTCTTGAATCCGAAGATGGTCATGGCGTCATTGTGCCACACCGCCGGGGTGAGGGGCCGTTCGGGCGCCTACGGTGGTTTACAAAGTACGCAAGCGGTTGGTATAGTGAGCGTCCACCGAAGAAAGGATCAGACACATGGCTACCAAGACCGATGTCTGGGCCACCTCCCAGGCCCAGCTGACGGACCTGTACCGTCGTTCCCAGGATGCCCTCGTCGAGGGTGTCGAGGCGTGGGCCAAGGCGGTGCGCCAGCTCGCCGACGCCACCGCCCACCCGAAGGACCCGACCGAGATCGGGGCCACCATCGACCGGGCCTACGCCAACGCCGTCACCGCCCTGGACGAGCAGCGCCAGTTCGTGAAGCGGCTCATCGCCGCCGCCACGCCCGACGCTTCCTGAGCAGGGGAGACGGCATGGCCCAGAGCCGTGCATGGCAGATGCAGCGAGAAGCGCTGGGGGCGATGATCCGTGCCCAGCGCGAGCTCGCTGATCTGTCGCTGCGCCAACTGGCGGATACCGCCGAGGTGTCGAACGCCTACCTCAGCCAGATCGAGCGCGGGCTCCACGAACCGTCGATGCGGGTGCTGCACTCCATCGCCGACGCCCTCGGGATGTCGATGGACTCGCTGCTCCGCCAGGCCGGCATGATGGACCCGGGTGCGGCGCCACCGGGGGTGGAGGCGGCGATCCAGGCCGACCCGGACCTGGCCGAAGGCCAGAAGGACGCCCTGATCGCCGTCTACCGGAGCTATCTCGCCGACGCCCGTCGCCGCTGACCGGCGGCGGCCGGCGTGGTCGACGCAGCCAACCTTAGGTTGCTGGGTGTCGCCACGACACGCAATCCGCTGAAGTTGAACCTTAGGTTGCAGGGTGTCACCACGACACGCAATCCGCTGATGTTGGGGCAAGCCGCCGAACCTTAGGTTCTGCGTACCCCTGGCGAGTACCAATCCGCTGAAGTTCGGAGGGCGGGCGGCGTTCGTGTTGAACCTTAGGTTGCTGCGTGTCGCCACGACACGTAATCCGCTGATGTTCGGCGAATCCGCCCGGTGACCGTCGACCCCGGTGTCTAGCCGAGGACGTACCCGCCCGGGGCGTCGGCGATGGCGGGGAACCGCTCCGACCCCATCGGGGGTGGCGGCTGCAACCGCCCGGCCCGCTCCCCGATCCATTCCGACCACGCCTCCCACCAGGACCCGTCGAACCGAGTGGCCCCCTCCAGCCATTCGTCCGGATCGGGCGGGTTGACGTCGTTGGCCCGGTACCGGGCCTTGGGGTTGGGAGGGTTCACCACCCCTGCCACGTGACCAGCCGAGCTGAGCACGTAGCGGACCTTCGACCTGGGCATGAGCTGGGTGATCCGGTAAGCCGCCCGCCATGGGGCAATGTGGTCGTTCTCGGCCCCGACGACGAAGACGTCGTGCACGGCCTTGCTCAGGTCGATCCTGCGCCCCCCGAACACCATGGTTCCCCGCGCCAGCCGGTTCTCGACGTAGCAGGACCGCATGTACTCGATGTGCATCGCCGCCGGCATCGAGGTGCCGTCGGCGTTCCAGGACAGGATGTCGAAGGCGGCGGGCGGGTCGCCCATCAGCCACCGGGGACCGATGTAGTTGAAGATCAGGTCCTGGGGGCGGAGGACGTCGAAGGTCCGCTGCATCGACTCGGCCTTGAGCGTGCCCTCCCGGGCCCAGCGCGCCTCGAGCCGGTTCACCGTCGCCTCATCGGTGAACGCCTTCAGGATGCCGGCCTGGTCGAAGTCGGCCAGCGTGTTGAGCAGGGTGACGGCGTTGACCCGCTTCTTCCGTCCCGAGGCCAGGTAGCCGACCAGGATGGCGGCAAGCGTCCCACCGAGACAGAGGGCGAGGATGTTCACCTTGGGCTGGCCGGTGATGTCCTCGATGACGTCCATGGCCGCCACCAGGCCCTCGAAGAGATAGTCCTCGAAGGAGATGTCTCCCATCGAGGCGTCGGGGTTGCGGTAGCTGATGGCAAAGGTGGTGTGGCCGTGCTGCACCGCCCACTCGATCAGGCTGCGGCCCGGAGCCAGGTCCATGATGTAGTACTTGTTGATCCACGGCGGGCTGCACAGCATCGGGACGGCGTGGACCGTTTCGGTCTGCGGGGCGTACTGGATCAACTCGATGAGGTCGTTGCGGAACACCACCTTGCCGGGGGTCGCCGCCAGGTCCTTGCCGACCTCGAAGGCCTTCGGGTCGACCTGGGAGGGGAAGGCCCGGTTGTTCCTCGCATCGTCGACGAACCGTCTGAAGCCGGCCACCAGGCTGGTACCGCCGGTCTCGAACGCCCGCTTCAGCGCCTCGGGGTTGCCCCACAGGAAGTTGGTCGGGGCCGACGCCGCCTTGATCAGGTCGGCGGCGATCGATGCCTTCGCGGTCACCATCTCGGGGACGTCGGCCGCCTCGACCAGCTCGTCGATGAGCCGGCAGGCCACCAGGTATGACTGGAGCTGCAGGTTGAAGACCGGGTTGTGGTGCCAGGTCGGGTCGCGGAAGCGCTTGTCGGACGGATCGACCGGGATCGGCCCCGCCGCATCGCTACCGAGCAGGGTGGCTCCCGCACCGGCGGTGGCGGCCGCCAGTCCCGTGGCGAACCGGGTGAGGGGGCCTGTGGCGGCGACGCCGGTGCTGCGCACCGACTCGGCTAGGGCGGAGAACAGCCCGGCGGCGTCGACGCTTTCGCCGCGCACCGCCGACATCACCTTCTGATTGATCTCCTCGGTGACCTTGTGCCACCCGTTGCCGCCGGCCATGGGCTCATACTCCCAGATAGCGCTGCAGAGCGACACTGCCCGGAAGATCGGCCGCGGGAGCCTCGTGCTTGATCTCGCCCTTCTCGATGAGAAAGGCACGATCGGCGTGACGCAGGGCGAACCGGTGGTTCTGCTCGGCGAGCACGACCGCCAACCCGACCCCGACCAGCTGGTCGAGGAGCTCTCCGACCGCCCGGACCATCACCGGCGCCAGACCCTCGGAGGGCTCGTCGAGAAGCATCACCTTGGGGTTGGCCATCAGGGATCTCCCTACTGCCAGCATCTGTCGCTCACCGCCCGACAGGTTACCGGCGTTGCGGTTGCGCAGATCTCCAAGCTTCGGGAAGAACTCGTAGACCTGGTCGGTCGTCCACCGGTCGCCACCGTCGGTGCTGCGGCCCCTCACCACCCGCAGGTTCTCGTCGACGGTGAGGTCGGCGAAGACCCGGGCGCCAGATGGGACCAGGGTGAGCCCGTGCTTGAGCCGCTGGTACGAGGGGAGGCCGCTGACGTCGACCCCGTCGACGGTGACGCTGCCCGAGCGGGCCCGGAGCACCCCGGCCAGGGTCATCAGGGTCGTCGTCTTGCCCGACCCGTTTCGACCCAGCAGCGCAACCAGCTCGCCGCCGCGGACGTCGAGGCCGACGCCGTGGAGGACGTGGCTCGCGCCGTAGTAGGTGTGGATGCCGCTCACCTCCAGCATCAGTCTTCTGCTCCTAGGTAGACGGCCTGGACCTCGGGATCGCGCCGGACCTCCTCCGGGGTTCCCTCGGCGAGCCGCCGGCCCTGATGCATCACCAGTACCCGCTCGGCGGTGCCGAACACCACCTCCATGTCGTGCTCGCAGAACAGCAGGGTGAGGAAGTGCTCGTCGGCGAGGCGGCGGACCAGCTCCATCGTCCTGGTGGTCTCCTCGGGGGCCATCCCGGCGGTTGGCTCGTCGAGCAGCAGCAGCTTGGGCTCGAGGGCGAGGGAGATGGCCAGCCCCAGCGCCCGCTGGTCACCGTGGGAGAGGTTCCCGGCGAGGTCCTTGGCCGACCCGGTCAGGCCGACCGGCTCCAGGATGCCGTCGACCTCGGTCGAGTGCAGGCCGGCGACGGGGCCGACGAACCGGGCCGTCTCCCCGCGGCGGGACAGAACCCCCAGCTGGACGTTCTCGAACACGGTGAGGTTGGGGAAGATGCTGGTGATCTGGAACGCCCGCCCCAGCCCGGCCCGGGCGATCCGGTAGCTCGGCCGACCGGTGATGTCGGCGCCGTCGAAGGTGACGGTTCCCTCGTCGGGCCGGAAGTGACCCGTGATCAGGTTGAAGAGGGTGGTCTTCCCGGCCCCGTTCGGCCCGATGACGGCGCGCCGCTCCCCCGGGGCGACGTCGAGATCGACCCCGTCGACGGCGCGCAGCCCACCGAAGTGCCGTTTCAATCCCCGCACCCGCAGCATCGGCTCGGTCACTGGTGCTCTCCGGTGACCTCGAGGTTCCCGACGTCCTCCAACCCCGGATCGGAGGCTTCGGGCGGGGCGCCGTCACGGTTGAACAACCGTCGCAACGCGTCGCCGACACCGCCGGGGAGGAACAGGATGATCAGCAGGAGGATGACGCCGAGCACCGCCCCCCAATAGGCGAAGGTCCTCGTCACCCAGTACTCGAGCGGGATGAAGATCAGCGCCCCCAGCGATGGGCCGAGGAAGACGAACTGCCCGCCGATCAGCGTGATGAAGATCGGCTCTGCCGACTTGGTCCACAGCAGCAGGTTGGGGAATGCCCCCTGGTCCTGGATGGCGAACATGGCCCCGGCGACTCCGGCGAAGGCACCACCGAGGGTGAAGGCCGCCAGCTCGTAGCGCTTGACCCGGATCCCCAGGAAGCCGGCCCGCTCCCTGTTCTCGCGGATCGCCTTGAGGGTGGCGCCGAACGGTGACCGCATCAGGATCCACATGGCGGAGATCGCCACGCCGGCGATGCCGAGCAGGAAGTAGTAGCACCGCTCGGGGGTGCCGACGGCGGGATCGTCGCCTCGGCCGCCACCGTCTAATCTGTGACTACGCACCTCACCCCCTCGTGGGTTGCCGCGCATTCCGGGGTAGCTCAACTGGCAGAGCATCGGACTGTTAATCCGCAGGTTGTGGGTTCGAGTCCCACCCCCGGAGCCTCCCCGAAACCCTTGCTCGTC
>JBPCMS010000020.1:0-3516 GCA_051002015.1 Acidimicrobiia bacterium
CGACGACTTCATCGCCCGGTTCCGGTCGCGGGCCGAGGCGGTTCGCAACCGTGGTGTCCCCCCGCTGGAGGGCGAGGCACGACGGACCTTCATCGAGCAGATGGAGTTCGACCATCTCGACTACGCCTTGGTGGGGAGCGCCACGTGGTCGGTCGAGGACGACCACCTAGTCCTCAGGATCCCCCTCCGATGATCCACCCGGCCGTGTTCCTCTCCCAATGGGAGGGTAGAATGGCGAGGCGGGTCAGTTTGGGTCGGTGAGCCCGGCGGCGGCCCGTTTCGCCGCCGCCCGTCGCTCGCCGACGAGCCTGGCCAGGTCGTGGTCGGCGTGGTCGGTGTAGGTCATGGCATCGGCGATGAGCCGGTGGCCCGCCTGCTCGCCGATGAGCCGGTGCATGGTCTGGGCAATCCTGCGGTAGTCGGGGTGACCGCCCGCCTGGCTGCGCAGCTCGATGAGGTGGAACGCCTCACGGGCGTCGAGCTGGAGGACGAACCGGATGCGGTAGGCGAACGGCACCACGTACTGGCCGACGTCGTGCCCGAGATCGCCGCTGACCACATCGTGCAGGACGGCGGTCCGCTCCATCGCCTCGGTCCACACCCCATCGGCGCCGATGTCGATGATCGCCTCGGGGGTGACGTAGCCGTGAGCCGGTGACAGCCGCTGCCAGTCGATGGTGAGCATGCGGTGACGCTGCAGGTCGCGAAAGATCCCGTAGTCACACAGGATGTCGAAGCGATACCCGGTGCGCTCCATGCCCCTGCCCGGCTTGTGCCTGCGGTTGGTGCGGTCGCCGATCGAGGCGGCCACCAGGGCGGCCCGCTCCGTGGCGCCCATGGCGGCGACGGCGGCGAGGAGCTGGTCGTCGGGGAGATCGCTGTACGGGTAGAGCGCCGCCGCCGCCGTCTTCAGCTCGCCGTCGGGGTCCCAGTCGACCAGGGTCACCTCGGGTCTGGGCTCGGGCTCGATCCCGAGGGCGGCGGCGCGCCGGTCGAGATCGGCGGCGATGCCGGCGAAGTACCGGGTCCACACCGTGCCCCGCTTCGGGTTGTCGACCCTGTGGAGGAACGACGGGATCACCTTGCGCAGCTCGGTCAGCATCAGCCGCCCGTAGCCGCGCACCTCGGCCGAGGGATGGGCCGCCATCCGCATCAGCAGCATCTCGTAGCTCTGCCCGCTGGCGAAGATGCCGACGTTGGACAGGGTGGAGGCGGGCAGCAGCCCGCGCAGGTCGTCGCACGCCTTGGCCCTGATGGTCGATCGCCAGATGAAGGCGGAGTCGCCCTCCTGCCTGGGGAAGGCGGCCTCGTAGTAGGGGACCAGGGAACCGACCAGCTCGGCGTATGTGGTGAACAGCCATTCCATGGTGTCGGTGTACGCCGCGCTGTGGGCAGAAGCCGAGATCTCGGGCGGGGTCATGTAGCGGAAGTGATCGCCGAGCCGCTGGTCGTAGAAGATGTAGCGGGTGCTCTGCTCCAGGTAGGAGGCCAGCCTGCCCCGCTCCAGCACCTTGGTGAGGACGTTTGATGCCTGCTCGCATGCGAGGTGGGCGCCACCGAGCTGGGCAACCGAGTCGTCGCCGTAGTCGGAGAACACCCGCCGGTACAGGGCCTCGGCCCGCCCCGTGCCGACGGTCCCCGACGGGGCGGCCATGGCGGCGATGGCGGCGATCCCCTCGTCGGTCGGCTCGACGAACTCGTCGACGAAGAGACGCCGCACCGACTTGGGCGATCGGCTGTACCGGGCGAACAAGGCCCCCTTCACCACCTCGGGGAGGTTGACGATGGCGAACACCGGTCCCTCGAGGTCCGTGAAGTAGGGACGCAGCAGGTCGCGTTCGTCATCCGTGAACGACTCGTGGAAGTAGGGGACGGGCTCGGCGGTGTCCGTCATGTCGAGATCCAGCATGGCACCAACGTGGAAACTACAACGCTGTGATTCACCGTAGCACCTGTGGGAGGGCGCGACTTTCTTAGGATTCGATCGCGTCGTCCGTGACGCGTTTCGGCTACAGGAAATCGCAGGGTTGTTCGTCGGCGAGTTTTCTTAGGACCGGATCGCGTCACCCATGATGCGATCGGGTCCTAAGAAACGCGGTGTGTGGATGACCGTCCCATCCCGCCACGGTCGGTATCCTGCCCGCCATGACCTGGCTGCGCATCGCCATCGGCGTGCTCATCGCCGCCGCCGTCGGGGTGGCGCTGGTGCCGCTCGCGGTGTTGGTTGACCTCAAGGATGGAGGCAGTGGCTGGGGGCTGTGCCCGCAGGGTCTCGACGCGT
Source organism: Acidimicrobiia bacterium (assembly GCA_051002015.1). Classification (GTDB taxonomy): domain Bacteria; phylum Actinomycetota; class Acidimicrobiia; order Spongiisociales; family UBA5794; genus JACDBE01. The sequence goes on from JBPCMS010000020.1 coordinate 2,282, forward strand.
GCCGCAGCAGCTACTTCGCCGGGTTCGAGCTGCTCGCCGGGCTCATCCTGGTGCTGGCCGTTGTGCTCCTCCTGATCCACCTGTGCGTCAAGTTGATGCGCCGGTTGGAGCGGCACAAGGCGGCCCGCGCCTACCTCGCTCGGCAGCGGGCGGCGGTGGCAAGGCAGCAGGCGCTACTCACCGAGCAGCAGCCACGCCGTGTCCCCACCGATCCCGCCGGAGCGCCGGACGGGGGCGCCACGCCGGCGGTCGCCGCCACGCCACCGGATCGTCGCTGACCGGAGGCGATCCGTGGCAACCGCCAAGCCGGCACCACCAGAACCGAGCGACGAGGAGCGCCGCCGCGCCCGTCTGGTCCTCAACCGGCTCACCCGCCGCTACCCGGAGATCGGGACCGCCCTCGACTACGACAACGTGTGGCAGCTTCTGGTCGTCACCGTCCTGTCCGCCCAGACGACGGACGAGACCGTTAACCGGGTGGCGCCCGAGGTGTTTGCCCGCTGGCCCGAGCCCGAGGACCTGGCCGCCGCCAACCCCGAGGAGGTCGAGACCGTGGTCTACTCGACCGGGTTCTACCGCCGGAAGACCATGTCGATCATCACCCTCTCCCAGGCGGTCACGGAGAGGCACGGCGGAGTCGTCCCCAGGGACCTGGAGACGATGACCCGGCTTCCCGGTGTGGGACGAAAGACGGCAAGCGTGGTCATGGCCGAGGCGTGGGGGCTCCCCGCCATCGCCGTCGACACCCATGTGAGAAGGGTTAGTCGACGGCTCGGGCTGACCGTCAACGACGACCCGGCGAAGATCGAGCACGATCTCAAGGCGCTCTATCCGAAGCGGCGCTGGTCGGGGGTGTCGATGCGGTTCATTCAGTTCGGGCGCGAGGTGTGCGACGCCAGATGGCCCCGCTGCTGGGAGTGTCCGCTGCGCGATCTGTGCCCTTGGCCCGACAAGCGCCTGGCGCCGCCGCACTGACGTGCCCGCCCCGGCGCTGCGTTCACCACACGACGCCGCCATCTTCCGGTTGGCGATACCGGCGCTGGGCGCCCTGGCCGCCGATCCCCTGGTGGCCCTGGTCGACACCGCCTACGTCGGCCGGCTGGGCAGCGAGGCGCTCGCCGCGGTGGCGCTTGCGTCGACCGTGTTCACCATCGCCGTTGTCGGCTTCAACTTCCTCGCCTACGGGACGACCCCGCTGATCGCCGCCCGGCTGGGATCGGGCGACCGCACCGCCG
>JBPCMS010000021.1:0-6782 GCA_051002015.1 Acidimicrobiia bacterium
GCTCGTGTGTGGTGTCGATGACCGTCGCCCGCTCGGTGACGGCTACGTTCGACACCACCGGCGGGAGCGGTCCGTTCACGCTGACGGTGGTCACCGCGGGGACCGGAACGGTGCGCAGCACGCCTGCCGGGATCAAGTGCGGTACCGACTGCTCGGAGTCGTATGCGTCTGGAACCTCCGTGACCCTGACCGCCAAGACCAACGCAGGTTCGACCTTCACCGGATGGTCGGGGCCCTGCACCGGTGCGGGCTCTTGCGTGGTGTCGATGACGGCGGCGGTCACGGTCACCGCCACCTTCAGCACCGGCGGCGGATCTGCGTTCACGCTCACGGTGAGCAAGGCTGGTACCGGTTCGGGGACGGTGACCAGCAATCCGGCCGGGGTTGACTGCGGCACGGACTGCACCGAGGCGTACGTCTCGGGGACGTCGGTGACCTTGACGGCCACCCCGGTGGCCGGCTCGACCTTCGCCGGTTGGTCGGGGACTTGTACCGGTACCGGCTCGTGTGTGGTGTCGATGACCGTCGCCCGCTCGGTGACGGCTACGTTCGACACCACCGGCGGGAGCGGTCCGTTCACGCTGACGGTGGTCACCGCGGGGACCGGAACCGGAACGGTGCGCAGCACGCCTGCCGGGATCAAGTGCGGTACCGACTGCTCGGAGTCGTATGCGTCTGGAACCTCCGTGACCCTGACCGCCAAGACGAACGCAGGTTCGACCTTCACCGGATGGTCGGGGCCCTGCACCGGTGCGGGCTCTTGCGTGGTGTCGATGACGGCGGCGGTCACGGTCACCGCCACGTTCGACACCGGAGGCGCCGTCTCCGGCGGATACTGGGGCTCCCGGCTCTGACCGAGGCGGTACGGTCTGGTCCCATCCGTCCCCCGGTGCGAGGGCGGCCCCGGGGGGCCACACCCATCCCCGTTTCTTAGGACCCGATCGCGTCACCTGCGACGCGTTTCGGTCCTAAGAAGAGGGGGTCGGGGGCACCCGGCACCGTCAGAGTCAGAGATCGAGGGTGTGGGTGGCGACGTCGAGCCCGGCGTCGAGGGCCGCCAGGAGGTAGTCGTCGGGTCGATCCTCGGGCCGGGCGGCACCGTAGCCGAAGCTGTCGATGGACATCGCCCCCGCGGTGAGCGCCAGGGCCTCGAGATGGACGGCGAGGTCGGCGACCCCGACCACCCTGACCACGACGCCGTCCCCGGTCGACGCCGTCACCCGCACCGTTGCACCAGACCAGATACCCTCGACGGGGGCGGCAACCGAGCGCGAGATGCCCTTCGACCCGACCTGGGTCCCCCACAGGGACCCGACCGGGTCGGGGAAGGCGATCGCCTCGCCCCGCCGCTGGCGCCTACCCGGCTCGGTCCATGCGACCAGCACATCGAGCACCTCGTCGCTGCGTGCCGCCTCATGGGCGGCGAGACAGGGGGCGATCCCCGAGGCGAGGTTGGCGCCGGTGAGCAGCGTCCGGCCCATCGCGGCGAAGGCGGCGCCGTGGCGATCGGCGAGGGCAGGCTCGTCGGACCAGGTGACACACGAGATGCCGGCCTCGAGGGCGGCGGTCACATCGTCGCCGACCTCCTCGACGGCGTCGGTGACCATCACCCCGTATGCGCCCAGGTCGTCGGCGCGGCGGACCCGGCGGTCGGCGGTGTCGTCGGGGCGGCGCCCGACCAGTCCCATCCGGTCGAGCCTGCGATCGCCGAGGAGGATTCTTCCCGCCCTGGCGCCAATCTCGGCGGTCTCGTGCAGGGCGATCTGCACGTCAGAGAGGGGTGCGCTGCCGGTCGGCGGGAAGCCAGGTTCCCGGCGTGACCGGAGCCCTGACCGGGCGCCGGGCGATGAGGGTGGCGACGGCGGCGGCGACGGCGGCGGCGACGGTGGCGACGACGGCGACCGTCAGCCCGGGCGGCTTCATGTCCGCATCGTACCCGACGGCGGTGGAAGCACCCGGTTCAGCCGGGCCGGTCCGATGGGAGCTCGCTGGGACCGACGTGGCGATCGAGCCAGGCGCACAGCGGGGCGGCGCCGGTGAAGGTCTCCCGCACCCGGTCGGCGGCTCCGGCGGCGTGCATCCACCCCGCCACCGGCCACTCTCGCCAGGCCATCAGTCCCTTGTGGCGGAGCAGCCCGATGCGGGGATGGTCCTTGGGAAGGCCGCGGGGCGCCGTCTTCAGCGTCTCCTCCGCTCCGATCCGGTAGCCGGCACTCACCAGGTCGTCGGTGAGGGCGGCGACCTCGGACCCGGAGACGTCGTCGTCGACGGCGGCGCGGAAATGCTCCAGCTGGTCGCGCCCCATGCCGTAGTAACCGGCCCCGGCCATCATCCCCGCGGCCGAGACCTGCACGTAGTAGCCGGCCCCACCCTCGCCCTCGGTGTACGCCCCGAGGTGGGTCTTGTACGGTGGGCGGCCCTTGGCGAAGCGCATGTCGTTGTAGGGGCGGTAGAGGTGGAAGAGTCCGTAGCTGGCGAACCCGGCGCACAGCGCCGCCATGGGGTCGCGCACCAGTCGCTGGTAGTCCGCCTTGTTCGCCTGCCAGAACGCCCGGGTGTTGTCCGCCTCGAGACGCTCGAAGAACTCGAACGCCTCCGGAGGGAAGCCGGCAAACGGCACGGCTGATCCGTCCATGTCAGGAGAGCGCGGTGCCGAACAGGGCGCCGACCACGTAGGCGGCGACGCCACCCACCCCGGCGATGAGCAGGTTCTGGGCCCCGGCGACCAACGGGTTCTCGTCGGTGACCCTGCTCTTGATGAGACCGACGGCGAACAGCGCCACCGCGGTGAGGATGGATGCCCACAGGAGCCCGGTGGGGGCGGAATCGGTGAACAGGAACGGAGCGACGGCAGGGATCGCCCCGGCAAAGAAGAGCAGACCCGAGGTGACCATGGCCACCAGCGGGTTGCGTCGCTCGGAGTCGACCACCCCGAACTCGAACACCTTCATGGCGTTGAGCAGCGCTTCGTCGTTGTGGGAGAAGGCGTCCATCGCCGGCTCGATGTCCTCGGGACGGAGCCCGATCTCCGTGAAGTACCCGCGCAGCTGGGCGACCTCCTCATCCCTGAAGTGCTCGATGTGCCGCATCTCGAGGGCGATCTCCCGATCGAACACCTGCTCTTGCGACCGGGTGGCCAGGTACTCGCCCGCCGCCATCGACACCGCACCGGCGATAGCGCCCGCCACCCCGGTGAGCAGCACCTGGTCGGCGCTGAGGTTGCCGCCGACAACCCCGGCGACGAGCAGGATGGTCGACACCAGCCCGTCGTTGACCCCGAGGAGCACGTCGCGCACGTACTGGCGGGCCTGGCCGACGTGTGGTTCGTAATCGATGGTTGCATCCATCGTCCGAGGATAGGTCGCCGACGAACCGGTACCATCGGTCCGATGACCACCCTCCCCGCAGACACCGGTCCCGACCCGAGGGTGCGCCGGATGCTCGCCGGCCATCCCTTCGTCCAGGGTCTCGCGCCGGCGGATCTCGAGATCTTCGTCGAGCACGGGGTGCTCACCGAGTTCGAGTCGCGCCAGATCATCTTCGCCTCCGGGGATCCCGCCGACGTGTTCTACCTGGTCCGGTCGGGGGTGGTCGCCCTCCAGGTCGATGCCGGAGGCAGCTACCCCCGCACCATCCAGAACCTCACCGAGGGCTCTGCGCTTGGATGGTCGTGGTTGTTCCCCCCGTACGTGTGGCAGTTCGATGCGGTGGCGCAGACCCCAGTGCGGACCATCGGCTTCGAGGCCGCCGCCCTGCGAGCCCGTTTCGAGGACCAGCCGGCAACCGGGTATCGGGTGATGGCCAGGGTGGCCGAGGTGATGTCCGAGCGGCTCCACGCCACCCGCCACCAGCTCCTCAACCTGGCGCTGTCCTGACCGGCGCCGGCGTCAGTTGGTGGTGAACGCCCGCAGGACGGGCAGCAGCACCGTCTCGTACAGGGTGGCGCGCTCGGCCTGCTCCAGGCTCAGGATGACGACCCCGGTGTCGCCGGTCCCCGGGCCGATCGCCACCAGGGTGAGGTCGCCCTGGGTGATCCCCTCGTAGACGGTCCAGATCCGGTTGGCGCCCCCGACGGTGTCGACCGGTTCGGGGTCCTCCTCAAATTCGAGCGAGCTCAGCAACAGGGAGAGGGCCTGGTCGGCCTCGAGCACGGTGGGGGCGGCCTGCTGCACCAGCACGGTGGGATCGAGGGCCGATGCTCCCCTGCTCCAGGCCCCGTTGCCGAGGCTGTCCCACCCGTCGGGGCGAACGCCGTTGATGGTGACCCCGAAGATCTGTTCCTCGAACGGGATCAGCTCCACCGCCGCCGGCGTCTGACCGGGCACGACGAAGGCGATGGGCGCCACGGTGTCGACACACGAGGTGTCCGGCCGGCCGGTGGGGTCGTCGATGAAGGCGACGGCGACCGACAGCGGGCAGTCGCCGGAGACGGCGGCGGCGTGACCGATCGCAGGGAACTCGACGAAGGTGGCGTTGGTCAACTGATCGGCCACCCGCTCACCCCAGGCCGGTGGGGTGATGGGGTCGTACTGCCCTGCCATCACCAGGGTGGGGATGTCGCTCTCGATCGCCTCGTTCTCGAATGCGGGGGGCGTGCCCGCCTGCCACATGTCGCACAGGGCAAACACGGCGGGTCCGACGTTGGTGGCACCCTCGAACCAGTCGTCGAGCCGGGGATCGGCCTCCTCGGCGGCCACGTCGACGGCTGCCTCGTCAGCGAAAGTGACTTCCTCGTAGCACTCCACCGACAGGTGCATCCCCCAGCTGAAGAAGGCGCCGTTGGCGAGGTTGTTGGTGAGCATGGTGGCGATGCTGGCGGTCTCACCCCGCTCCAGGTCGGCGATCACCTTGGGGAGGACCGGGATGGTGTCGACGCTGTACAACCCCTGGAAGAACGTCCCGATCAGCGTGTCGCCGTTGACGATGGTGCGGTGATCCTCACGGGTGAACACGTCGGTGACGTCGGTGTACAGCGGCTCGGCGTCGAGCTGGTCGCGCAACGCCCAGAACCGGTTCTCGAGATCGGGATAGGTGGCGGTGCATTCGGCATCGGCGGCGCACCCCGCCCAGAGCTGGCCGAAGGCGCGCACCAGGTTGGCCGGGGTCTGGGTGACCAGATCCTCCTGCGGGCTGTAGGTGGAGTCGAGGATCACGCTGCGGATCCCCTCGGGGTGGTCCCGCATCACGGTCTGGGCCAGCCGGGTGCCGTAGCTGATCCCGAGCAGGTTCCACTCGTCGATGCCGAGGGCGGTGCGGAGATCGGCGACGTCGGCGGCGTTGGTGGCGCTGTTGTACTGGGTGAGGTCGATCCCGGCCCCGACCAACCGGTCACGGCAGGTCGCGGTCACCGCCAGCTCGTCGGCTGCGAACTCCTCACCGCTGATGTCGTCGTCGAGCAGCTCGAAGGTGAGCTGGCGGGTCTCCGGGCATTCCAGCGACGGGGTCGACGTCCCGATGCCTCGCTGGTCGAAGAAGATCATCTGGCGGTTCTCGATGAACGGTGCCCAGGTCGGCTCCAGGCTGAACTGCAGGGTGTCGAGGGTCTCGCCCCCGGGCCCACCGTCGAGGTACACGATGGGGTCGTCTGGAGCGTCCGGGTTGCCGCTCCCGAAGATGGCGACGTGGATTCTCACCTGGGTCTCGGTGGGGGCGTCGCGGTTCTCGGGGACCACCAGGTAGCCGCAGCGGTGGTCCCGGTTGGTGATCAGATCGAAGTCGCATTCCCCCTCCTCGAACACCGGGCTGTAGCCGGTGGGGGCGCCGGTGGTGTCTGCGGGGGCGGTCGACGTGGCCTCGGAGGTGACGCCGGCGGTCGTGGTGGGTGCGACGGTGCTCGAGCCCTCGCCGTCGCCGAACACCATGAGGGCGACGAGGACGAGCCCGGCGGCGAGGACCAGCGAGACGAGCAGTATGAACAGGGAGCGGGCCGACACGGTGGCGAAAGCGTAGGGCGGGAGCGCCGCTATGCCGCCCCCACGTGCCCACCGCGGCCAGCCGGGGCGGGGTACGGTTCGGGCTCAATCCGGGCGGCTACGCGGGTGGGGGAGCGAGGATGCGGTTCAATCCGGGAAGGCTGCTGGTGGGTGGGGCGCTGGTTATCGCCGGTGCCCTCTTCCTGCTCGACCTGGCCGGGTCGGTCGATGCGGTGGAGCTGATCGGCGCCTGGTGGCCGGTCCTGCTGGTGGTGGCCGGGATCACCCAGCTGACCCTCAACCCCGGCCACTGGTTCCCTGCGTTGTTCCTCGTCGGCCTAGGCGGGGTGCTCCTGGCCCGAACCACCGGACTGGTCGACTACGACGTGGCCTGGCCGCTGTTCGGGTCGGCGCTGCTCATCCTGGTTGGCATCGCCATCGTGGCCGGCTGGACCAGGGGCAGGCCCGACCCGTTGCCCAGCACCGGGGAGCGGTTGACGGTGGTGGCGATCCTGTCCGGTCAGCAGACCGCCAACCGATCCTCCCGGTTCGCCGGGGGCTCGGTGACCGCCATCTTCGGCGGCGCCGAGGTCGATCTCACCGGGGCGACCCTGGTACCAGGGGCGGTTCTCGACGCCATCGTCCTTTTCGGGCGAGCCGACATCGTCATCCCGCACGGGTGGAGGGCCGAGATGCGTGGGCTGCCCCTGTTCGGCGGTTGGGACAACGCCACCGAGAGCATCACGGACGGCCCCACGCTGCTGGTGAACGCCACCGTGATCTTCGGTGCCCTCGACGTCACCTATCCGTCACCGTGAAATCACATGGGTGTAGTTCTCCACACCTGGGGATAGCCCTGTGGACAACTCG
>JBPCMS010000022.1:0-4443 GCA_051002015.1 Acidimicrobiia bacterium
ACCCGTGGATCGCCTGCCGCCGAGACGGTTCCATCGGCGACGGAGAGGGCCGCCACCGGTCCCCAACCCACCTGCCACCGCCCCACCCTGGAGAGGCGGTGACCGCGGGCGGCGAGCCCGGTGACGATCTCATCCTCCATACCCGCCTCGACCGCAACCGTGTCGTCCTCGACCACCCACCGGGGACGGTGCATCGCCGCGGGTAGCGAGAGCCCGGCGGTGAAGACCTGGTCGATCATCTGCACCAGGAGCTGGGGTTGGTAGTGCCCTCCCCTGGTGCCGAGCAGCATCCGCAGCTCGCCGTCCCCGGTCCACAGCGTCGGCGACAGGGTGTGCGCCGGCCGCCTCCCCGCCGCCAGCTCGTTGGGATGGCCGCGGACGAGGTTGAACCCGGCGCCGCGGTTGTGCAAGAACACCCCGGTGGCGCCCGCCGCCAGCCCCGACCCGATCCCGTGGAAGTTCGACTGGATGAGCGAGATGCCCATGCCCGATCCGTCCCGACAGCACAGGTAGGTGGTGCCTCCCGTCGCCGGTGCCGGGCCCGGCCATGTCGCCACCTGGTCGGGTCCGATGGCGCCGAGCCGGCTGCGGAGACGGTCCTCGTCGAGCAGGTCGACGGGCGCCACGGGAGCGGTGGCGGGGTCGCACACCAGATCGGCGGCATCCGCAGCCGCCGCTCGGTAGGCCTCGATCAGCTGGTGGTGACGGAGGGCCGAGCCCGGGGGTGCTTGGAGACGGTTCGCCAGCCAGGTGGCGGCCAGGGTGAGGTAGCCGCGACTGTTGGGAGGGATCGTCCAGGCGTCGAGCCCGTGGAGACCCAGCCCGATCGGGTCCACCCAGTCGGCCTGGACCACCGACAGGTCGTCGAGGGTGATCATGGCGCCGCTGGCGGCGGTGATCGCCTCGCCGACCGGACCGGCATAGAAGGCAGACCGGCCCCGATCGGCGACCTGGGCCAGGGTTGAGGCCAGGTCGCGGCGGCGCAGCACCGAACCCGGCGCCGGCGGGGACCCGTCCGGGTAGAGGGCGGCCGCCGACGGCTGTCCGCCGATGAGCCCGGTCAGCCGGGACAGCGAGTCCGCCAGCTCCACCGAGACCTCGAACCCGTCGGTGGCCAGTGCGATGGCGGGGGCGAGCACCTCGGCCAACGACAAGGTCCCGAACCGGGCCAGCAGCGCCTCCCAGCCATCGACGCATCCGGGCACGGTGATTCCCTCGGGGCCGTGGATGGGGATCGTGGTGTGGCCGGCGCCACGGAGCCGGTCGCCGTCCGCACCCGAGCCCGCCCGCCCCGAGGCGTTGAGGGCGGCGGGCACGGGGTCGCCGGGGCGGTGGACCAGGGCGAAGAGGTCGCCGCCGAGCCCGCAGGTGTCGGGCAGCACCACCCCGAGCACCGCGTTGGCGGCGATGGCGGCGTCGACGGCATTGCCCCGGGCCCGCAGGATGGCCACCCCGGTGCGGTTGGCCAGGTGGTGGGCCGAGACCACGACGCCGCGGGCGGCGCCGACGACGGCGGCGGTGAGGTCCGGGTCGGTGGCGGGAGCGGTGCCGGGCATCCTCCGATGATGGCACCGGAGAGGGGAGTACCCGTCGGGATCCTTTGCGGCGGGAGCCGACACGGTTAGGTTGGCCGCCGCGATCGCTCCTCGGAGAGATCGGCCCCCGGGTGGAGCGCCGCCGAGAGACCAACTCCCGTGGCGACGGGGAAGGGCGGACCGCGCTGACCATTGTGTCGCATGGCCGCCTATGGAAGATCTTCGAGATGAAGCCGATCGACAACAAGGTGTCGAACCGGGACGACCCGAGTCGACCGGCGCGCCCGGGGGCCTTCCCCCGTGAGCTCCATCCCATCGAGATGGACCCGAGGGACTTCGCCCGTTTCCCGCTCGGGCTGCTCGCCCTGGTGGCGGCGGCGGGGGTGATCGTGGTCCAGGCGAGGCCCTCACCGTTCCTCGCCTGGTTGATGCTGACGCTGCTGTACGTGATGGTCGAGGGGATGCTGGCGGAGAGGGGACGGCCCTTCGGTGGGGCCGGCTGGCCGGCGCTGGTTGCCATGGTCCCCCTGATCGCCCCCACCGGGGTCATCATGGGGGCGACCCTCGCCGCCCTGGCCGCCGGGGTGGTGCACCGGGCCCGCCACGGAGACCGCTTTGCGGTTTCCGGCCGCTTCCTCGCCCATGTCCCCGCCGTCACCGCCGGCGCCGCCGTCGTCGGTCTGGCCGTCTCGGAGGGCGGATGGGTGGCCGTCTTCGCCGGGCTCGGCGCCAGCGCCGTTGTCCACCTGCAGCGATGGGTCCTGCCCCGCACCACCGGGCTTCCCCTGCCCCCTTCCGTCCGCCACCTGCCCGCCGGCTGGGAGCTGGCGGAGATGGCGGCGCTCGGAGCCACCGCCGCCGTCCTCGGCGGTGTCCTCGACGACGCCGGTTGGGTGGCCGCTCCCCTCGTCGCCGCCGGGCTACTGGTGGTGTCGGCCGCCGATCGGCTCAGGGTCGGGGTGGCCAGGGCTCGGGAGCAGACCGTCGACAGCCTGCTGCTGGCGGTCGAGGCCAAGGACCTGTACACCCGGGGCCACTGTCAGCGGGTGGCCGCCATCGCCGTCGAGCTGGGCGGGGCGATGGGTCTCACCGGCACCGGTCTGCACCGGTTGGAGACGGCGGCACTGCTCCACGACTTCGGCAAGGTGGTGGTCGACCGCCACCTGCTTCGCAAGCGGGGGCGATTGACCACCGACGAGTACCGGCGGGTCCAGGAACACGCCGCCGTCGTCGCCGGTCTGCTTGACGGCATCGCCTTCCTGAGACCGGTGGCGCCGATCATCGTCGAGCACCACACCCATTTCGACGGCTCGGCCTACGGTGGCGAGCGCAGCGACGGTGGGCAGTCGCTCGAGGCCAGGATCCTCGCCGTCGCCGACGCCTACGACGCCATGACCACCCACCGCCCCTATCGCCGGGCGCTGACCCAGGCGTACGCCTTCGACGAGCTCCGCCGGTGCGGGGGCAGCCAGTTCGACCCCGAGGTGGTCGAGGCGCTGATCGAGTTGCTGACCACCACCGGCATCGCCGTCGAGGCGTGCGGGGTCGGTTCGGACGATGAGGCGAGGCGGCTCGCCGAGCGGGAGGTCCGCCATGGTTGACGGCATCGGGTCCCGGTCGGTGAACCCGTGGTCGGCCACGGGGCGGCACCGCGACTGGTGGTTGCTCGTCGGGCTTCCCGCGGTGGCGATGGCGTTCGTGCTGGCATGGCCGCGGGCAGGCTGGTGGGCGCTCGGCGCCGGGGCGATGGTGTACGGGTGCGGCTACCTCGCCTTCTCGCGTCACCGGGCGTGGCGGCGGACGACCGCCGAGGTCGCCCACACCCTCGGCAGGCTGGCCGAGCTCAACGGCGCCTCCCGGCCGGGGCACACCGATCGCTCGTCGATCGTCGCCGTCGCCGTCGGTCGCCGGCTGGGGATGGACGACGCCGCCCTCGAGATCGTCGGTCATACCGCCCGGGCCGGCGATGTGGGCAGGGTGGGGCTCGACCGGTCGCCCACAACCCGCCCAGGGTTCGACCGGGAAACCGTGGCCGAATGGAGCGCGGCCATCATGCGCCGCGCCCCGGGGCTGGCCGAGGCGGCCGACGCGGTCGTTCCCCCCGATCCCGAAGACCCCTATCTGCGATCGGTGCGGCGTGTGGTCCAGGTGGCCACCGCCTTCGACGAGGCGACCTCCGGGGAGGGCCTGGCCGCCGACGAGGCGCTGGCACTGGTAGCCGCAAGTGCCCCCGACCATTCGGATGAGGCGCTGGCCACGCTGGGGGCGATCTTCGGCGTCGTCCGTCGCTGACCCGGTGGCACCGGTTCAGAGCTTGGCGGCGGAACCGGACACGCTGCTCGCCTGACGGCTGAACAGCCGGGGATGACGCCTCGTCTGCTCCTCGACGAACACCCCGAGCCCGATGGCGAGGAACACGTCACCGAGCGAGATCACGTTGCGGGGGAGCGGGATGAGGTCGCCGAGGAAGGGGACGATCGTATCTGCGGTGAGCAGCACGTGCTTGCCGCTGATGTCGGCGGCGGCGGCGCTGCCCCCGGCGATCTCGATGGAGGCGGCGAGCACCGGCATCCCCCCGTTGAGGCTGATCACGGTGAAGTTCATCAGGATCCCGACCCCGGCGATCCACATGCCGGGCTCGTTGCGGTTGATCCACACCATGACCAGGATCGGCAGGTACGAGCCGAGCAGCATCCATACGGCGAGCCGGCTCTGTTCGGACGGCAGATAGGTGGCGACGGCCTGCATCACCAGACCGACCAGCAGCAGCCACCAGGCCCGGGCATGGGCACCGGCGAGGTTCCTCAACCGGCCGCCTCGCAGCCGTCCGACCAGGGCCGAGATCAACAGGATGACGATCAGCCAGGCCATGATCGGACGTTAGAGGCTCCGCCGATGGAAGGAGACT
>JBPCMS010000023.1:0-23013 GCA_051002015.1 Acidimicrobiia bacterium
GGTGTGGATGCTCGGGGTGCTGATGGCGACCCGGCGCGACCATGTCGTCGAGCTGGAGGCGAAGACCGCCGCCCTGGAGGCGGCCGAACGCCAACTCGCCCACCGGGCGGTTGCCGAGGAGCGGTCCCGCATCGCCCGCGAGCTGCACGACGTCGTCGCCCACGCCATGAGCGTCATCACCGTCCAGGCTGGTGTTGGTTGGCGCCTTCAACCGGGTCAGGTCGTCGCAGCCGCAGAAGACGATGCAGAACGGTTGCCAGCAGGCTCGCAACGTCGCCGGCGCCTTCGAGGTGGTGGAGACACGGTCGGGGCCCGTGTTCCTCATCGATGACATGGGCGATTCCCGCTGGACCTTCACCGTGCTGGGCGGGCAGCTTCGATCGGCAGGGACAGGGCCCGTTTACCCTGTGGCTCTGAGCGACACGTCCAACAGGGGCCAATGATGTTCACCGACGACGCCAAGGCAGTCATCGCGTTGACGACCCGACTCGGGTCGAGTCGGCGGCCGTCCTTGTCACCCGGCAAGTGGCATCGCCTGGCCACCGTCCTCAGCGACCAGGGTCTGCGACCCGCCGACGTCTTCGACCGCAACCGGTCGGCGGCCGGCCTCTCCGAGGCTCCTCCCGACGTTGCCGAAGCCGTCGAGGCGCTCGTCGCCGACGGGGCGGCGGCGGTCCTCGAGGCCGACGAGCTGGGTCGCAGGGGCATATGGGTGCTGACGATCGTCGACCCCGACTACCCGACCCGGCTCAGGGATCGCCTGAAGTCGGACGCCCCGTCGGTCCTGTTCGGCGTCGGTAACAGGAGTCTCCTCGCCCGGACCGGGATCGGAATCGTCGGATCGAGAGAAGTTGACGAGCAGGCGCCGAGGTGGCCAAGCAGGCGGCCAACGAAGCGGTCCGTCTGGGCAGGCCGGTCGTGTCGGGTGGAGCGCGGGGCATCGACCAACTGGCAATGAACGCCGCTTATCAAGCTGGCGGGTCGGTCGTGGGAGTCATCGCCGACTCATTGCTGGCCCGGATCAGGAACTCGGACATCCTCACCGCCCTCGATGGTGGCCAGACCTGTCTCATCACCCAGCAGTCGCCGACTTCCGGGTTCACCCCGGCCTCCGCCATGGCCCGCAACAAGCTCATCTACGCCCTCTCCGCCGTGACCATGGTGGTGGCCAGCAGCGAGGACTCCGGAGGAACCTGGGCGGGCGCCACCGAGGCGCTGCGGGCCAAGAACGGTGTCGTGGCGGTGTGGAGAGGCGCTGGCGAGGGAGCCGGCAACGAGGCGTTGTCCCGGCTTGGGGCGGTGCCGATCACAGACACAGACGCACTCGGGGCGCTACTGGTGGTTCAACCCCAGCCGAACGCGGAGCAGCTCAGTCTCTACTCGTTCTGAGGGCGTCCGTATCCTCGACGACCCTGGCCGTCCTGGCGCTGCAAATGGCGGACGAAGTCGGCGACGGGTCCGTCGATGAGGATCGTGTTCTCTTTCGATGCCCTGCAGCGTGGTCGAGGGGACGTACTTCGGCGTCGTGTTGATGAGGTGCTTGAACGGCATGTCGACTTCGGCGTTGGGCCAGTAGCTCGCCCACTCCTGGTAGGTGACACGACCGAGTAGGACGGCGTCCTGGGTGGCCAGCGCCTCGACCATCGCCACGCCCATGTCCTCGTCGAACTCGTCCTGCCATTGGCCGGGTGCCTCGGTCACCCCATCCAGGGCGATGAACAGGGCGGCGACGACTCTTCTCATCACGAACTGGCGTCCCGGTGATCCGTCGACAGGGAGTCGCCAGCCGTGGAGCGTGAAGACGAGGACGTCTGCGTCCCGCCTCGCCGGCGCCCGTCATCTCGCCCTCGGCGACGAAGGGGGCATCGTCATGGCGCATCCCTTCGCCTCGGTGCCACTCGGGTGCTCCGTGATGGGGCCCGCTTCGCCGAGGTTGGTCTGCGGGGCCCGTTCTGGGGATTCGACTGAATCCAGCCTGGAGGCGACCGGTCAGACCGGCGGGGAGAATCCCCGGTTGCGGGCTTCGGCGAGCGAGTCGGGGCCAAACGACTGGACCTGCCTGCCCCGGATGAGGTCGCCGGCTTCGATCCGCCCCGCCAACGCCTCGAACTGGGTGTCGTCGTCGCAGTCGTACACGATCATGGTGTCGCGCAGCCCGACGAAGCGGTGATGCTCGAACCGTCGCAGCCGACCCATGGTCACACCCGGGGCGGTTCCCGGTAGCCGCCGAACACCGACTTCAGTGTGATCACGATCTCGCCCAGCGTCGCCCTGGCCCGCGCCGCCTCGATGAGCAGCGGCATGGTGTTGGCGTCACCCCGCGCGCCCGCCTCGAGAGCGGCGAGGGCAGCGGCCACCCTCGCCTCGTCCCGGTCGCCCCGCAGCCGGTGCAACCGGGCCCGCTGGCCCTCCTCGATCTCGGTCCCGATCCTCAGGATGTCGAGCGGCTCCTCGACCGTCCTGACATGGACGTTGACCCCGACGATGGAACGCTCCCCGGAGGTGACCGCCTTCTCGAACTCGTAGGCGGAGTCGGCGATCGCTCCCTGGAACCAGCCCTCTTCGATCCCGGCGAGCACCCCGTCGAGGATCGACCCGTTGCCCATCCGGTCGATGGTGGCGAACATCTCCTCGGCCATCGCCTCGATGCGGTCGGTCATCTCCTCCACCAACCAGGAGCCGCCCAGCGGGTCGATGCTGTCGGCCACCCCGGTCTCCTCGGCCAGCACCTGCTGGGTGCGCAGGGCGATCTCGGCGCTCTTGGCGGTGGGCAGGGCGTACACCTCGTCGAGGGCGTTGGTGTGCAGCGACTGGGTGCCCCCCAGCACCGCCGCCAGCGCCTCGATGGCGGTGCGCACGATGTTGTTCTCCGGCTGTTGCGCCGTAAGCGACACCCCGGCGGTCTGGCTGTGGAAGCGCAGCTTGAGCGACCGCTCGTCCCTGGCCCCGTAACGGTCGCGCATCCAACGGCTCCAGATGCGCCGGGCGGCCCGGAACTTGGCGATCTCCTCGAAGAAGTCGAGGTGGGCGTCGAAGAAGAACGACAGCCGAGGGACGAATCGGTCGACGTCGATCCCGCGCCGCATCCCGGCCTCGACGTAGGCGAAACCGTCGGCCAGGGTGAAGGCGAGCTCCTGAGCGGCGGTGGCCCCCGCCTCCCTGATGTGATACCCGCTGATCGAGATCGTGTTCCACATCGGCACCTCATCCATGCAGAACTCGATCATGTCGACGATCAGCCGCATGTGCGGCTGGGGCGGGAAGATCCACTCCTTCTGAGCGATGTACTCCTTGAGGATGTCGTTCTGCAGGGTGCCCTTGAGCCGGGTCCAGGCGATACCCTGCTCCTCGGCGGCGACGAGCAGGAAGGCGAACAGCACCTCGGCGGGCCCGTTGATCGTCATCGACACCGAGACGTCCCCCAGCGGGATGGCGTCGAACAGGTCGACCATGTCGTCCGACGAGCTGATCGACACCCCGCAGTGCCCCACCTCACCCAGCGACCGGTCGTCGTCGGCGTCGAGCCCCATCAGGGTGGGCATGTCGAATGCCACCGACAGCCCGTCCTGGCCCTGGGAGAGCAGGTAGCGGAACCGCTCGTTGGTCTCCGCCGCCGAGGCGAACCCGGCAAACTGGCGCATCGTCCACAGCTTCCCCCGGTAGCCGGAGGGGTGGATCCCGCGGGTGTAGGGGAAGGCCCCCGGGTAGCCGATCGACTCGTCCGGTTCGCTTCCCTCGGGGAGACCGAGGGCCGGAACGTCCTCGAACGACATCGTGGTGAAGCGATCCTTGCGGTGCCGCCCCGAGCGGTAGGCGTCCTCCCAGGCGCGGCGGGGATCGTCGTGCGGTGGGGCGGTGTCCGTCATCGCGGCGTCTCCTCCTGGGTAGCCGGCTGGCCCGGCTCGGCCCATCGGTCGATGACCCGCTGCACCTGGTCGGGGGCTACCGGATCACCGATGGCGCCGAGGGCGGCGAGGTATTCGGACTGGCGGTCGAGCACCTCGATGATCACGTCGCCATCATACGGGTGACCCTCGGCGAGGGCCTGCTGCTGGGCGAACTCGGCCGCTTCGAGACCACCGACGACCACCACGTCGTCGTCCGAGCGGAGGTCGGGGTCCTGCACGTACCGCATCTGCCAGGCCAGGATCCGCCGTACGTCGTTGCGACCGACACGGGCCGCCGTCGCCGGGGTGAGCCGCGCCGTGATGAAGTCGATGGCGTCCTCGATCCCGTAGGTCACCGAGGCCTCGGGGCGGGGGCGCCGCTCCTGCCACAGGAAGGCGAAGGCGACGAGGAGGAGCACCAGCACCAGGGCGGTGGCCACCAGTATCGAGGTCACCGGGCAATGGTACCGTCGCCCCCTCGCGGCAACGGAGGCGCCCATCCTCGAGACCATGAGGCTATTCTTCGCCATCCTGGCGTTGCTGGCCAACGTGGCCGTGGTCGGGCTCGTCGTGGTGTGGATCGGGGCCCGTTTCTCCGGCGGCTTGGCCGGGCTCCGGGACCGGATCCACCGGTCGCTCCACGGCTACGAGTACTGGTTCGCCTTCGTGGTCGCCCTGGTATGCACCCTTGGCAGCCTCTATCTGTCTGAGGTGGAGCACTTCGAGCCGTGCCGGCTGTGCTGGTTCCAGCGGATCGCCATGTACCCGCTGGTGCCGATCCTCGGGATCGCCGCCTGGCGCCGGGACCGCTGGATCCGGCCGTACGCGGTGACCCTGGCCGCCATCGGGCTCGCCATCAGCATCCGGCACTACATCATCCAGAACTTCCCGTCGCTGGAATCCGGGGGCTCGTGCTCGCTGACCGCCCCGTGCACCGCCGACCCGTTGTGGGTGTGGGGCTGGGCGACCATCCCCTATATGGCTTTGAGCGGGTTTGCCCTTATCATTGCGCTGATGGTCGTGGCCCGGGCCAACGACCGCTCCCCCGACCCCGACAGCTCCGTCGATCCGGAGGTGATCTCGTGACTACCGCCAAGAAGCGACCGACCCCGCCCACGAAGGCCTCGAACAAAGCCTCCGGGTCGTCGAGCGTCACGGCAGCCAAGTCTTCCGCTGGCACCGCTCGGGGGGTTTCCGCCCCCACCAAGCGGGGGCCGCTGCCCGCGCCGAAGAAGCCGTTCCCGGTCCTCCCGGTGGTGTTCGTCGGCGTCGCCCTCGCCCTGATCGCCGCCATCGTGTTCAGCTCGGACCGGTCGATCAACGCCGAGACCGGCGTCCCCGAGGTCACCGGCGAGGCGCTCAGTCCCTACCAGACGAACATGCAGCCCGCCAACGACCCGTCGGTCGGCGCCCCCGTCCCGGCCGTCGAAGGTGAGGACTTCGACGGGAACACGGTGTCGATCGACCCGACCGACGGCAGTCCCAAGGCGATCCTGTTCCTCGCCCACTGGTGCCCCCATTGCCAGGCCGAGGTTCCGCGCGTCCAGGCGTGGCTCGACGCCGGTGGTGGGGTCGAGGGTGTCGAGATCGTGTCGGTGCTGACCTCGATGAACTCCTCGCAGCCCAACTACCCGCCGTCGGAATGGATGGAGCGTGAGGGCTGGACCAGCCCGATGATCCGCGACGGCGACGGCAACGAGGTCCTGGCCGCATACGGCGCCGGTGGCTTCCCCTACTACGTGTTCGCCGACGGCGATGGCAACGTCGTCCGCCGCTCCAGCGGCGAGCTGGACATCGCCACGCTGGAGGCCTACATGCAGGAGATCGCCCCGTAGACCTGATCTCCCGGACCGTCGCCACTCGAACTTCAGCGGATTGGTACTCGCCAGGGGTACGCAGAACCTAAGGTTCGCCGGACACGCCCGCCGGCGCCTCTACAGACCGATCCGGTCGGCGAGTTTGGCACGCCAGGCGGCGGAGTCGCCCAGCATCAGCTGTGAGGTCTTGGCCCGCTTGAAGTACAGGTGGGCGTCGTGCTCCCATGTGAAACCGATGCCGCCGTGCACCTGGATGGTGGCGGCGGCGACCTGGAAGTAGGCGTCTGCGCAGTAGGCCTTGGCCAAGGGGGCGGCGATGCGAAGCTCGGGGTCGCCGACCGATGCGGCCCAACCGGCGTAGTAGGCGGCCGACCGAGACGACTCCACCGCCACCAGCATGTCGGCGCAGGCGTGCTTGACCGCCTGGAACGACCCGATGGGGCGACCGAACTGGATCCGCGCCTTGGCGTAGGCGACCGACATCTCCATGCATCTGGCGGCACCGCCGACCGCCTCGAAGGCGAGCCCGACCGCGGCCAGGTCGTAGTGATCGGCCAGCACCTCGGCGCCGCCCCGCTCCAGCTTGGCCTCGGGACCGACCTCCACCCCGTCGAGGCGGACCACGGCCTGCTTGCGCGTCATGTCGAGGGTGACCAACAGCTCCCTGGTCACCCCGGCGGCGTCGCCCTCCACCAGGTAGAACCCCAGCTCCCCCGCCTCGTCCTTGGCGGCGACGATCACAACGTCGGCGGTGTGGCCGTCGACCACGTACGACTTCACCCCGTCGAGGACCACGCCGCCGCCCTCGGGGCGGGCGGTGGTGGTGATCGAGTCGGGGTCCCAGCCGCCACCCTGGTCGACGACCGCCACCGCCAGCGTCCGCTCCCCGGCGGCGACGCCGGGAAGCCGGCCCTGCTTCTGCTCCTCGCTCCCCGCCAGCAGCAGGAGGTTGGCGCCGAGCACCACGGTTGCGAACAGCGGCGAAGGGGTGAGCCTCCTCCCCGCCTCCTCCAGTACGACGCCCAGCTCGAGCTGGGTGAACCCGGCGCCCCCGTACTCCTCGGGGATGTGCATGGCGGGCAGACCCAGCCCCGCCATCTCGGCCCAGATGGCTCGGTCGTATCCCGGGTCGGACTCCATCAGCTCCCTGACCCGGGTCATCGGCACCTTGGCATCGAGGAAGCCGGCGACGGAGCTGCGCAGCATCTCCTGTTCCTCGGTGAAGGCGAAGTTCATCGTGCGGCTTCCTTGGGACGTGGGCGGCGCATTGTGGCACCCCCTAGCCTGGCCCGATGCCTCCACCGTGGCACCACGAGGGGGCGGCGGCCCTGATCCGCAAGATCACCGTCGGCGCCTACGAGAACAACGTGTACGTGGTGGCGTGCGCCACCACCGGCAAGGCGGTGATCATCGACGCCGCCTTCGAGCCGGACCGCATCGCCGCCGCCGTCTCCGACCTCGAACCGGTCGCCATCCTGACCACCCACGGCCACTTCGACCATGTCGGCGCCGCTCGGGAGACGGCGGCGATGCTCCACATCCCGTTCCGCCTCCATCCCGCAGACACCGAGATCGCCGGGATGACGCCCGACGAGCCGGTGGCGCCGGGGGCGATCACGGTCGGCGAGCTGGTCATCGACGCCAGACACACCCCCGGCCACACCCCAGGCTCGACCTGCTTCGTCATCCCCGGTGTCGTCTTCTCGGGGGACACCCTGTTCCCTGGAGGGCCCGGGGCCACCCGGTTCCCCTACTCGTCGTTCGATCGGATCATCGACAGCATCACCGGGGAGCTGTTCACGCTCGAGCCCGACACGCTGGTGATGCCCGGCCACGGCCTCGACACCACCATCGGCACCGAGCAGCCGTCGCTTCAGGCGTGGCGGGAGCGGGGCTGGTGAGCGCCATGAAGGTTGCGCTGATGGTCGAGCCGCAGCTCGGCGGTAGCTACCAGGACCTGCTTTCGCTGGCCCGATGGGCGGAATCCGCCGGCTTCGACGGCTTCGCCCGCTCGGACCACTACCTCGACCACACCGTGTCGCGCCCCGTCACCGACGCCTTCACCTCCCTGGGAGGGATCGCTCGAGAGACCTCCTCCATCGCCCTCACGGTGCTGGTCACCCCGATCACCTTCCGCCACCCGGCGGTGATCGCCAAGTCGGCGGCGACGCTGCACGAGATGACCGGCGGCCGGTTCGAGCTGGGGCTGGGGACCGGCTGGATGGCGGGTGAGCACGAGGCGCTGGGGTTGCGGCTCCCCCCACCGGCGGAGCGCTTCTCCCGCTTCGAGGAGGCGCTGGCGTATGTGTCGGCGGCGCTGGGCAGGAGCAACGGTCCGGTGGCGGGCGACCACTACCGGTTGACCGACCTCGACCTGTACCCGCGCCCGGGTGCGCAGGTGCGGATGATCGTCGGCGGCTCGGGGGAGCGGCGCACTCCTGCCTTGGCCGGTCGTCACGCAGACGAGTACAACCTGTTCTCCGTCGACCCCGACACGGTCCGGCACCGGACGGCCGCCATGCGCCGGGCCGCCGACGCCATCGGGCGCGACCCGGATGCGGTGACGATGTCGGCGTTGGTGACCCCCATTGTCGGGGCAGACCGGGCCGACTACGAGCATCGGCTGGCGGAGACGGTGGCTCGCCGCGGCATCGACCGGAGCGCCCTGGTCGACCGGCTCCACCACCGGGGCATCCCCCATGGGCCCGTCGACCGGGTGGCGGAGGAGTTCGCCGCCATCGCGTCGCTCGGCATCGGCCGGGTCTACCTGCAACAGTTCGACCCGCTCGCCGCCATCGATCTCGACAACGCCGCCCTGGCGGCGAAGGCCATCCGGTCGACCTGACCGGGAACGGTCCACAGGTTTCGACCCGGACCCCCGCCGGTACAATGGGGACATGGCCGGACCCCTCCTCTCCATCGCATCGCTGCACGTCTCCGTCCAGGACACCGGGATCATCAAGGGGCTCGATCTCGAGGTCGACCGGGGCGAGATCCACGCCCTGATGGGCCCCAACGGCTCGGGGAAGAGCACGCTGGCGTTGGTGCTGATGGGACACCCGGCGTACCGGGTGACCGAGGGCACCATCCGGTTCGACGGCGAGGACATCGCCGCATGGACCGCAAACGAGCGGGGTCGGGCCGGGATGTTCCTCGGCTTCCAGTACCCCGAGGAGATCCCGGGGGTCTCGGTGGTCAACTTCCTCCGCACCGCCCTCACCAACCGCACCGGCACCGTGTACACGGTGCTCGAGTTGCGGCTCAAGGTCATGGACGCCATGCGCAGCCTCGGCATGGACCCGTCCTTCGCCGACCGCTACCTCAACGAGGGCTTCTCCGGCGGTGAGCGCAAACGCAACGAGATCCTGCAGATGACCGTGCTCGAGCCGGTGCTGGCCGTCCTCGACGAAACCGACTCCGGGCTCGACATCGACGCCCTCAAGACCGTCGCCGAGGGGGTCGCCCGCATGGCATCGGACCAGCGGGGCTTCCTGGTCATCACCCATTACCAGCGGCTGCTCGAGTACCTCGAGCCGAGCCACGTCCACGTCTTCGTCGACGGGCGGATCGTGGCCAGCGGCGGCGCCGATCTGGCCCGCCGGGTCGAGGCGGACGGCTACGAGAGCTTCCGCCCGGCGCCGGCGGCGCGATGAACTCGCTCGCCCACCTGCGGCAGGACTTCCCGATCCTGGACCGCATGGTGAACGGGCGACCGCTGGTCTACCTCGATTCGGCCGCATCGAGCCAGAAGCCGATCCAGGTGATCGAGGCCGAGGCCGAGTTCTACCGCACCCGGTACGCCAACGTGCACCGGGGCGCATACACCCTGTCGGATGAGGCGACCTCCGCCTACGAGGGGGCCAGGGCCAAAATGGCGGCCATGGTGGGGGCGTCGTCCCCGGCCGAGATCGTGTTCACCAAGGGCACCACCGCCGCCATCAACACCGTCGCCTACGGGTGGGGGCTCGACCACCTGCGGCCCGGCGACCGCATCGTGCTCACCGTCATGGAGCACCACTCCAACATCGTCCCCTGGCAGCTGGTGGCGAGACGCACCGGCGCCGAACTGGCCTACATCCCGGTCGGCCCCGACTATCGGCTCGACCTGTCCGACCTCGATTCGGTCGTGGACGAGCGCACCAGGATCCTCGCCGTCACCGCCGCCTCCAACGTCACCGGGGCCATCCCGCCGGTGACCCGGCTCGCCGAGGCGGCCCATGCGGTGGGTGCGGTGGTGGTGGTCGACGCCGCCCAGGCGGTCCCCCACCTCCCCGTGGACGTGTCCACGATGGGCGCCGACTTCGTCGCCTGGAGCGGGCACAAGATGCTGGGCCCGAGCGGGATCGGCTGTCTGTGGGGTCGCCCCGATCGTCTCGAGGAGATGAGCCCGCTGGAGGGCGGCGGCGAGATGATCTCCGACGTCGGTCTGTACGAGTCGCGCTGGGCACCGGTACCCCACAAGTTCGAGGCGGGGACACCGCCGATCGCCCAGGCAGTCGGGCTCGGCGCCGCCGTCGACTACCTCGACAAGATCGGGATGGAGGCGGTTCGCCGCCACGAGACGGCGATCACCACATACGCCCTCGACCGGCTCGCCGAGGTCCCCGACCTGACCATCCACGGCCCGAGCAACCCGGCCGACCGGGGCGGGGCGGTCAGCTTCACCCTCGGTGACATCCACGCCCACGACATCGCCACAATCCTCGACCAGGAGAACGGGGTGGCGATCAGGGCCGGCCACCACTGCGCCAAGCCGCTGATGCGCCACCTCGGGCTGGCCTCCACCGCCCGCGCCTCGTTCTACCTGTACACCACCGAGGACGAGATCGATCAGCTCGTCGCCGGGCTCCACACCGCCCGGGTCGTGTTCGGTCTGTGACCCGCGGCATCGCCGCGTTCCTCGCGTAGGATCTCGCGGTGCGCCGCTTCCTCTCCGACCTGGCCCAGTCGCAGCCCGCCCGTTTCGGGCTGCTCCTCGGCACCGGGCTCGCCGTCATCGCCGGGCTGCTGTGGGCCACCCGCAACGGGTCGAGGAGCCGCCCCACCCAACCGCTGCCATGGGCCGGGGCGCTGATGGCGGTGTGCGGTCTTGCGGTCATGTGGCGCCACACCGAGGTCCCCGTCGGGCTCGTTGTCGGTGTCGTCCTGCTCACGGCCGGGGCCGTGATCGGGCGCAGGGTCTGGGAGGTCATGATCGCCGGCGTCCCCGGCGCCGCCTCCATCGTCTACTGGGCTGAGGTGGGGAGGTTCAGCCCCAACCCACTCCTGGTCATCGCCATCGCCGTCGCCGCCGGGCT
This sequence comes from Acidimicrobiia bacterium, assembly GCA_051002015.1. Classification (GTDB taxonomy): domain Bacteria; phylum Actinomycetota; class Acidimicrobiia; order Spongiisociales; family UBA5794; genus JACDBE01. The sequence continues at coordinate 11,002 of JBPCMS010000023.1, forward strand.
GGTGGTCGACTTCGACCGCCACTTCCGCACGTCGGCGGCAGGCCCACCCTTCATGTTCGTCTCGATGGTGGGGATGCTGATCACCGTGCCCGACACCGAACTGGCCATGGGTCTGGCGGCGATGGCGCTGCCGCTCGGCCTGGCCGGATGGCCGTTGCGTGCCCTGTCGCTGGGCCCGGGCGCCGCCGGCGTGGTCGGGTTGATGGGCTACGTGGCCGGCCTCGCCGGGAGCTCGAGGCCGGGGGCGGCCGTCGGCGTCATCTGCGCATTGGGGCTGATGCTGGCCGAGCCCATCGGAAGGCGGATCCGCCACCACCGCCGTTCGGCGCTGGGCGATCTCGCCGACGGGGGTCTGCGGGGCGTGTTCTTCCTCGGCTCGATCCACGCCCTGCTCGTCCTGGGCATGACCCGCTTCGCCGGGCTCAGGCGGGATCTGGTCACCGCCGCCATGTTCGCCGTCCCGTTCCTGCTGGTCGGGGCGATTCTGGGAGCGGCGCCCGGCCGTAACCCTGCGGAGGCGGGTACCGACGGTGGATCGGTGGCCGGCGCAGACGGTGTAGCAGCCGGTCCCTCCTAAGCTCGCTGCCGTGGGATCGCCAACGCCGACTCGTCGCCGCTTCGCCGTGCTCGGCGCCGCCGTGATGTCGGCGATGCTGGTGGCATTTGGCGCCACATCCGCCCTGGCCCAGGCGGGCAACGACATCGACTGCTCGCTCACCTCGACCGGCAACACGCCGATCAACGACCTGGGCACCGGGACCTACGAGGGCGCCGAGGGCGGGCTCTACCCGGGCGGCTCCAACGAGATCACAGACGACCACCTCGCCCTGGGGATGGTCCGCGCCTCCGAGATCCTCCCGCGCAACGAGGCCGGGGAGCCCGACCCCGACGGCAAGATCGTCTTCGCCTCGATCGGAGTATCGAACACCAGACGCGAGTTCACCGCCTTCCTGTCGGTGGCAGGGGCTGACCCGGACATGGCGGATTCCATCGTCCTGGTCAACGGGGCCCAGAACGGCGAACCGGTCAGTGCCTGGCTCGACCCGAACGCCGGGGTCTGGCAGCTGTACGACCGAGCATTGACCAATGCCGGGGTCACCGCAGCCCAGGTCCAGGCGGCATGGGTAAAGATCCCCGAGGGGTTCAACACCGAGCCCCCCGCCTTCCCCACCAACGCCCTCGAGTACCGCAACGAGTTGACCTCGGCGCTACGGACCATCCAGGACAAGATGCCCAACCTGCAGGTCGCCTACATGTCGAGCCGGATCTACGGCGGTTACAACGCAGTGTCCTCACCGAATCCGGAGCCAAACGCATACGAGGAGGGCTTCGGGGTCAAGTGGGTCATCGAGGCCCAGATGGCAGGCAACCCGGTGCTCAACGCCAACCCGGACACGGGCGAGGTGGAGGCCCCGTGGGTCGCATGGGGACCGTATCTGTGGGCCGACGGGACCACCCCCCGCGCCGACGGGACCACGTGGCAGTGCGGCGACATCAACTCGGACGGCATCCACCCCAACGGCGCCGGCAGCGACAAGGTGGCGGGCATGCTCCTCGACTTTCTCCATGAGGAGCCGACCGCCGAGTGGTTCTTCGGTGAGCCGGTGGTGGTCACCGAGGAGCCGACAGGGGAATCGGTCACGACCTCGACCATCGCCGGTGACACCGGGTTGACCGAGGCGGCCCTGCCCACCACCTCCCCCGACAGCCGGGGCGGCGGGGGTCGCCAGGAGACCGGCTCGGAGGGGGCCACCGACTCCACCAGGCGCGACCGAGGCGACCGCGGGGACCGGGGCGACCGCACCTCTACCACCGACGCCCCCACGACAACCACCGAGACCACCGGGTCGACCCTGGCCACGGTGATCGTCGGCGAGCGCCAGGCGGTGCCGCCGATCGTGTGGGCCCTGGTCGGGGTCGGGGTGCTGATGCTCGGCTTCCTGGCGGTCCGCGCCATGCGGCGGGGCGAAAGCGAGCCGCCCGACGACGACCTCGCCCAATGATGCGTCCGGCCCACCCCCTGAGATTGACGCACCAGCAGCGATCACCTACCTTGTCCTCTGCTGCCGGGGTGTTCCGACTGTATGGCGACGCTTCCCGACGCGTTCCACCGGCGACCTCTACTTCGACAACGATCATCAAGGGGGCCTCTTCATGGCTGACGTGATCATCATCGGCGGCGGTCCCGCCGGTTCGATGACCGGGTCCTACCTCTCCATGGCAGGAGTCGACAACCTGATCATCGAGAAGGCGATGCATCCCCGCCGCCACATCGGGGAGTCGATGGTCCCCTCGACCACCCGCAACTTCGACGATGTCGGCTTCCTCCCTGTCATGGAACGGGAGAAGTTTCCCCGCAAGTACGGCGCCGCCTGGCACCCCACCTCGGCCAAGGGCGAGGTGTCGATCGTGTTCGCCGAGTTCCCCCAGCCCGGCGTCGACCAGGACTACACCTACCACGTCGACCGGGGCAAGCTCGACCTCCTGCTCCTCCAGCACGCCAAGTCGCTCGGCTCGAAGGTCATGCAGGGTGTCACCGTCAAGGAAGTGCTCTTCGACGACAACGACTACGCCTCCGGGGTGAGGATCGAGATCGAGGGCCAGACCATGGACCTGCCGGCCAAGATGGTCATCGACTGTTCCGGACGCTCCACCATCCTCGGCGGGCAGCGGGGGCTGCGGATCAAGGACCCGCTGTTCAACCAGTTCGCCGTCTCCACCTGGTTCGAGAACGTGCACCGCGGCGACGATCCCGCCACCGCCGACTACATCCACATCTACTTCCTCCCCATCGAGCGGGGATGGGTGTGGCAGATCCCCATCACCGACACCATCACCTCGGTGGGGGTCGTCGCCGAGCGCGAGGTCTTCAAGCAGTCGAGCCAGCGCAAGGAGGAATGGTTCTGGGAGATGGTCGCCAAGAGCCCCGATCTGGTGAAGGCGCTGGATCCGGCCAAGCAGGTCGACGAGTTCTGGACCGAGGCCGACTACTCCTACAAGATGTCGCGCTTCATCGGCAACGGGTGGATGCTGCTCGGCGACGCCGCCCGGTTCGTCGACCCGATCTTCTCGTCGGGTGTCTCCATCGCCTGCGAGAGCGCCCGGAACGCATCCGAGATGATCGTCAAGGCGTTGGAGACCGGAGACTTCTCCGAGGCCGCCTTCCAGCCTTACGAGGACAGGGTCAAGGCCGGTGTCGGCATCTGGTACGAGTTCATCCGCATGTACTACAAGCTGATGCACCTCTTCACCTTCTTCATCCAGTCGAAGGAGTACCGTCAGCAGATCCACCAGCTCCTCCAGGGCGAGGTCTACGACCGTGCCGAGGCGCCGGTGCTCGACGCCATGCGGAACATCATCCACACCGTCGAGAGCACCCCGGGCCACCTGTGGGCCCCGTACCTGACCGACATGCCGATCGACTGACGTCGTCGTTTCGACCATCAACTACTGAGCAGACAAGGAGCGTTGCCGCATGGCGGACACCAAGACCACTCTCAAGGAGTACATCCTCGAGGAGTTCGCCTCTGACGGCGACATCACCATCGATGACTCCACCAACCTCCTCGAGGAGGAGGTGATCGACTCGCTGGGGATCTTCACCCTGGTCTCGTTCATCGAGAGCAAGTTCGGCGTCTCGGTCGACGCCGAGGAAGTGAACCTCGACAACTTCGAGACCCTGGAGCGGATCACCAAGCTGGTGGACTCCAAGCTCAACTGATTCCAACCCAACCGTCGTCCCTTCGGCATACGTTGTCCCCGTCGCATTTGTGTGGCATAGTTGTGGCATGACAAGGATACGGGTCAGTACCACGGTGGATGAGGGGCTGCTCGAGGATGCCCGGCGGCTTCGCTCAGGGTTGAACGACGCCAAGCTGCTCGATGAAGCCCTTGCAGCGCTGCTCGCCCGCCATCGTGCCGGTCAGATCGACGCTGCCTATGCAGCCTACGACGAGTATCCGATTGATGTGGCCGATGCGTGGGGTGATCTGGCGACCTTCCGCAAGGCCGCGGCATCGTCGTGAATGGGCACCCTTCGAGAGGGGAGGTCTGGTGGTGCGAACTGCCCGAGATCTCCCGTCGCCCGGTGGTTGTCCTGTCACGAGAAGTGGCTATCCCGCGCCTCCGACGCGCCTTGATAGCTCCGTGCACGACGGTCATTCGCGGGCTTCCGAGCGAGGTCGTGCTCGAAGTCGGCGAGGACCCCGTCCCACGCCGTTCCGCGGTCAACCTCGATTCGGTCGAGAGTGTGTCGGTAGGTACATTGACCGAGCGCCTTGGCCGTCTCAGCGGCGACCGTATGCACCAGGTCTGCTCCGCACTGGCCAAAGCTGTCGATTGCCGCTGAGCAGCCACCGTGCCGGGAAACCGGGGTGAGCCTCTCCCCTCCCCCTTCGGGGGAGCGGTGGCCGACCCAATCGCCGAAGGCGGACAACCGGCCGGGGCGAGGGAAGGCAACTCAGACCGCCGTCCGTGAGGCTGCGGTCCGGGTGGTTGTTCCGGTAGACGTCGACCCCGGACCGACCCAGCCGGCGTGGTTCTCACCGGCCGGGTCTCAGACCGGTGCCGCCGCCTCTGCACCCAGGGTCTGTCGATCGATCTTGCCGGTGGAGGTCTTGGGCAGCGTCTCCCGGAAGGCGAACGCTTCGGGGATCATGTACCTCGGGATGATCTCGGCGCAGAAGGCGACCATCTCGTGCTCGGTGATCGACGCCTTCACCGCCACGAAGGCCCGGATCCGGTTGGAGATCATCTCGTCGGGGACGGCGACCACGGCGCACTCCAGGACGTCGGGATGGGCGTTGATGGCCGCCTCGATGTCGCCCAGCTCGATCCGGTAACCCCTCGATTTGATCTGGTTGTCTCGCCGGCCGAGGAACCGGTAGTTCCCGTCGGGCATCTCCTCGACCAGATCACCGGTGCGGTACACCGGGTCACCGAACACCGGATCCCTGGGGTCCCTGATCAGCCGTTCGTGGGTCCGCTCCGGGTCACCCCAGTATCCCCGCATCACGGTCGGCCCCCGCACCAGCAGCTCCCCCACGGCACCCCGCTCCACCTCGACCAGCTCCTCGTCCACCACGAAACACTCGACGTTGGCGATCCCCCGTCCGATCGACACCGGCGGCGCCGCCTCATCGGGCGGCTCGGGCACGGTGTAGGCGGTGCACACGTTGGTCTCGGTGGGCCCGTACAGGTTGGCGAAGGTGACCGGGGGGAGCAGCTTCATCAACCGGGACAGGTACTTGGTGGGGAACACCTCGCCGGCGAAGAGCAGCACCCGGATGCTGGGGAGCGAGCCAACGGACAGCTCCCCGTGCTCGACCAGCATGGTGAGGATGCTGGGCACCGAGTACCACACCGTGATCCGGTGCCGGTCGATGAAACTGGCCACCTCCACCGGGAACACCGAGATCTTGGGCGGCACCAACACCAGGGTGGCCCCCGAGCGGGCGGCGGCGTACAGGTCGAAGGTGGACAGGTCGAAGTGGAGCGGGGCATGGCTGGACACCACGTCGTCGGCGGTGACGCCGTACTCCTCGGCCGCCCAGTCCACGAACCCGCGGCAGGCCAGGTGGCTGAGCATCACCCCTTTGGGGGCTCCGGTCGACCCGGAGGTGTAAAGGATGTAGGCCAGGTCCTGCTGCACCGTGCCCGGGTCGAGCGGCCCCTCCGGTTGCGCATCGACGGCGTCGGCGGCCAGCACCTCCACCCCGTCCACCGGCGGCAGGCCCCCGGTGGTGGCGGCGTTGAGCACCAGCAGGTGGCCCAGCTCGTCGGCCCCCTCGGGCTTCAACCCGGGCCAGGTCCGGCGCTTCTCGGTCCCGGTGACCATGTGGCGGATCCCGCAGTTGCCGGCGATGTACCCGACCCGGCTCTCCGGGGCGCTGGGGTCGAGCGGGACGTAACAGGCGCCCGCCTTCATCGCCCCGTAGATGCCGATGACCGCCTCCATCGACTTGCGCAGATGGATCCCCACCCGGTCGGCGGGGCGCACCCCGAGCCCGACCAGCAGATGGGCCACCTGGTTGGCCCTCCGGTCGAGCTCGGCGTAGGTCATCGACCGATCGCCGTCGACCAGCGCCACCTTCTCCGGAGTCCGGGCGGCGGCGTCCTCGAGGTAGTGGTGGACGAGGTAGCGGTAGCTCACAGCTTCATCTGGCTGGCGATGATGTTGCGCTGGATGTCCGAGGTTCCCGAGTAGATGCGGCTGGCCAGGGCATCGCGCACCTCACGCTCGATCTGGCTCTCGGACATGTAGCCGTAGGCGCCGTGGACGGCCATGGCGTCGAGGCTGTTCTGCACCCATGACTCGGAAAGAACCAGCTTGACCATCGAGGCGTCGATGGCCTTGCCCCCTCCCCGGTCCCATTCCCATCCGAGCCGGTACACCAGCAGCCGGGCCGATTCCAGCCTCACCTTCATGTCGACCAGCTTGTGGGAGACTGCCTGGAACTTGCCGATGGGCTGCCCGAACTGCCTGCGCTCCCGGGCGTAGGCGACCGCCTCCTCGAGCTGGCGCTCCATGGTCCCGATGGTGTGGGCCAGGATCGCCCCCCGCTCGTGCTCGATCGAGTGGTTGAACACCATCATCCCCGAGCCCCGCTTGGCCAGCATCGCCTCGGCGGGGAGCCGGCAGTCCTCGAACACCAGCTCGCTCATCGGCGAGGTGCGGATGCCCATCTTGTGGAACGGCTTGCCCACGGCCAGCCCAGGGGTGTCCTTCTCGACGATGAAGGCGGTGATCCCCAGCCAGCCCTTGGAGCGGTCGACGCTGGTGAAGACCACGAACACGTCAGCGACGGGAGCGTTGGTGATGAAGGTCTTGGAGCCGTTGAGGACCCAGCCGTCGCCGTCCTGGGTGGCGGTGGTGGCCAGGCTGTACGCATCGGATCCGGACCCGGGCTCGGTCATGCCCTGCACCGCGATCAGCGAGCCGTCGATCATCCCCCGCAGATAGCGGTCCTTCTGCTCGGGGGTGCCGAAACGGGCGATGGGGGTCGCCCCCGACCACAGGTGGGCGCCGAGCGAGAAGATCAGCCCGTTGTCGCGGCACCCGTAGCCCAGGGCCTCCATCGCCAGCATCGTGGTTAGGTAGTCGGCCCCCTGGCCGCCAAGCTCCTCGGGGAAGGGCAGCCCGAGTAGCCCGAAATCGGCGCACTTCTGCCAGGCCTCGCGAGAGAACTCCGAGTCGTGGTCGCGCTCGATCAGCCGGTCGTTGAGCTCCTTCTGGGCGAACTCGATGACCGTCTGGCGGTAGGCAAGCTGCTCGACACTCCAGGAGAAATCCACGATGCCCCCACATTGACCGTTGGCTCGGTGGTCCGGGCCGTTCCGCCCCGCGCCGCGACCATCGGAGACCGCCTTGCGTGACCGCACTCTATCAGTGGCCAAGGGACCCGACGCTGGGCCGAGCGGCCCGTTGCGGCCACGCGGTCAGGCGAACGGGTCGATGGTCTCAGAGGTGGATATCCGCTCGTCCGCATTTCAGTGACGGCACGGCTTATGGAAACTTTTCGCGACCACCGAGCTCCGGGCTGAACTCTGTCTCACCGCTTCGCTACGTTGCTCGACATGGCGAAACCGAAGACACCGGGCATCTTGCCACACGACTGTCGGGCGGTCCGCGTTCACTCGGCGCGGCACCAGAGCTGTGCCGACGAAGGCGTGGGCACCATCCCGGCGCGGGGTCCGCAACGGCGGCCCTCGTTGACCGGCGCCAACAATCGAGCACTTCCAGGGGATCTTCGGCCACGTTGCCGGGGGGCGACCCCCGGCCCTCGTTGAGCGGGGTCCCGCGCCGGGACGGACGGAGGCGTGTGGAAGCAAGTTGCCGGAGGGCGACCCCCGGCCCACGTTGAGCGTTCGTCCAGGAGAAATACTCCGCCGTCCCGCACGAGCACGTTGCCGGGGGCCGACCCTCGGCCCTCGTTGAGCGGCGACAGTTGCCGGGGGGCGACCCCCGGCCCTCGTTGAGCGATCCGTGTACCTGGCCCTATGTCCCCACGTTACCGGGGGGCGACCCCCGGCCTCGTTGAGCGCCGCTCTGGCGCATGCTCTGGACGACTTGGTGTGGCGGGCGGTCGTCAGCGAGCCCTCGGACCCGCCCCCATCGCGGCTCGGAAGAGGCACGAGTCACGGGTTCATGGCCGTGGATCGTGCAAGTGGCCCAGTTGACGGACCATCTCGGGTCAATCGGGGCTGCCCGCGACCGCTTCGAGGGTGTGCACAAGGGCTGGCAACTCCTCGGTGACGGTCCGCCAGAGGATGGCGAGGTCGACTTCGAAGTAGTGGTGAACGAGCCGGTCTCGCATCCGGGCGGCATCCGACCACGGCACCGCTGGATACTCCTGCTGGGTGGCCTCGCTGACCTGCTTGGCCGCCTCACCGACGATCTCGACCAGCTTCGTCAGCCCGAGACGTAGCAGCTCGTCCGTCTCGAGGTCGCTGAGGGTCCGTTGCTGCCGCGTGGGTGACTGCCTTGTTGGCCGCGTCGAGCATGTGCACCACGCGGTCGAGGTCACGCGGCTGCATATAGCTGGCGTGCCTCGTCCCGGACCTGGCCCCGGAACCGGGGGCTCAAGTCGCCAAGTGTCCTCAGATCCACATCAACGCCGCCGATCAGCTCACTCAGCTCACGCTCGAGGGCTGACACGCCGAGCAACCCCGGCACGCTCCCCAGTGCGAACTCCACGAGAAGATCGATGTCGCTGTCCGGCCCCAACTGTTCCTTGAGCGCCGACCCGAACAAGGACAGGCGCACGATGCCGTGCCGTCGACAGAACGCCGCCAGCTCCTCGTCTCCGATCATCACATTGGCTGCAAGTCGCATGCCCGTCATTCTCGCACGTGGCCAAGAGGTACCTCGACCGGTGAGCCTTTGACCGACCGAGCCGTCGGTTTGCGGTCCACCGGTCGGTTGGCTTAGGCCGCAGGGGCGGCCTCACGCCTCACCGCCCCTCGCCCTTCGGCGCCGTCGGATCAGGCGAACGGGTCGATGGCGGCCACGGAACCGTCTCCGTTCATCTGCCAGGCCTCACCGCCGTTCTGGCCCCGCACCACCGAATCGGGGTGCATCCCCTCGACGGTGATGTCCTCCGGCCCCAGCCCGCAGTCGACGAACTCGTAGATGGAGAAGTGGCCCTGCCCCTCCCCGAGGATCACCTCCGAGAAGTCGCAGTCGACGAAGCGGATGGGGGCGGCGGCGTCCTGGGCGTGGCCGGTGGTGCGGAGCACGGCACCGCCGGTCTCGACATCCTCCCAGAGTTGCATGGCATTGCCGCCGTCACGGGTCTCGGTCCCCACCGCCGAGGAGCGGACCGCGATGTCGGTCTCCTCGCCCTCGCCGTTGGCCAGCAGCAGCAGGTTCCGGTAGTGGTAGGCGTTGCGGTAGGCGCCGTGGTGGATCCCCGCCTTGGCGTTGTAGTAGGCGAGGAAATCCTCGACCAGGTGGGTCAGCTTGGTGTTCTGCCACACGAAGATGCCGTTGCCGTGGTTGTTGTGGGCGATGTTGTCGCGGAAGTTCCACACGCCCTCGTCGTGGCCGGGCCACTGGAAGCCGGCGGTGTCCCGCCCCGCCCGCTGGATCCCGACGGCGACGGCGTTGACCAGGGTCAGGTTCTCCCCACCGCCGAGCGAGAACGCCGCCCCCCGGTTGCCGTCGGTGTACACCAGAGCGGCCACCGTGCCGTCCCACAGGATGTCGTTGCTCTCGTTGCCCGGGTGGAGCATCGTGGACGGATCCCACCAGTACGCCTCGCCGTACACGTTGTAGGCGATGGTGTTCTTGAAGGTCACCCCGTTGGAGCCGTGGGGAACAAAGGCGTGGTTGCCGGCGTCGCGGATCACCACACCCTCGACCAGGGTGCCACGCGAGGCGTCAGCGTTCATGTGGATGTGGAGCCCGTAACGGCCGGTCTGGCTCGACGGCTGCTCCCTGGTGTCCGGACCATCCGGAGCCGGGGCCACGTGGCGGATGGCGACGAAACGGATGGTCTGGGGTCGGGACGAGTGGACGAAGACATGGGTCCTGCCGGTCTCCGTCCCCTCGATCCTGACGTTGCGGGACAGGTCGAGCAGCTCGGTGGGGTAGCCCAGGTCGTTGGGCGGGGGCACATCGTCGGGTCCGGTGACCGGGGCGAACGTGGTGTAGTCGCCCGGCTGATTGGGGGCCGCCACCACCTCGTCGCCCTCCCAGGCGTCGTCCCATTGATAGCCCCACGGGGTCTTCTCGGTGCCCTGGAGGTCGAGCATGCCGTCGCCGACCACCCACAGCCCCACATCGGTCGCCAGCGGCTCCATCCCACCCCCGACCATGGCGTCCTCGTCGATGTCGACGAAGCGGAGCAGGTGCTCGACCTCGGCGGAGGACGGCCGCATCACCAGGGTCCCCTCGACGACGACGTTGGCCGCCACCTCCACCGTCGTGCTGACGTCCGGGTCGAACATCCAGACCTGGCCTGCGGGGACCACGAAGCCGTCGGGGAACGACTCGTCGCCGGAGAGCACCCGGTCGGCATCCGACACGGGGATGGCGGGTGCCGCCGTCGCCGGTGGGTTGGAGGAGTCGGTGGGATCCGTGGCGTGGCCGGGGTGGGTGACCTCCGACGACGCCGCGGTGGTGGTCACCGCCGGGTCGGTGGCAGTGGTGGGTGAGCACGCCGAAACCACGGCCACCATCACCGCCAAAAGGCTGATGTGGAGCGGTTGTCGTCGGAGCGGTCCGGGCGAACCGGCCCATCTGGGACGTTCCCGGATCATGGGGGCACGGTAGTATCCCGCCCGGGCTAGCAACTCGCACGGTGACCCGATCCCGCGCAGTCACGCCTGCGACCAGCGTGCGATGGAGGCATCAATGAGCGAGCGACCCGGGATCCTCTTCGTGGCCACTCCGGGCCCGCTGGGCGGCTCCAACCGCAGCCTCATCACGCTGTTCGGCCAGCTCGAGGGCAAGGTGACTCGCATCCTGGCCTCGCCCGAGTCCGGCTCGTTCGCCGACCTGGTGCGCCGTGAGAACCTGGTCGAGGAGTACGTGCTGCTTCCCCGCCGCCCCCACCACTGGACCGACCGAATACTCCGTCTGGCGGGAGGCGCCCGGATCGCCTGGTGGCTGGTCCGCAACCGCAAGCGGGTGGCCGCCATCCACGCCAACGCCCTCACCGGGCTCAACCTGGCAACCCCCGCCGCCATCGTCACCCGCAAGCCGGTGGTGGCGTGGATCCACGACCCCATGGGATCCACCTGGGGTTCGCGCTTGGGGCCCGTGGTGCGGCGTCTCATTCCCCGGCTGCGGCTGGCTGCGGTGTCCGAGACGGCGGAGGCGTCGGCGGTGGCCAACGGGCTGTGCCGACCGGGCGACGCCGCCATCATCCCCAACCCCATCGAGGCCGACGAGGTGGTCGCCACCGACCGGCGATCGAACCAGCGGGTCACCATCGGCTTCCTCGGCGGTGTCACCGAGCGCAAGGGCTTCGACCTGGTCCCGCCCGTGGTCGCCGCCCTCGATGACGAGCCGGTGGTGTTCAACCTGTACGTCAACCTCGCCAGGCGCGGTGACTCCGGTGTCATCTGGGAGAGGCTTGACCACTGGGGACCCGACCGGGTCGACCCGGTGGGCAAGCTCGACGACGTCCGCCTGGCCTACGCCGCCGTCGACATCGTCTGGGTGGCATCACGCTCGGAGTCGTTCTGCCGGGTCGCCGCCGAGGCCATGATGAACGGGATCCCGGTGGTGGCGGGCGACATCCCGCCGCTGCGCGACCTGCTCGGCGACGACGAGGCGGGCCTGCTCTACCCGGTCGAGGACACCGCGGCGGCTGCGGCCGCCCTGCGCCGCCTGATCGCCGATCCCGAGCTGCGCCGCAGGCTGGGCGAGACGGGCAGGGAGCGCAGCGCCGCCTTCTCCCCCGAAGCCGTCACCGCCAAGCTGCTCGAGCTGTACGGTCTACCCGGCTAGCCCAGGACCCTCGCTCAGCCACTTTTTCCCCTCCGATTGGGAGGGGTGCCGAGGCT
>JBPCMS010000024.1:0-48470 GCA_051002015.1 Acidimicrobiia bacterium
ACGGAGATGGCAGGGAGTGCGGTACGGCGACGCGTGGGTGTGCGCTCCTCGATAGGGGCAAGTTTTGAGCGCCCCACACCTTCGGGGGGGGTGGGGCGCCCAAGTTTCGCTGCCAAGCTCGGTGGAATCGTGGGGGGTCACCAGCACCACCCCTGGCTCCCGAGCGGCCTCGAGGAGGCCCCTGACGATGCCCTGGTCGATGCGGCACACGATCTCGGGGTGGTTGGCGGCGGTATCGCCGAAGGGGCAGAACCGGGTAAGCAGGGTGCGGTCGTCGGGACGGGCCTCGGTCTCGAACCCGACCCCCATCATCGCCTTGGCCACGGCGGTGACGGCGACATCGAAGCCGGCATCGTCGGGGAGACCGACCTCGTCGGCGAGCTGGCGCCCGTACTCACGGCCGATCTCCTCGGCCACATCGGCAGCCCGCTCCGGCTCGAGCCGCTCGACCACCCGCACCAGCAGCTCGGACAGCAGGTCGTAGCGGCGCCGGGGGAACTCGAGCGAGACCTCCTTGGTGGTGGCCTCGTAGAGCTTGGCCGGCCGGCCCGCCCCCGGGCCGCTGCGGAGCCCGGGGCGGCGGTGGGTCACCTGGAGCCAACCGTCCGTCACCAGCCGGTCGAGATGGTGGCGGGCGACGTTGGGATGGAGGTCGAACAGCGCGGCCACCTCCGAGACGGTCACGGGCTCGGCGGCCGAGCGCACCGCGATGTAGACGCCGCGGCGGGTGGTGTCGCCCAGCGAGGCGGTGAGGGCCCCGACCTGGGTGTCGAAGGCGGTGGTGTCCATCGGCGACCTCTCCCGTGGCCCTGAGGCGCGATTCGAGCCGATCAAGGGCTCAGTATAGTTTCTATCCACTACGGAGATAGGAGTTAGCCCGTGGTCGATGTCGAAGCGGTCCGATCGGCGATAGGGGCGGTCGAAGATCCCGAGATCCATCGATCCCTCGCCGACCTGGGCATGATCCGCTCGCTCGAGGTCTCCCCTCAGGGGGCGGTGAGCACCCTCATCGCCCTCACCATCCCCGGCTGCCCGCTGAAGGACAAGCTCACCCGGGACATCACCGAGGCGGCCCGCGGCGTTGTCGGGGTCACCTCGGTCGCCGTCGAGTTCACCCACATGACCGACGAGGAGCGGGGCGCCCTGGTCACCGAGATCAGGGGCGGCGGCGCCACCAGGGAGGTCACCATCGGCGGCCCCGGCAGCCGCACCAGGGTCATCGCCGTGTCGTCGGGGAAGGGCGGCGTCGGCAAGTCGTCGATCACCGCCAACCTCGGCGTGGCCCTCGCCCGGCTGGGAAGAACCGTGGGGGTCATCGACGCCGACGTGTGGGGCTTCTCCATCCCCCGCATGCTCGGCTCGGATCGGCCGCCGACGGTGGTGGGGGAGACGCTGATGCCGCCCGAGATCTACGGGGTCCGGGTGATGTCGATGGACTACTTCGTCCGTCCCGACCAGGCGGTGATCTGGCGGGGCCCGATGCTCCACAAGGCGATGGAGCAGTTCCTCGTCGACGTCTATTGGGACGATCCGGACTACCTCCTGATCGACATGCCGCCGGGCACGGGCGACATCGCCCTGTCGCTCGCCCAGTTCCTCCCCAGGGCGCAGGCGCTCATCGTCACCACCCCCCAGCCGACGGCCCAGCGGGTGGCCAAGCGCGCCGGGCTCATGGCGCGCAAGGTGAACCAGGAGATCCTGGGCGTGGTCGAGAACATGTCGTGGTTCACCGGCGACGACGGGAAGCGCTACCCGATCTTCGGCCAGGGTGGGGGTCAGGAGCTGGCGGACGAGCTCGAGGTTCCGCTGCTCGGTCAGATCCCGCTGGTCCCGGCGATGCGGGAGGGGGCGGACGTCGGCATCCCGGCGATGATCGCCGACCCGAATGGAGAGGCGTCAGGCGCCTTCGAGGCGCTCGCCTCCGAGACCGAAGCCCGCAAGCCACGGGTGCGGGCCCATCCGCAGCTCGTGGTGAGATAGCGGCGGCTCCGCCGAACAGCAACGGGAGAGTTCATGGCCACGTCGGTCAAGGTGCGTATCGGGGTCCAGGGGGCTCGCGAGCTCGAGATCGAGGTCGCCGACCCGGAGGTGATCCGGGCGGAGCTGGAGAAGGCGATCGCCGGCGGGCAGGGGGTGGTGTGGGTGACCGACACCAAGGGAAACCGGTTCGGGCTGGTCACCAAGAAGCTTGCGTTCGTCCAGATCGACGACGGCAGCTACCGCACCGGCATCGGGTTCGGTCTGTAGCTTCCATGTCCCCGCCGGCGGCGGCGGGGAGTCGGTCGCACCCGGCCGGTCAGGAGGCCTGGCGCTGACGACGGCGCTCGGCCAGCCAGCGCTTGCGCAGCCTGCGGCGTTCGTCCTCGGGGAAACCGCCCCACACCCCGGCCTCCTGGTTGGTCTCGAAGGCGTAGAGCAGACACTCCTCGCGGACCGAACACGTCCCGCAGATTGCTTTGGCCTTCTCGATCTGGTCGACGGCGGGACCGGTCGTCCCGATGGGAAAGAACAGCTCGGGATCGGAGTGCCGGCACGCCGAGAGATCTCTCCAGTCGGTAACGGTCAGCATGTGTTAAGTCTCCTGGCTCGTTGTGGTGGGAGGTGGCTCGTGAAAAGCTTCACAAAGGTGTTCATCAAGAAAGCCGCAGAGCGGCCGTACCAGGAAGAGTAGACCCGGTCGGACACCGAAACAAGGGGTTTTCTCAATTCCCGGACGAACCTCCCCCGGCCGGGCCTCCGACCGGTGATGGTTGAATGGCGGGATGTCCGCTGACACCATCCGCCACCAGCTCCGGGCCGAGCTCACCGACGCCATCAAGACCGGTGACGCCCTGCGCCGCGACGTCGTCCGCCAGATCGAGACCGAGATCTCCCGCACCAAGTCTGATCCCGGGTTCGCAGGCGAGGTGGACGATGCGCTCTACCGCGACGCCATCGGCAGCTACGTGAAGCGGATGGCGAAGGCACGCACCGAGTTCGCCGCCGCCGGCGAGCGGGGAGCGGCCCACGTCGAGCGGCTCACCGCCGAGATCGACTACCTGCAGCGGTGGCTCCCGGCGACGGTCGGCGAGGAGGAGACCGCCGAGATCGTGCGCCGGGTCGTCGCCGACGCCATCGCCGCCGACCCGGATACCCCGCCGGGCAGGCTCACCGGTCGGGTCATCGGCCAGGTGATGCGGTCCGGCGAGGGGCTGGACGGCGGTCTCGTCCAGCAACTGGTGCGCCGGGAGCTGGAGGCATAGCCCTCCCCGACTACCCGCCGATGCTGGCGAGCCCGTGGCCGCGGGTGTTCGCCCATCCCGATTGGGTGTTCGAGCTGAAGTGGGACGGGGTACGCACCATCTTGAGGTGGGACGGCGGCGCCGTCTCGCTGCGCTCCCGGCTGGGCAACGACGCCACCGCCCGCTACCCCGAGCTCGCAGTGGCGGTTGCCGATCGCCCGGTGGTGCTCGACGGAGAGATCGTGTCGCTCGACGACACCGGGCGGCCGTCGTTCGAGCTGCTCCAGCAGCGGATGAACCTGTCGGGCGCCGAGCGGATCAGCCGCGCCGTCACCGCCGTGCCGGTCTCGTACGTCGTGTTCGACATCCTCTACGACGGGTCCGAGGTGATCGACGAGCCGTGGGAGCGTCGCCGCCGGCGGCTGGAAGCACTGGAGCTGCCCGCCCCGATGGTGGCGTCCACCTTCATCGAGGAGGACCCGACCGCCCTCTGGGAGCTGGTCGACCGGCGCCGATTGGAGGGGACCGTGGCCAAACAGCGGCGCTCCCCGTACCGACCGGGGATCCGCTCGGCGGATTGGCGCAAGATCACCCGGTTCCGATCGGTTCGGAGCGTGGTGGGGGGCTTCCTGCCCGGGGAAGGTGGGAGGAGTGGCACCTTCGGGTCGCTGCTGGTCGGGCTGTGGACCGAGGCCGGGCTGCGTTGGGTGGGGGCGGTGGGGTCCGGCTTCGGTGACGCCACGCTCGGCGCCGTCCGGTCCGCCCTCGACGAGATGCGCCGTCCCGATTCGCCGTTCCTCCCCGACCCGGCGATGCCCCGCCAGGCCGTCTGGGTGGAGCCGGTGCTGGTGGCGATGGTGCAGTACAAGGACTTCACCAGCACCGGACGACTACGCGGCCCGTCCTTCAAGGGCTTCACCGACGACCCGCCCTCCTCCATAACCTGGGATGCCGAAGGCCCCGTCTGAACCTTCTGTCTTCCCGCGTTCTCTCCCCTCCCATTGGGAGGGATACCGAGGCTCTGCGAGGCGGGGTGGGATACCGAGGCCCGGCGATGTGGTCTGGCGGCCTTCCCCCGCCCCGGCCGGTGCTCGCCTTCGACGATTGGTGACGGCCACCCCCCGAAGGGGGAGGAGAAACAGAACCGGAGGGGGGGAGGAAAGAACCCGGGAGGGACACACGGGGGTGGAACGGGAGGTCGGGGTCTGGCGCTCATATGGACGTTGACCGCGACTGGATCAGGGCAAGGGCGCGGGAGCTGCGGCGGAGCATGCCGGATGCCGAGGTCATCCTGTGGGACAGGCTGAGGAAGCGCCGCTTGGCCGGGTATCGGTTCCATCGCCAACACGCGGTCGGGCGGGCGATCCTGGACTTCTACTGCCCGGAACGTCGGCTTGCCGTCGAAGTCGACGGAGACACCCATGACCCGCACCAAGACGCACGACGTGACGCCCGCCTGGCCGTCGGCGGTATCGACGTGGTGCGGGTATCGAACGACGACGTGTACTGCCATCTGTACGACGTGCTCGAGGACATCGCCGAATGTCTCGAGGCCAGGCCGTCGTGGCCAGGCGATCCCGCCGATCGGTGAGGCGGCGAAACGGTCAGCCGGCTTTCTTGGCCTTGGTGGCTTCGACGCTGGCGCGTAGGGCTTCCATCAGGTCGAGGACGCCTGCGGGTTCGGGGGCCTCGGGGGCGACGATCTTCTGGCCTTCGACCTTCTGGCGGGCGGCGGCTTCCACCGCCTCGCGTGACTCGTCGTGCCAGGCCTCGGGGTCGAAGGCTCCGGTGAGGTTGTCGATGATCATCTCGGCCATCTTGGCCTCGTCCGACCGGACCTTGACCTTCTCCTCGAGCGTCTCGAAGGCGGGCTCGCGGATCTCGTCCGGCCAGTACATGGTCTCCATGACGATGACGCCCTCCTCGGCGCGCAGCGTTGCCAGGTACTCCCGTTCGCGCAGCGCCACCTTGGCCACCCCGACCATGTCGCGCTTCTCCAGCGCCTCGAGCAGCAGCCGGTACGCCTTGACCCCGGTCTTCTCCGGTGCCAGGTAGTAGGACGACCGGTAGTAGATGGGGTCGATCTCCTCCTGCTTGACGAACTGGACCACGTCGACGGTGCCGGAGGTGCCGCCCCCCATCACCGTGGCCAGCTCGTCGGGGGTGAACACCACGTAGCGCCCCTTGTCGACCTCGTAACCCTTCACGATGTCCTCGTATGGGACCTCGTTGCCGTCGCTCTCGGCCACCCGCTTGTACTTGATCGGGCTGTGATCGGACTGGCGGAGCTGACGGAACTTCGGTCGTCGATCCTCGGTGGCCGAGTAGAGGCCCACCGGGATCGTCACCAGGCCGAACGATATGGCGCCTTTCCAGATTGGTCGCATGCGTGGCCACCTCCGAGGGTGAGAGCGCGAAAGCAGGATACTCATCGTCGCTCGAAGCGAGGGCGGCGGAGCCCGCTCAATACACTGGCGGCGGTGATCGACACCAAACGCCGCCCGCTCATCGACGGCATCTCCGAGGAGGATCGACAGGCGGCGACGCTGTTGGTGACCGCCACGGTGCTCCTCCTCCTGTTCGAGTACTGGGGTCGACCCGGGTTCTACGCCTCGTCCGGGGTGCGCCAATGGGTCGCCGAGGCTGGCGGGGGACGGTTCGCCGACCTCGCCGACGCCGCCGCCTACCTTTGGTGGGGGCTGTCCTCACTGCTGTGGCGCGTCCTGGTGCCGCTCGGGGTCGGGGTGTGGCTGCTCCGCCTGCGGCCCTCCGAGCTCGGCTACCGGGTCGAGGGCATCTCCCGTCACCTGCCCGTCTACGGCGTCGTCTACCTGGTGATGCTGCCCGTCCTGATCTGGGTGTCCGGGTTCCAGTCGTTCGGCAGCTACTACCCGTTCTACGCTCGGGCGGCCCAGGGCGGAGCCGGTCTGTGGGTCTACTGGGTGGGGTACTCGATCCAGTTCGTCGGAGTCGAGGCCTTCTTCAGGGGGTTCATGACCTTCGGGTTGGCCCGCCGCTTCGGGTGGCTGGCGGTCCCCATCATGACCGTGCCCTACACCATGATCCATTTCGCCAAGCCGATGCCGGAGGCGGTCGCCGCCATCGTCGCCGGGCTCGGTCTCGGGGCCCTGGCGCTGCGGTCGCGTAGCTGGGTCCCGGGGGTGTTCCTCCATGTCGCCGTCGCCCTGACCATGGATGTGCTCGTCCTCGCCAGAGCCGGCGCCATGGGCGGCCTCCTTTGATCCGGGTCAGGACCGGTCGGCGGCGATCTCGGCGAGCATGGCGTCGAGGAGCTGCAGCCCGCGGAACGGCTCGTCCGCCTGGATGATCACCGAGAAGAACACCCGCCGCCCCCCGGCCGTGGTCATCAGCCCGGTCAGGGAGCGGAGCCGCTCGATCGTCCCGGTCTTGGCCCTCATGTTGCCTTGGGCGGCGGTGTCGACGAACCGGTTCTGCAGGGTTCCGGTCTGCCCGGCGAGTGCCAGCCCGTCGAGCAGCAGCGGGTACCAGTCCCGGCTCTGCGCCGCCTGGAGCAGCGAACGCCAGTCCCGGGCGGAACGGGCATCGAGGTCGGACAACCCGGACCCGTCGGCCTGCTCCACGGAGGCTCGCATGCACAGCGAACGGCTCACCTCCTCGGCGGCCTCGGCGCCCATCCGGGTCGATCCCCGGCCGGTGGCGACCAGCCCCACCTCCTTCAACAGCAGCTCGGCGACGGTGTTGTCGCTCTCGGTGAGGATCTCGGCGACCAGATCGGACACCGGAGGGGAGCGCACCTCGGCGATGACCTCGGCGCCGTCCGGGGCCATCCCCAACATAGGGGCCGCTCCCACCGTCACCCCGCGCCCGGCGAGCATCTGACCGAACAGCCTGCCGTTGTGGAGCGCCGGCGACACGTAGAAGGGGACATCGCCGCGGTAGTCGTTGCCGTCGACCACCAGCGCCGACAGCGACCCGACCGATTCGGGGAAGTTGTCGATGTCCCAGCCGTCGGCGTCGCGCCGTGAGTCGTAACGGGACTCGTCGACGACCACCCCGCCGGCGACCGCGCTTATGCCATGCAACCGGACCATCCCGGCCAGGGTCGACAGCGAGTGGCCGCCCCCCCGGGTCAGGGTGGGGTCGCCGCCGCCGACCAGGTAGAGGTTGCCGGCGACGGTGCCGTCGATGACCGGCCCGTCGACGACCACCGTGGTGGCCATCCGCCGGTCGGGCCCCAGGACCTCGAAGGCGGCGATGGCGGTGAGGATCTTCTGAGCGCTGGCGGGGCGCAGCCTCCGGTTGGGGATGCTGGCCGCCACCTCGCCGTAGCCGTCGATCCACAGCGACAGCCCCAGGTCGGCATCGGCCAGCCCCGGGTCGGAGAGGTGGCGGTCGACGACCTCGATCAGGGCACCGGGGACGGGCTCGGTGGCGGCGGCGGTGACGTCGGGATGCCCGACGCACCCGCTCTGCGGCGGGGTCTGGACCGCCGCCGCCGGGGTGATGGCGAGGGCGGCGGCGAGCACGAAACCGGTCACCAAGCGGGTGGCGCCTGCCATGGGGGGGAACCTAACCCTGATCATTCACGGCGGGGGTGACCTAACGCCACCGGCCACCCATCCGTGGCAGCACCTCCCGAGCCGGCGGCGAGTGTGCCACACCACCACCACGGCGGGTACCTCGGTGCCCCAGACAGGATTCGAACCTGCGCACCCGGCTCCGGAGGCCGGTGCTCTATCCCCTGAGCTACTGGGGCGTGTGATCCGGATAGTCCCGGGTCATGGCCGGGCGGCGATTGTACCAGCGGGTCTGGCCGGCCTCTCTCGGCCCTATCCTCGCCGGACCCCTTCATGACTTCGATCACCAAGCATCTCAGCACCCTTGTTGGCGACGGCTTCGCCGCCCGCGGTCTCGATCCCGCATTCGGCGAGGTCGCCGTCTCCCAGCGCCCCGAGCTCGCCGACTTCCAGTGCAACGGCGCCATGGCGGCGGCCAAGGGGGCGGGACGGGCGCCCCGTGACCTGGCCGAGGCGGTGGTGGCGGCGGTCGACCCCGGTGAGGTGATCCAGAGTTTGGAGGTGGCGGGACCGGGTTTCATCAACATGCGGCTCACCGACGGCTACGTCGCCTCGGTGGCGGCCGAGATGGCCGGCGACGAGCGGCTCGGGGTACCGCTGGTGTCCCCGGTGCGCACCGTTGTCGATTACGGCGGGCCCAACGTGGCCAAGCAGCTCCACGTCGGCCACCTCCGCCCCGCCATCATCGGCGAGTCGATCAAGCGGATGCTGCGCTTTGCCGGTCACGACGTCGTCGGCGACGTCCACCTCGGCGACCGGGGCGCCCCGATGGGCCAGCTCATCGCCATCATCAGACGCCGCCAACCCGACCTGCCCTACTTCGATCCCGAAGCGACCCACCCGTATCCGAAGCGATCCCCGGTGACCATGGACGATCTCGAGGCGCTCTACCCGGAGGCGGCGGGGCGAGCGGCGAGCGACCCCGGGTTCGCCGAGGAGGTCAAGGCGGCCTCGCTCGCCCTGCAGAGGGCCGACCCCGGGTACGTGGCGCTGTGGCAGCACTTCCGCACCACGTCCATCGAGGCGATGCGCCGAGTGTACGAAACCCTCGATGTCCACTTCGACGTCTGGTTCGGCGAAGCCCAGGTCCAGGATCGGATCCCGGGGATGATGGAGCGGATCCGCCGTGCCGGCGTGCTCACCGAAAGCCAGGGCGCCCTGGTGGTCGAGGTGGCCGAGCCGACCGACACCGCCCCGATGCCGCCGCTGTTGCTGGTGCGCTCCGACGGGGGCTACCTGTACGCCACCACCGACCTGGCCACGATCGAGGAGCGGGTCGACGACCTCGGCGCCGAGGCCATCCTCTACGTGGTGGACGCCCGCCAGTCGCTCCACTTCGAGCAGCTGTTCAGGGCATGCCGCCGCACCGGGATCGCCGGACCGGGCATCCTTCTCGAGCACGACCCGTTCGGGACCGTCAACGGGAGCGACGGCAAGCCGCTGCGCACCCGCGATGGCGGCCTCCCCGCCCTGCAGGGGCTGATCGACGAGGCCGTGGCCAAGGCGGCGGTCCGCCTCGACGAGAACGACCTCGCCGCCGGGTACGACCCGGCCGAGCGGGAGCGGATCGCCACCATGGTGGGGGTGGCGGCCCTCAAGTACGGCGACCTGGCCAACCACCGTACCTCGGACTACATCTTCGATCTCCACCGCTTCGTCTCGTTCGAGGGCAAGACCGGGCCCTACCTGCTCTACGGAGCGGTGCGGATCCGCTCGATCCTGCGCAACGCGGTCGAGCGGGGGCTGGCACCGGGTGCCTTGATCGCGCCCACCGTCCCCGCCGAGCGCAACCTGATGCTCCGGCTCTCCCGGCTCGAGGACGTCCTGGCCCGGGCCACCGAGCTGCGCGCCCCCAACCACCTGGCCGAGTACACCTACGACGTCGCCACCGACTTCAACCGCTTCTACGAGGCGTGCCATATCCTCAGCGAGCCCGATCCCGACCGGCAGGCATCGTGGCTGGCGCTGGTCGGGCTGACCCTGCGGGTGTTGGAGCTGCTGCTCGACCTGCTGGCCATCCCCATCCCGGACCGGATGTGACGGAACACGAGGCGGTCGACCATCCGCTCCTCGGGATCCTGACCGCAGCCGCCGCCGGCCGGTTCCCGCCGGTCGACGGGGCGGTCGAGGTCATGCCACCCGACCAGGCGGGCACCTGGGCGGTGGTCGAGCTCACCGGGCACGCCTACGTGCTCGGCGACGTCGACCCCACCCACCTCGCCGCCAGGGGCGCCGACGGGTTCGGGAGATCGGCCCACCCCGACGTGCTCCGCTTCCTGGCCGGTCCGGACGGATGGATCGGATGCCACGACGCCGTGCTGGTGCGGCGGACCGGGCCCACCGGTGAGGAGCCGCTGCCGGTGCGCACCGACCTCGACCACCACGCCCGGGTGCGCCGGGCCCGCAATCATCGACGGGAGGTAACCGTCGGCGGCGACGATGCCGGGCTGGCGGTGGTCGGCCGCGGGCTGGTGGGACGTATTGAGATGTCCGTCGCGCTGTTCGACCGGTCCTCGGCCGGCGTCGGGAACGGGCGCCGGCTGATCCTGGCCAGCCTGGCGGCGATGCCACCCGGGGAGTGGTGCTTCGCTCAGGTGTCGCCGGGCAACGCGGCGTCGCTGCGGGCCTTTCTCGCCTGCGGGTTCGTTCCCATCGCCGCCGAGGTCCTGGTCCGCCCCGAATGGGCCGGGGGCGGCCGGGACGGCGCCGAGCTGGTCTGACCGCCCCGCCGCAGCCGTCGGTACCATCGCCCGCCATGGACTCCACCGTCGGAATCGGCATCCTGGGGGCGGGCACCGTGGGCGGGACGCTGATCCGCCGGCTGGTCGACGACCACGCCGCCATCGTGGCCAAGACCGGGCTCGACCTCCGGGTGCGACGGGTGGCGGTGCGGGATCCTGGTAAGCCCCGCCTGGTCGATCTCCCCGCCGGGGTGCTCACCGCCGACCCTGCCGAGGTGGTGGCCGACCCCGAGGTCCGCCTCGTGGTGGAGGTGATGGGGGGTCTCGACCCTGCGGGCGATCTGGTGCTCGCCGCCCTCGACGCCGGCAAGCCGGTGGTCACGGCCAACAAGGAGCTGATCGCGGCCCGCGGGCCAGAGCTGATCGCCGCCGCCGGGCGTAGCGGCGTCCCTCTGCTGTTCGAGGCCTCCGTCGGTGGTGGCATCCCCATCATCCGGCCGCTGTCCGAGACGCTGGCCGGGGAGCAGATCGAGCGGGTGGCCGGGATCGTCAACGGCACCACCAACTACATCCTCACCCGGATGGCCGACGGGGAGGAGTACGCCGATGCCTTGGCCGAGGCCCAGGCCCTGGGCTATGCCGAGCCGGACCCGACCGCCGACGTCACCGGCGCCGATGCCGCCGCCAAGGCGGCCATCCTCGCCTCGCTCGCCTTCGGGACCTGGGTGGGCATCGACGACGTCCCCTACGAGGGGATCGACCGGCTCGAGGCGGTCGACCTGTTCTGGGCCCACTTCCTCGGCTACGAGGTGAAGCTGCTCGCCATCGCCACCAGGACCGAGAACGGGGTGAGCGCCCGGGTCCATCCGACGATGATCCCGTCCGATCACCCCCTGGCCGCCATCCGCGGCGCCACCAACGCCATCTTCGTCAGCGGCCCCTCCATCCACGAGCTGCTGTTCGCCGGACCGGGGGCCGGCGGAGAGCCGACGGCGACGTCGGTGCTCGGCGACGTCATCGACGCCGCCCGCCAGGTCCTGGCGGGCGCCCAGGCGGCGCCGCCCATCCGGTTCTCGTCCGCCGAGCTGGCCGACTTCGCCGACGTGGCCACCAAGTGGTACCTCCGGCTCGAGGTGGCGGACGAACCGGGCGTCCTCGCCCGGATCGCCGGGACCTTCGGCGACGCCGGGGTCAGCATCAAGTCGGTGTGGCAGGAGGGGGAGGGGAGCGAGGCGATGCTGCTCATCGTCACCCACCGCGCCGCCGAGCACCGCCAGCGGCAGGCCATCGACGCCCTGCGCCGCCTCGACGCCGTCCGCAACGTGGCGGCGACGCTGCGGGTGGAGAGCCCGGGGGTGTGAGGCTCCGCCGATAGGAGGAGACTCGGCGGTTGGGGCTGGGGTCCCCAACCGCACCGTGATGAGGCGACAGCCGAAGAGCCATGAGCACAAGGCTCCGCCGAGGACCCGATCACAACGCCCGTCCGGGGGCGTGCTTGCGATCGTCCTCGCAGCGGGTACAATGACCACTCGATCGCTCCTCCCCTTCGGACCGCACACGTTCTTGTGCTGCGACGAGGGCGATGTCGGGGAAGCCGCAAACGCCACCTCGACCTCCACACCTCACCCGTTGCGGGGAGAGCGCTTCCCCGAGACCGGTATCACCGGCTCGCTTCCGAATGCCGAAGGGGGCATCAGTCGAAATGACCACACGAGCCAAGCTGCAGGAGTTGGGGCTCGACGACCTCCGCCAGGTGGCGGGGAAGGTCGAAGTCGACCACGACGGGCTCCAGAAGTCCAAGCTGATCGCGGCGATCCTCGAATCCGACAAGTTCGACCCGGCGCTGGTCCCCGACGTCCCCGAGACGCCCCGCAACGGCGAGCAGGAGGGCGAGGGCCACGGCTCGAGCGACGGACCCCGTTTCGAGGGTGACGCCTTCGGCGACCGCCAGGGGCGCCGCCGGCGCCGCAACCGAGGGGTCAACCGTCCCGATCAGCAGCCCATCGACGAGGGCGATCTCGAGGTGCGCGAGGGGATCCTCGACGTTCTCCCCGAGGGCTACGGCTTCCTCCGCTGCTCCGGCTACCTGCCCGGCGATCGGGACGTGTACGTCTCGGCCAACATCGTGCGCAAGTCCCGGCTGCGCAAGGGCGACGTCTGCAGCGGCCCGATCCGCCCGGCGCGTGCCCAGGAGAAGTTCGCCGCCGCCGTCCGCATCACCAAGGTCAACGGGCTCGACCCCGAAGAGATGAAGGACCGCCCCCGCTTCGCCGACCTCACCCCGCTGTTCCCCGACGTCCGACTACGGCTCGAGGTCGACGGCCAGTCGAACCACATCCTGCCCCGCATCGTCGACCTGATCGCCCCGATCGGGAAGGGTCAGCGCGGGCTCATCGTTTCTCCCCCCAAGGCGGGGAAGACCACCGTGCTCAAGGAGATCGCCAACTCGATCACCGCCAACAACCCCGAGTGCCACCTGATGGTGGTGCTGGTCGACGAGCGACCCGAAGAGGTCACCGACATGCAGCGGTCGGTGAAGGGCGAGATCATCTACTCGACCTTCGACCGCCCCGCCGACGAGCAGATCCAGGCGTCCGAGCTGGCCCTGGAGCGGGCCAAGCGGATGGTGGAGACCGGCACCGACGTGGTGATCCTGCTCGAGTCGCTCACCCGTCTCGCCCGGGCACACAACCTGGCCACCCCGGCCAGCGGACGGGTCATGTCCGGTGGTGTCGACTCGACCGCGCTGTACCCGCCCAAGCGCTTCTTCGGCGCCGCCCGCAACATCGAGGAGGGGGGCAGCCTCACCATCATCGCCACCGCCCTGGTGGAGACCGGGTCGCGCATGGACGAGGTGATCTTCGAGGAGTTCAAGGGCACCGGGAACATGGAGCTGCGGCTCGACCGCAAGCTGGCCGACAAGCGGATCTACCCCGCCATCGACATCGAGGCCTCCGGCACCCGCCGCGAGGAGCTGCTGTTCATGCCGGACGAGCTCACCGAGGTGTGGAAGCTGCGCCGGGTGCTGCTCGCCCTCGAGCCCGGGGCCGCCCTCGAGCTGCTCATCGACCGGCTCAAGAGCACCAAGTCGAACGCCGAGTTCCTGGCCACCATCGCCAAGAGCGGGCAGTGACCAACCGGGATCGACCCTCCCCGAGCAGCTACCGTTCCGCCTCACACCGCCGCAGGAGCCATCCCGTGAAGCCAGACATCCATCCCGAGTACCGAGAGGTCGTCTACCAGGACGCCTCGTCGGATCTTGCCTTCGTCACCCGTTCGACGGTGCACACCAACGACACCATCGAGTGGGAGGACGGCAAGACCTATCCGCTGGCCAAGGTGGAGATCTCCAGCGCCAGCCATCCCTTCTACACCGGTCGGCAGATCCTGCTCGACTCGGGTGGCCGGGTCGAGCGCTTCCGACGCCGCTACGCCAAGGTGGGCACCGGGAAGACCGGCTCCTCCTCCTCGTCCTGATGTCACGGCCGCCGGGCGCAACGGTCGGCGGTCAAGCCGTTCTCGAGGGTGTGATGATGCGCGCCCCCCACCGCTGGGCGGTTGCGGTGCGCCGACCGGACGGCGTGATCGAGGCGATCCGCCACGAGCTCCCCAGGCTGTCGTCCCGTTCCTGGGCGGCACGGGTGCCGTTCCTGCGTGGGGTCATGGTCCTGGTCGAATCGATGCAGCTCGGGTTCCGGGCGCTCTCCTGGTCGGCGCAGAAGGCCGGCGACGAGGACGAGGAGCTAACCAGGGGCCAGGTGGTCACCACCATGGTGCTGGCGGTGGTTCTGGCGCTCGCCCTGTTCATCGGGGCTCCGGTCGCCGCCGCCTCGTTCCTCCACCGGTTCTTCGACGAGTCCAGCATCGCCTTCGTCGTCATCGACGGGCTGATCCGGATCGCCCTCATCGTCGCCTACATCTGGGCCATCTCCAGGTCGTCCGAGATCAAGCGGGTGTTCGAGTACCACGGGGCCGAGCACATGACCATCCACGCCTACGAGGCGGGCGACCGGCTCGGGGTGGGGGAGGTGGCGCGCTACAGCCCCCGCCATCCCCGGTGCGGCACCTCGTTCATCGTGATCGTGGCCATGGTGGCCTTCTTCGTGTTCCTCACCCTGGCCGCCCTGCCGCTGACGTGGCAGATCATCGCCCGGGTGGTGCTGATCCCGGTGATCGCCGGGGCGTCGTACGAGCTGCTCAAGGCGGCCGCCGACACCCGCTGGCTGGCCTGGGCGAGCCGTCCCGGGATCTGGCTCCAGGCGATCACCACCAAGCAGCCCACCTCCGACCAGATCGAGGTGGCCATCGCCAGCCTGCTCGCCGCCCTCAACGACGAGGAGCGGGACGAGGTCGATGGCCGGGGCCCAGTTGCGCTGGGTGCCCTCCAGGCGGTGTACGACCCGGCCTCCGATTGAGGGTGCCGGGATGATGGACGAGGCCATGCGCCGGCGGCTCGACGAGGTCGACGAGGCGTACCGCCGGAGCATCGGCGAGCTGGCCGACCCTTCGGTGCACGACGACCAGGACCGTTACCGCACGGTTGCCATCCGCCACGCCGAGCTGCGCTCTCTGGTCGAGGTGTACCAGCGTTACCGCGCCGCCGCCGCCGAGGCCGCCGCCGCCGCCGAGCTGATCGGCGCCGAGAGCGACCCCGAGATGCGCGCCTACCTGGAGTCGATCGTCACCCGGGAGCGGGCCGCCATCGAGGCGATGGAGACCGAGCTGTGGTCGATGCTGGTGCCCGCCGACCCCAACGACGCCAAGGACGTGATCGTCGAGGTGCGGGCCGCCGCCGGGGGCGACGAGGCGGCGCTGTGGGCGGGGGACCTGGTGAGGATGTACCACCGGTTCGCCGAGCGCCACGGCTTCGGGGTCGACGCCATCGACACCTCGGCCAGCGAGGGCGGCGGGGTCAAGGAGGCCACCTTCGCCGTCAAGGGGAAGGGCGCCTACTCGCTGCTCAAGTTCGAGGCGGGGCCGCACCGGGTGCAGCGGGTCCCCAGGACCGAGTCGGCCGGTCGGATCCACACCTCGATCGCCACCGTCGCCATCCTCCCCGAGGCGGAGGAGGTCGAGGTCGAGATCATCGACAACGACCTCGAGATCGAGACCTTCCGGTCGCAGGGCCCGGGCGGGCAGTCGGTGAACACCACGGATTCGGCGGTGCGCATCCGCCATCTCCCCACCGGGATCGTGGTGTCCTGCCAGGACGAGAAGTCGCAGCTCCAGAACAAGGCCAAGGCGATGCGGGTGCTGCGGGCCCGGCTGTTCGAGATGGAGCAGGCGGCCCTGGCGGGGGAACGGGGGACGGTGCGCCGCTCCCAGGTGGGCTCGGGGGAGCGGGCGGAGAAGATCCGCACCTACAACTACAAGGAGAACCGGGTCACCGACCACCGGGTGGGGCTGACCATCCACGATCTCGCCGGGATCCTCGACGGCGACCTGGACGGTTTCCACGCCGCCCTCCAGACCCGGGAGGCGGCGGAGCGTCTGCGCCAATGACCCCGGCAACCGATAGGGCAACCGGCGAGGCGACCCGCGGGGAGACCGGCGGGGCGACCGGGGGGGCGACCGGCCGCCCGGTGGCCGGGGTGCTGGCCGGGGCCGCCGACCTTCCCCGGCACGAGGCGGAGCGGCTGCTCATGGCGGTCACCGGGCTGACCCGGTCCCGGCTGCTTGTCACCGAGGCGGTCACCGCCCACCAGGCCGACCGCTTCGGCGAGATGGTGGAGGCGAGACGAGCGGGGATGCCGCTGCAGCATCTCGAAGGCACGGTCGACTTCGGTCCCATCACCCTGCGGATCGACCGGAGGGCGCTGATTCCCCGACCCGAGACCGAGCGGTTGTGGGAGCTGGCCACCGGTCTGGTCGGTGATCCCCGGGTCATCGTCGATCTGTGCACCGGGAGCGGCAACCTGGCCCTCGCCTCCGCTCACCGGTGGCCGGCGGCCCGGGTCCTCGCCACCGACACATCGGCCGATGCGGTGGCGCTGGCGAGGGAGAACGCCGCCGCCCTCGGTCTCGCCGTCGAGGTCCTCCAGGGTGATCTGTTCGACCCGCTCCCGCCGGAGCTGGTGGGTCGGGTGGAGCTGCTGGTCGCCAACCCACCATATCTGGCCGAGCATGAGATGGCCGTGGTGGCCCCCGAGCTGCGGGCCGAGCCGGTCGATGCCCTGGTGGCGGGACCGGACGGCATCGAGGTGGTGGCCAGGATCGCCGCCGCCGCCGGCCGGTGGCTCGCCCCAGGTGGGGTCGCCGTGGTCGAGGTCTCCGAGCACCACGCCGACCGAGCCGTCAACCTGTTCAACCTGTTCGCCGGGCTCGACGCCGCGGTGCACGAGGACCTGGCCGGGCGGCCCCGCTTCGTGGTCGCCACCCGACGTTGACCGGCGCCGGGGAGGCGACGCAACCTGACGTCACGGATCGCACTACCTTTGGGGGGTTCGCCGAGATTGCGGGGTGGATGTCGTATGAGTTCCGTCGACGCAGCCGTCCGTGCCCTCAGGCGGGGTCAGATCGTCGGGGTGCCCACCGACACCCTGTACGGCCTCGCCGCCGACCCGTTCAAGGAGGACGCCCTCGAGGCGATCTTCCAGCTCAAAGGGAGACCCCAGGAGAAGCCCATGGCGCTGCTGGTGGCTTCGCTGGAGCAGGGGATGACGCTGGCGTCGTTCACCGATCAGGCGCTGGACCTGGCCGAGGAGCACTGGCCGGGGGCGCTGACGCTGGTGCTGCCCCGGCTCGACACCGCCCCCGAATGGCTGGGTGACCGGGAGCGGAGGACGATCGGGCTGCGCTGCCCCGACCATCCCGTCGCCCTCGAGCTGCTCGAGGTGACCGGCCCGCTGGCGGTGACCTCGGCCAACCTGAGCGGGGACGAGGTCGTGATCGACGATGTCGAGGCCAGCGAGCTGTTCGGCGACGCCGTCGCCGTCTACCTGGAGGGAGCCGCCCCGGGCGGCCGGGCGTCGACCATCATCGACCTCACCGAGCCCGCACCGCTCACCCTCCGCAAGGGACCCGTCGGGGGGTGACGGCAGGTTCCTGCCGCCGGGTCGGGAATTCCGCCTGATGGTCGTCCTCGGAACGTCACCGGTGGACGCCACCTCGGCGCCAATGACGGGAGGATGACGGGGCCTTCCCGGTGGGGGTAGGCTCGGGCCGTGACCGAGACCCTGACCGACCTCACCAGCCATCTCGCCGAGGTCGACCCGGACATCGCCCGACTGGTCGACGCCGAAGGGCGCCGGCAGAGCGAGTCGATCCGGCTGATCGCCAGCGAGAACTACGTGTCACAGGCAGTGCTCGACGCCAGCGCCACACTGCTCACCAACAAGTACTCGGAGGGGTACCCGGGAAGGCGCTACTACGAGGGCCAGCAGGTGATCGACCAGGTGGAGACCCTGGCCATCGAGCGGGCCAGGGCGCTGTTCGGGGTGGAGCACGCCAACGTGCAGCCCTACTCCGGGTCGCCCGCCAACCTGGCGGTCTACCTGGCGTTCGCCTCGCCCGGTGACACGGTGATGGGGATGGCGCTCCCCGCCGGTGGGCACCTCACCCACGGGTGGAACGTCTCCGCCTCGGGCAGGTGGTTCCGGGCGGTGCAGTACGGGGTGCGCCGTGAGGACGGGATGGTCGACCTCGACGAGGCGCGGGCGATCGCCCGGGCGGAGCGCCCCAAGCTGATCTTCTGTGGAGGCACCGCCATCCCCAGGACCATCGACTTCCCTGCGTTCGCCGAGATCGCTGGCGAGGTGGGCGCGGTGCTGGTGGCCGACATCGCCCACATCGCCGGGTTGGTCGCCGGGGGCGCCCACCCGTCCCCGGTCGGTCACGCCGAGGTGATCTCCACCACCACCCACAAGACCCTGCGCGGACCGCGGGGGGCCATGCTGATGTGCACCGCCGAGCACGCCAAGGCGATCGACCGCGCCGTGTTCCCCGGGCTACAGGGCGGTCCCCACAATCACACCACCGCCGCCATCGCCGTCGCCCTCAAGGAGGCGGCGACCGCCGAGTTCAAGGTCCACGCCCACCAGATCGTCAAGAACGCCAAGGCTCTGGCCGCCGCCCTGGTGGAGTGCGGCTTCGACCTGGTCACCGGGGGCACCGACAACCACCTGATCCTCGCCGACCTGACCGGCAAGGGGGTCGGGGGCAAGCCGGCGGCCCAGGCGCTCGACCGCGCCGGCATCGAGCTCAACTACAACACGGTCCCCTTCGACCCCCGCAAGCCGTTCGACCCCTCGGGAATCCGGCTGGGCACGCCGGCGATCACCACCCGCGGGCTGACCGAGGAGCACATGCCGCAGATCGCCGCCTGGATGGACCAGGTCGTTGCCGTGGCCGAGGGCGGGGACGACCGGGTCATCGAGCGGGTACGGGCCGAGGTGACGGAGTTCGTGGCCCCCTTCCCCATCCCGGGATGGCCGGTCCGCTGAGACGCCCCACCGGTCACCGGAGCACCCGCCCCGATCGCTCCCGGGGCGCGGCGCCCATCACCGATGGCGGTCGGGGGGTGGCGCCGTCTACGGTTCGTTGCCCGAGCATCCCCCGAGAAGAAGGGGCTTGTGAAATCGTTCACAAGCAGGTATCCTGTCGATGACCGAAGCGCCCCGAGAGAAGCCACCCCCCGTGCCTCCCCAGACTCCCGAAGCCGCCTCCACCAGCTCGGTGACCGACGCCGCCCGGAGCCTCGGTCAGGGTGGCGGCCAGGCCTTCGACTTCTTCTCCTCGGCGGTGGCCGGGCTGCTGCTCGGGCTGGGGATCGACTGGCTCGCCGGCACCAGCCCGTGGGCCACCGTGATCGGCATCGTGCTCGGCTTCGTCGCCGGGTTCGCCAAGCTGTGGGCGGCCTCGGCGACCCTGGTCGAGCAGGCGGAGGAGCGCCGTCGTGGCTGATCGCCTGTTCCGGGCCAGCGGGCTCGACACCGGCGAGGTCGACGACGCCACCCTGGCCAAGGAGGCGCAGGCCAAGGCCTCGCCCATCCCGTACGGTGAGGATGTCGAGCAGCGGCTCGCCAGGCACACCGCCAGGCGGGCCCTCTGGGTGGGTCCGGCCCTGGCCCTGGTCGTGGGATTGTTCCGGGGGTGGGACGGGGCCATCGCCGCCGTGCTCGGGGTGGCCATCGTCGCCGGCAACTTCATGCTGTCGGGGGCGGTCATGTCCCGATCTGCGCGCATCAGCCTGAGTTTGTATCATGCCGCCGCCTTGTTCGGATTCTTCCTCCGCCTCGGGCTCATCATGGCGAGCATGTTCGCCCTCGCCTGGGTCTTCGAGATCGACCGGACGGCGCTTGGGATCTCGGTGGTGGTGGGCTATCTGACGCTGCTCACCTGGGAGGCGGTTGTGGTGTCACGCGGTGGTGAAAGGGGGTTGGAGTGGACGTGATCCTGGCGGCATCGGAATGCGATCCGGTGGCGGAGATCATCTGTGTTCCGGCCAGCGTCAACGAGCTGTTCGAGCTCCCCTTCGTCGGCGGTATCAACCGCACCATGATCCTCACCGCCCTGGCGGCGGTGATCGTCGTCGCCCTGCTGTGGTTCGGTCTGCGCAAGCGGTCGCTGGTCCCCTCCAGGTTCGAGGCCGCCATCGAGGGTTTGGTGATGTTCGTGCGTGACGAGGTGGCGATCGGCATCATCGGTCCCAAGGACGGGCTCACCTTCTTCCCCTACCTCCTCGCCCTGTTCTTCTTCATCCTGGTCGGCAACCTGTTCGAGGTCACCCCGTTCGTCAACTTCCCGATCACCTCCAGGATCGGGATACCCGCCTTCCTCGCCCTGGTCACCTGGGTCACCTTCGTGGTGATGGGGTTCAAGCGGCAGGGGCTCGGTTACGTGGGCCATCTGCTCTGGCCACCGGGGGTGCCCACCGCCCTCAAGCCGCTGGTGGGGATCATCGAGTTCGTGTCGACGTTCCTGGTGCGGCCCTTCTCGCTGGCGGTCCGGCTCTTCGCCAACCTGGTCGCCGGACACGTGATGCTGACCCTGCTGCTGGTCTCGGGGTGGGTGTTCATCACCAGCGTCGGTGACATCGGGGCCAAGGCGGCGGTAGGGGTCGGCTGGTTCGCCCTCGGGCTCGGCATCCTCCTCTTCGAGCTGCTGGTCGCCGTGCTCCAGGCCTACATCTTCACGTTGCTCTCGGCGGTGTACATCCAGACCTCGGTCCATCCCGAGCATTAGTCCAGAAACAGGAAGGAAAGGCAAGCATGGAAGATATCACCGGAGCCCTGGCCCTCATCGGCTACGGACTCGGAGCGATCGGCCCCGGAATCGGCATCGGCCTGGTGGCCGGCAACGCCGTCCAGGCCATGGCGCGCCAGCCTGAAGCGGCCGGCATGGTCAGGACGACCATGTTCCTCGGCATCGCCTTCACCGAGGCGCTGGCGCTGATCGGGTTCGTGCTCTTCTTCCTGGCGTAACCGGCGATGCTCAACCCACTCGCCACCAGCCTCCTGCTCGCCGCCGAGGAAGGCACCGAATCGTCGGGGGCCGACCTGCTCCTCCCGCACACCTCGGAGCTGATCGCCGGGATCATCGCCTTCGCCATCGTGTTCTTCGTCGCCTGGAAGTTCGCCGCCCCGGCGATCAGCCAGACGCTGGAGAAGCGGCAGGCGGCGATCAAGGGCCAGATCGAGGCGGCGGAGAAGGAGAAGGCCGAGGCGGCGGCGCTGCTCGAGGATTACAAGGCCCAGCTGGCGGGCGCCAGGGGCGACGCCTCGCGCATCATCGACGAGGCCAAACAGGCGGGCGAGGGTGTCCGCAGCGGCATCATCGCCAAGGCCAACGCCGAGGCCGAGGAGATCATGAGCAAGGCGCGGGTCGAGGCGGACACCGAGAAGGCCCGTGCGCTGCAGGAGGCGAAGGCGGACGTCGCCAACCTCTCCATCGACCTCGCCGAGAAGGTGGTGCGCAGCACCATCGACCGTGACGGCCAGCGCGGGCTGGTCGAGGCATACCTCTCCGACCTCGACAGGATGTCGAACCGACGATGAACGCGGACGATCGCATCAGGGGCTACGCCGCCGGTCTTCTCGAGATCGCCCGCGCCGAGGGCGAGCTCGACCGGGTCGAGGGGGAGCTCCACCAGGTGGCTCGGGTCTTCGAGTCATCCGAGGAGCTGCGCAACGTGGTGGCCGACCCCTCGGTCCCGCTGGAGAGGCGTAGCGGGATCATCCACGACCTGCTCGGGGGCCGGGCCGCCGACACCACCGTGGCCGCCATCAACCTGATCGTCGGCTCGGGCCGGGGCCGGGACCTCCCCGCCATCGCCGACGGGCTGGTCAAGGCCGCTGCCGCCTCGCGCCAGCGCGAGGTGGCCGAGGTCCGCACCGCGGCGCCGCTCGACGAGGACCAGATGAGACGTCTCGAGGCGGCGCTGGGCCGGGTCACCGGCAAAAACGTGGAGCTCAAGGTGATCATCGATCCGGACGTGGTCGGCGGTGTGGTGGCCAGGGTGGGCGACACCGTGATCGACGGCTCGGCGCGCCGCCGGCTGGACTCGCTGCGCCAAGCGCTCCGGGCCGATTCGAACTAGGAAGAGAGGACGACGATGGCAGAGCTGACCATCAGCGCACAGGACATCACCGCCGCCCTCAGGTCGAACCTCGAGGGGTGGAGCCCCGACGTCGAGCGGGAGACGGTTGGGTATGTGACCTCGATCGCAGATGGGGTGGCCAGGGTGAAGGGGCTGCCCAAGGTGATGGCGTCGGAGCTGCTCGAGTTCGCCGATGGTCTGCTCGGGGTGACCCTCAACATCGACGAGGAGGACCTCGGGGTGGTCCTGATGGGCGATGCCGGCCACATCGAGGAGGGGTCCCCGGTCAAGCAGACCGGCAACGTGCTCTCCATCCCGGTGGGCGACGCCCTGCTGGGCAGGGTGGTCGACGCTCTGGGCAACCCGATCGACGGCAAGGGTCCCATCGACACCACCGAGCGCCGGCTGCTCGAGACCCAGGCGCCGTCCGTGGTGGAGCGCCAGCCGGTGAAGGAGCCGCTCCAGACCGGGATCAAGGCCATCGACGCCATGACCCCGATCGGTCGGGGCCAGCGCCAGCTGATCATCGGCGATCGCCAGACCGGCAAGACCGCCATCGTGGTCGACACCATCATCAACCAGAAGTCCGAGAACGTGAAGTGCGTCTACGTCGCCATCGGGCAGAAGGCGTCGACGGTGGCCGAGGTGGTCGACTCGCTGGAGCGGGCCGGCGCCATGGCATACACCGTGGTGGTCCACGCCCCGGCATCGGCGTCTGCGGCGCTGCAGATGTACGCCCCCTACGCCGGGTCGGCCATCGCCCAGTACTGGATGTACAACGGGGAGCATGCCCTGGTGGTCTTCGACGACCTGTCGAAACAGGCGGTGGCCTACCGCGAGATCTCGCTGCTGCTGCGGCGTCCCCCCGGTCGTGAGGCGTACCCGGGCGATGTGTTCTACCTGCACAGTCGGCTGCTGGAGCGATGCGCCAAGCTCTCCGACGCCCACGGGGGCGGATCGCTCACCGGGCTCCCTATCGTGGAGACCAAGGCCAACGACGTGTCGGCCTACATCCCCACCAACGTGATCTCGATCACGGACGGCCAGATCTTCCTCGAGACCGACCTGTTCTTCTCCGGCATCCGGCCCGCGGTCAACGCCGGCATCTCGGTGTCCCGGGTCGGCGGCAATGCTCAGGTCTCGGCGATGAAGAAGGTGGCGGGGCCGCTGCGGCTCAACCTGGCCCAGTTCCGCGACCTCGAGGCGTTTGCCGAGTTCGGCTCCGAGCTCGATGCGGCGTCGCTGGCCCAGCTGGAGCGGGGTCGCCGGGTGGTCGAGGTACTCAAGCAGCGTCAGTTCGCTCCGGTCCCGGTCGAGGAGCAGGTCCTGTCGATCTGGGCGGTGACCAACGGGCACATGGACGACGTCCCCATCGGCAAGGTTGCCCGGTTCGAGCGGGAGCTGATCGACTTCGTCGGGACCCGTCACGGGGATCTGCTCAGCGGGATCCGGGAGTCCGGGTCGCTGCCCGATGCCGCCGCCCTCACCGCGGCGGTGACCGCCATGAAGGAGACGTTCGCCACCGAGGACGAGGGGTAGCCACCGGCCATGGCCTCAGCCGAGCTCCGCGACACCAGGCGCAGGATCAAGTCCGTCCAGGCGACGGCCAAGATCACGCGGGCCATGGAGCTGATCGCCGCCTCCCGCATCCCCAAGGCCCAGGCCAGGGTGATCGCATCCAAGCCGTACACCTCCAAGCTGATCGAGGTGATCCGCAACGTCGGTGGGGCGTCCGGTGGTGCCAGCCACATGCTGCTGGAGTCGCGTGAGGTCAAGACGGTCGGCGTGCTGGTGATCTCGGCGGATCGCGGCCTGGCGGGCGCATACGCCTCGTCGATCATCCGCCTGGCCGAGGCCGCCATGATCGCCCACCGCCGGGCGGGTCGCGAGGTGCGTCTCTTCGCCGTCGGCAAGAAGGCGCACGCCTACTTCGACTACCGGGGTTATGCCATCGAGCGTTCGTTCCTCGGAGTCACCGACACCCCGGGCTACGGCGACGCCAGGGCGATCGCCGCCACCGTGATGAACACATACGCCGCCGGCAGGGTCGACGCCGTCGAGGCCTTCTCCACCCGGTTCGACTCGATGCTCACCCAGACCCCGATCACCTTCGACCTGCTTCCGGTGCAGCCACCGGAGGGCGACCAGGGCGCCGCCGCGGTGAGCTACACCTACGAGCCCGCCCCGGAGGAGATCCTCGACCGGCTGCTCCCCAGGTACGTCGAGGCCATCGTCTACAACATGCTGCTGGAGAGCTCGGCATCCGAGCACTCGGCTCGGCGCCGAGCGATGAAGGCGGCAACCGACAACGCCGACGAGCTGATCACGGTCTTGACCAATGTCGCCAACCGGGCCCGCCAGGCGGAGATCACCACCGAGATCTCCGAGATCGTCGGCGGCGCCGAGGCGCTCAACAACTAGGCGCGACGGCGCCCGCACAGCAACGAGAGAGGACACCGTGGCAGAAGCACAGAGCATCGGACGCATCACCAAGATTGCCGGCCCGGTCGTGGACGTGGAGTTCTCGCCGGAGGGCCTTCCCGAGCTCAACCACGCCCTCGAGATCGACTTCACCGTCGCCGGCGAGGACAGGACGGTCATCGCCGAGGTGGCCCAGCATCTCGGGCACAGCAGGGTGCGGGCCATCGCCATGGCGCCCACCGACGGTCTGGTTCGCGGCGCCGAGGTGCGCAACCTGGGGGAGCCGATGTCGGTCCCGGTCGGGGACCAGACCCTGGGGCACATCTTCAACGTGTGGGGCGATTCGCTCGACGCCCCCGACCTAGAGTTCGGCGAGCGCTGGCCCATCCACCGCCAGCCACCCAACTTCGAGGACGTCCAGCCCACCAAGCAGATGTTCGAGACCGGGATCAAGGTCATCGACCTGCTCTGCCCATACCTGCAGGGAGGCAAGATCGGGCTGTTCGGCAGTGCCGGGGTGGGCAAGACGGTGCTCATCCAGGAGATGATCAACCGGGTGGCCACCCAGCACGGTGGCGTTTCGGTGTTCGCCGGGGTGGGGGAGCGCACCCGTGAGGGCAACGACCTGTTCCTCGAGATGCGCGACACCGGGGTCATCGAGAAGGCGGTGCTGGTGTTCGGTCAGATGGACGAGCCACCCGGGGTCCGTCTCAGGGTGGCCCTGTCCGCCCTGACCATGGCCGAGTACTTCCGCGACGTGCAGCGCCAGGACGTGCTGCTGTTCATCGACAACATCTTCCGCTTCACCCAGGCGGGCTCCGAGGTGTCGACGCTGCTGGGGCGGATGCCGTCGGCGGTGGGCTACCAGCCGACGCTGGCCGGCGAGATGGGCTTCCTCCAGGAGCGGATCACCTCGCTCAAGGGCCGGTCGATCACCTCGCTGCAGGCCATCTACGTGCCGGCGGACGACATCACCGACCCGGCCCCGCACACCGTATTCGCCCACCTCGACGCCACCACGGTGTTGAGCCGCCCGCTCACCGCCCTGGGTATCTACCCGGCGGTCGACGCCCTCGACTCGACCAGCAGGGCCCTCGACCCGCAGATCGTCGGCGACGACCACTACTCCGTGGCCACCGAGGTGCAGCGCATCCTGCAGCGCTACAAGGACCTGCAGGACATCATCGCCATCCTCGGCATCGATGAGCTGTCCGAGGATGACAAGCTGATCGTGGGCAGGGCCCGCCGCATCCAGCGGTTCCTGGCCCAGCCGATGTTCGTTGCCGAGCAGTTCACCGGCCAGCCCGGGGTGTACACCACGCTCGAGGAGACGATCGGCTCGTTCCGCGCCGTCATCGACGGCGACATGGATCAGCTCCCCGAGCAGGCCTTCTACATGGTGGGCGGCCGGGACGACGTCGAGCGGCGCGCCGCCGAGATCGCCAAGGAGGGGGCGGCCGCCTGATGGCCAAGCCCTTCCGGGTGGACATCGTGTCGCCGGACGGTCTTGCCTGGTCGGGCGAGGCCGAGTTCGTGGTGGCCCGCACCCCCGAGGGAGAGATCGGCATCCTGGCCGACCACGAGCCGGTGATGGCCGCGCTGGTCCAGGGAGTGGTCTCGGTCGACGCCGTCGGCGGCGCCCGGGTGAGGGTCGACGTCGAGGGCGGGTTCCTCCAGGTGCTGGCCAACCAGGTGACGCTGATCACCGACCGCGCCGTGATCAGCGAATAGCCGCTCGGGGCAGAACCGTCCGGCCGCGTGGTACGTATGCTCAGGTGAGGTGCTCACACCGGGCACCATGGAGGGAGAAGCATGCGACGGCTCTTCGCAATCGCGGCGGTAGCCGCCCTGAGTGCCGCTCTGATGGTCCCGGCCCAGGCAAACAACGTTCTTCCCGACTTCACCGTGGCGCTGTCCGGTGCCGAGGAGGTCGGTGGCGGCGATCCTGACGGGTCCGGCATCGCCAGGGTCGACTTCGGTGGCGACCAGGTGTGCTTCATCATCGACCTCACCGGGGTCGAGGATGTCACCGCGGCTCACATCCATGCCGCCCCGGCGGGGGTGAACGGTCCCATCGTGATCGACTTCGACCTACCCAACAACGGGCTCGAGGGCTGCGTCACGTCGGATCGTCAGCTGATGAGGCAGATCCTGAGGAACCCGGCCGGCTACTACGTGAACGTGCACTCGGTGCCGTTCCCGGCAGGTGCGGTGCGCGGCCAGCTCGGCTGACCAAGGCCGTCGGGGTCTTCCGGGAGCGCCGTTTCGGGGGGACGGCGCTCCCGGCGCGTCACAGCGCAGCGGCGAAGTGGTCCACCTGGCGGGGGAGCCCGCTGCCGATCGCCTCGGCGACCACGGGGAAGAACAAGGTCGACAGCATCCCCCGCGCCGACACCTCCAGCGTGACCGTGACCGCGGTCCCGTTCCCCGGTGCGCCGTCGAGGTCGGCAGTGAGGGTCCCGGCGATCTCACTGGCGTCAAGGTCGAGCTGCATCCTGCGATTGGGCTCGGCGAGCCTGACCGTGGCCGATCCGGTGTACGACGTGGGCCCGACCGTGGTCCGCCAGGCGAAGGAGCGGAGCGTCCCGTCGACCACCACCGGGCTCCACACCTCGTCGACGGGACCGATCTCCGCCCAGGTCTGCTCCCGCTGCAGCGCCTCCCACACCTCCCCGACGGGTCGCTCGGTACGGGCGGTGTGGGTGAAGGTGGCGTTGGGCATGGTCGGGCGAGATTAGTGATCGGTTGGTGGGGACGGCCCGGAGGCGAGGTGCCCGCCGGGTCCACCGGTATGCGCCCGATCCGCTCCTACAATCGCCGGATGCGTCGCCGGTTCATTCTCTCGGTGCTCTACACCGACGTCGCCCTGCTCGCCATCGCCTTCGGACTGGCCACCTGGTGGACCCTCGGCTCGCCGTTCCCGTGGCAGATCAGGCTGAGCCCGTCCGCTCCCTCCTCGATCTGGCCGTTTGCCACCCTGCTGCTCACCGGGTTGGTGATCGGCTCGTTCCTCTCGGCGCGGACGGCGGGGGTAGCCGTTCCCCGGCCCAGCTACGGACGTGCCTTCGCCATCGCCGGGATCGCAGCCGCCTTCACCGCCACCGCCGTCGCCGTGACCCGGGTCTACCACTCCAACACGGTGCTCGTCATCAGCCTGTCGACGTGGCTGGTCATGGGGCTGGTGCACCGGGCCGTCCGCCGCCGGAGGCCGTGGACCGAGCGGATGGTGGTGGTCACCGCCGAGAAGGGCCTGGTCGACGATCTGAGGGCTGCCCGGCACGTCGACATCGTCGCCGTCTTCGATCCCACCGGGGAGCCCCCCGAAGCCGAGTTCCCCGGCACCTCGTTGGTACTCGACCTGCGCGAGGTCCTCTCCGACCGGATGGCCCAGTTCGTGTCGTCGTGGAACCTGGCCGGGTACCTGGTACGGACGCTCACCGTGGTGTACGAGCAGCACACCGGCCGGCTCCCCATGGTCCATCTCGCCGAGGGGTGGGAGCTGAGCGACCCGGTGGCGGCCAACGACTACGCCCCGTACAAACGGGCGGTCGACCTCCTGTTCGGCCTGATCACCGCCGTGGTGTGGGTCCCCCTCGGCATCGTGCTGTGGGTGATGGTGAAGGTCGATTCGGACGGCCCGGCGATCTACTCGCAGACCAGGGTCGGGCTCAACGGCAAGCCGTTCACCCTGTACAAGTTCCGCACCATGCGGCTCGACGCCGAGCCGAACGGCCCCCGGTTCGCCGTCCCCAACGACGACCGCCTCACCCGCGCCGGCCGCTGGCTGCGCCGGGTCAGGGTCGACGAGATACCCCAGATGTGGAACGTGGTCAAGGGCGACCTGAGCCTGGTCGGGCCCCGTCCCGAGCGCCCCGAGTTCACCGCCCAGTTCGAGCGGACCATCCCCTTCTATCAGTACCGGCACCTGGTGCGGCCCGGTGTGACCGGCTGGGCCCAGGTGAACCACGGGTATGCGGACGGCGAGGCCCAGACCGTGGAGAAGCTCACCTACGACCTTTACTACGTCAAGCACATGTCGCCCGGGCTCGATGTCGAGATCCTCGGGCGCTCCATCTGGACCGTCCTGTCCGGTTTCGGTGCCCAGTAGCCCGGAAGGCGGTCTCCGGATGACGCCGTTCGTGACGGCCATCGTCGTCAACCACCAGCACGCCGACGACACGCTGCGCTGTGTCCACAGCCTGGCCCAGTCCGATCACCGCCGGCTGTCGGTGGTCGTGGTCGACAACGGCTCGGATCCGGACGTGGTCGAGGAGCTGCGGGCCGGCCTGGAGCCGACCACCACCCTGATCCGGTCCGAGGACAACCTGGGGTACGCCGCCGGCAACAACCTTGGGATCCGCCGTGCCCTGCACCTCGGCTCGGACTTCGTGTGGCTGGTCAACCCGGACGTCGTTGTCGGCCCGGAGACGCTGCCCTCCTTGGTGGAGGCGGCAGACGAGCGGCCGGCGGCGGGGATCATCGGCTCCCAGATCCTCCACGGGGGCTCGTATCCGGCCCGTATCTGGTTCAACGGTGGGCTCATCGACTGGGAACGGGGCGGGTCCCCTTCGCACCGACAATCCGGCGACCTCTTCTTCGAGGGTGATCAAGGGCCCATCGTCGACGTCGACTACGTCACCGGCGCCTCGATGCTGGTGCGGGCCGCGGTGTTCGATACGATCGGGCTTCTCCCCGAGGACTACTTCCTGTACTTCGAGGAGACCGACTTCAACGTGAGGGCCAACCGGGCCGGTTGGGAGATCGTCGTCCAGCCCTCCTCGGTGCTCTCCCATTACAAGCGCTCGACCGGCGTCCTCCCCGAGCCCTACTACGTCTACTACTTCGTACGGAACCGTCTGATCTTCGGGAGCCGCCATTCCTCGGTCGACCCCACCGATATCGCCCTCGACCTCGAACCGTTCATCTCCGGGTGGCGGGGAAAGGTGGCCAGGCACGCCCCCGAATGGCTGCCGGTCTTCGAGCAGCTTGTCGACACCGCCATCGACCACGGGCTCCACGGCCGCACCGGTCGGTGGGAGGGGCTGGCCGAGGTGACCAGAGCTGCCAAGGTCGCCTGATGGAGCACACCCACCACGACCACCAGCTCGACCCCGAGGCGACCAACAACACCCACGCCACGATCCTTCGTATGGCGCTGGCCGGGGGCACCAGGGTGCTCGACCTCGGATCGGGGCCTGGCATCGTCGCCGCCCACCTCGCCGGGGAGCACGGACGGTCCGTGACCTGTCTCGATGCGGACCAGGAGCTGCTCGCCGTCGCCAGGGAGCGGGGGATCGCGTCGACCATCGTTGCCGATCTCAACACCCCCGACTGGCCCGACACCCTCGAGGGTCGGCAGTTCGACGTCGTCATCCTCGCCGGCATCCTCGAGCACCTGGTATCGCCCGAGGCGGTGCTGGCCGCCATCGCCGAACGGAAGCTGCTGGCCGACGGCGGCTTCCTGGTGGTGGCGATCCCCAACGCCGCCCATGAGGCGGTGATCGCCGAGCTGCTCACCGGTCACTGCACCTACCACCCCATCCGGTTCTTCACCAGGGACAGCTTCGTCGAGCTCGCCGCCGACAACGGGTTCGCCGTCACCGAGATCCGCATGACGCTGCGAGCCTTGGAGCAGACCGAATTCCGGGAGCGGGTGGCCGAGCTCGACCCCGAGGTGCGCAGGATCGTCACCGACCGCGATCTCGCCGCCCAGACCTACCAGCTCATCATGCGGCTGGTCCCGCTGGATGCCCACGGCGGGGCCGACCTGCGCCGCCGGGTCGACCAGCTCTCGGAGGCGAATGCCGAGCTCTCCGCCAGGAACGCCGAGCTGGAGGAGCAGGTGGGGGTCCTCAGGGGCGGGATGGCCGAAGCCGCCCTCGCCGCCCAGCAACTCAACAACAGCCTGAAAACCGACCTGCTGGGCGCCAAGCGGAGCGCCGCCGAGTCGGAGAGGAGGGCCGCCCGGCTCTCCGACGAGATCGACGTGATCCACGACAGCTTCACCTGGAAGGCGGGCAGGGTGGTGAAGCGAGCCGTCGATCCCGCCATCGCCGCCCGAGCCGCCCTCATGCGGCGGGTGGGGAGGCGGGGAGCACGGTGGTCGAAGCGGCCCAGGCCCCGAACCGGCAGGAAGACGCCCCGGGACGAGGACCCGGCGGTCCCCACGGTCGAT
Organism: Acidimicrobiia bacterium; assembly: GCA_051002015.1. GTDB lineage: Bacteria > Actinomycetota > Acidimicrobiia > Spongiisociales > UBA5794 > JACDBE01. The sequence continues at coordinate 30,594 of JBPCMS010000024.1, forward strand.
CCCGGCTCGCAGGCAGCCTCTTTCGCCATCTCCGAGCACCCGCTCCGCTCCGAATACGAGGGCGAGGTGCGGCGGGCCACGTTCGCCGAATCCGGAGGCCGCAAGGTGGTGATCGCCATCCACACCGCCGACCTCGCCGAGGGCCGCGGTGACGTGTACGTGGCCGCCGGGATCGGCCGCCGCATGCGTGAGGCGGGCGCCGACGTCGCCTACCTGCCCCGGGACCGGTGGCACGATCTGCCCGGTGGGACCGACACCGTTGTCGCCATGCTCCCCACGCTGCGGCCCAGCCGAATCCCCTCCGGGGTGCGCTGCATCGCCTGGGTACGCAACGAGGTGGACGCCTGGCTGGATCATCCCGAGCTGAGGCTGTTCGACGGGATCCTGGCCTCGTCGGAGCGGTCCCGGATAGCCCTCTCCCGGGTCTTCACCGGACCCACCGGGGTGCTCAGGATCGGGGTCGACATCGACCTGTTCTCGGCGGCGGGGGCCGGCACCCGCCACGGCGTCGTGGGCACGGTCAACCTGTGGGGCCGGGAGCGCGACGTCCACCGGGCCCTGCGCTCGGCGCCGGTCACGTTCCCGCTGGCGCTGTACGGTCGGGAGCGGGGTCTGCACCCGTCGCTGGTGGGGTACGGCAAGGGCCCGGTCAGCTTTTTCGCCCTGCCCGGGCTCTACAGCCAGGCGGTGGTGGCACTCGACGACTTCAACCACACCACGGTGCGATGGGGCAACGTCAACTCCCGTTTGTACGAGGCGCTGGCCTGCGGGGCCCTGGTGGTCACCAACACCGGGCTGGGGCTCGACGAGGCCGGGCTCGGCGAGGTCCCCACATTCGAGGACGAGCCCGATCTGCACGCCGTGGTCAACCGTCTGCTCGCCGACCCCGGGGGGACCGCCGCCCTCGCCGCCCGGCTCACGGAGGTGGTGCGGACCCGTCACGGGTTCGCCGACCGGTCCCGTGAGCTGCTGGCGTTCCTCGACCGGGTGGAGCGGGAGCCACACCGTGGGCACCGGGTGCTCGCCTTCTACCCGGGCACCTACCGCCACGGCAACCCCTACCAGCACATGCTCTACACCGGTCTGGGCGAGCTCGACACCGTCGCCATCCCCACCGACGATCCGTTCGAGCCGAGCGGGTTCGACGGGTTCACCCGCGCAGACGGGGCCCGGGTGCTCCACATCCACTGGACGGCACCGATCCTGGGCGGGGCTCGGGGGGAGAGGGACGCCGTCGCCATACGGCGCCGCCTCCTCGACGGCATCGACACCTTCCGCGCCGGCGGTGGGCGCCTGGTGTGGACCGTCCACAACGTGCTCCCCCACGAGTGCGCCCATCCCACGGTCGAGGCCGGGCTCCGCCAGGGGCTGGCCGACCGGGCCGACGCCGTCCACGTGATGTGTGACGCCACCGCCGCCGCCGTGTCCGAGCACTACACCTTGCCGGCCGATCGCACCTTCGTGGTCCCGCACAGCAGCTTCGTCGGGGTGTACGGCGACGCCATGCACCGGGGGACCGCCCGCACCGGGCTGGGCGTGGCCGACGGCGACATCGTCCTACTCGCCCTCGGCGGGATCCGTCCCTACAAGGCGATCGACCGCCTGCTCGACAGCCTCGATCGTGCCCTGGCCTCCGAGCCCAGGTTGCGGCTGGTGGTGGCGGGCAAGCCGGGCCGGTTCCCTGGTGTGGTCGAGCTGGAGCAGCGTTGCCAACGGCACCCCCGGGTGATCGCCCGCTTCGAGCCGGTTCCCGCCGAGGAGCTGCAGATGTACTTCAAGGCGGCCGATGTGGCCGTCCTGCCCCATCGCTCGGTGCTCAACTCGGGTGGCCTGCTCCTCGCCTACACCTTCGGATGCCCGGTGATCGCCCCCACCGCGGGCTGCCTGGTGGACGCCCTCGACCCCGGGGCCTCGATCGGCTTCGACCCCGGCGACGAGAACAGCCTGGCGGTGGCACTGAGCAGGGCAGGGTCCCTGCTCGGGCCGGAGCACGGTCGGGCGGCCCGCGCCATCGCCGAGAAGTACAACCCCCCGGACATGGCACGTGACTTCGCCACCGCCCTCGCCCGGGTGATCGGTTGACCCGTCTTGCTCTGCCCGGCGTGCACCCGTCGCCCCATCCGCTTCGAGCCCGGGCCGGGCGGGCGCCCGGGGGCCCGCTGCCCGTCGTGTCGGGCGCTGGAACGGCACCGGTTCCTGGCGGTGCTGCTGGCCGGGCTGGAGGCGGAGCACGAGGCATCCGCCGTGATCCTGGAGGTGGCCCCGGCCGGTTCGGTGAGCGCCGTGCTGCGCAGCCGGGGCGGGCTCTACCTGGGGGCCGACGTCGATCCGGCGGCGGACCACCGCATCGTGCAGGTGGTCGCCGACCTGGGCCGCTTCGCCCTGAGGGACCGCTCGGTGAACCTCGCCGTGGTGTTCCACGTCTTCGAGCACATCGGAGACGACGCTGCCGCCATGCGCGAGCTGGCCCGGGTGCTGGCGGACGACGGGTTGGCACTGATCCAGGTCCCGTGGCGGCGGGGGGCGGCCACCGACGAGGACCCGGGCGCATCGACGGAGGAGCGGACCCGCCGCTTCGGGCAACCGGAGCATGTCCGGTTCTACGGGGCCGACTTCGACGACAGGCTGCTGGCCGCAGGGCTGTGCACGGTCCGCATCCGACCCGAGGACCTGCTCCCCGACGACCTGATCGAGGCGATGGGATTGACCGACCGCACCCCGATCTGGATGGGCTCGACCGCGGGAGGGAGGGTGGCGCGCATGTCGCCGGAGGACACCGTGGCCATGCTGCGGAGCAGGCTCGAGGCGGGGGCGATTCCCCGGTGGCGGGAGTGGCTGGCGCTCCCGGTCGAGGTGGGGCCGGGTCTGCCCCTGCTCGGTTGGGTCGTCGCGCTGGGCGGTACCAGAGTGGGCCGTACCCTGCGAGGGTGGATGACGCCGTAGGTCTCACCCGAGGCGTGGTGAGCGAGACGAGTGGAGATGGGATGGGACGCAGATATCTGGTGACGGGCGGGGCCGGGTTCATCGGCTCCAACTTCGTGCGATGGGTGCTCGACCACGAGGATGACGCCACCGTCACCAACCTCGATCTGCTCACCTATGCCGGGGTGCAGGCGACGGTCGATGAGCTCGACGGCTACCCGGGGCACCGGTTCGTCCACGGCGACATCGGCGACGCCGCCCTCATGGACGCCCTGGTTCCCGGGCACGACATCCTGGTCAACTTTGCCGCGGAGAGCCATGTCGATCGCTCGATCGACCGGCCGTTGGTCTTCCTGGAGACCAACGTGGTGGGCACCGGCACCATCCTCGACGCCGCCCGACGCCACCACGTCTCCCTCTTCATCCAGGTGTCCACGGACGAGGTGTACGGGTCGATCGCCGAGGGGTTCGCCCTGGAGACCGCCCCGCTCGACCCCTCGTCGCCATACTCGGCGTCGAAGGCCGGGGCCGATCTGCTGGTGCGCTCGTACGGGGTCACCTTCGACTACCCGGCGATCATCACCCGGTGCACCAACAACTACGGCCCCTACCAGTTTCCGGAGAAGATGATCCCGCTGTTCATCACCAACCTCGCCGAGGGCAGACCGGTCCCGCTGTACGGGGACGGGCTCAACGAGCGGGACTGGCTGTACGTCGAGGACCACTGTGCCGCCATCCACCTCCTCGCCCAGCGGGGCGAACCCGGCCAGGTCTACAACATCGGCGCCGACGCCCAGGTGCCCAACATCGAGTTGACCAGGCGGCTGCTGGCCATCACCGGGCGAGACGACTCGTACATCACCTACGTCGCCGACCGGCTCGGGCACGACCGGAGGTACGCCGTCGACTCGTCCAAGATCCGGGCCCTCGGGTGGACGCCTCGGCACAGCCTGGAGCACCGGCTCGAGGACACGGTGCGGTGGTACGCCGACCGGGCGGACTGGTGGCGGCCGATCAGGGAGCGCCCGACGTGAAGGGCATCATCCTCGCCGGAGGAGCGGGGAGCAGGCTCGACCCCATCACCCGGGTGGCATCGAAGCAGCTCCAGCCGGTGTACGACAAGCCGATGATCTACTACCCGATCGCCACCCTGCTCCAGGCGGGGATCGGTGACATCCTGGTGATCACCACCCCGGTCGACCGGCCCCGGTTCGAGGCGCTGCTCGACGACGGCAGCCAGTACGGGGTCTCGTTCCGCTACGCCACCCAGCCGGAGCCGAAGGGGATCGCCCAGGCGTTCCTGGTCGGAGCCCACTTCCTCCAGGGCGACCCGGTGGCGTTGGTGCTCGGCGACAACATCTTCTACGGAGAGCTCGGGCTCGACGAGGCGGTGGCGACCTTCACCGACGGGGCCCTGATCTTCGCCTACCCGGTGAGCGATCCCCGTAGCTACGGCGTCGTCGAGTTCGACGGGTCGGGGACCGCGGTGTCGTTGGAGGAGAAGCCGGAGCGACCCAAGTCCCGCTACGCCGTCCCCGGGATGTACCTGTACGGCGGCGACGTGGTCACCGTGGCCGAGGCCCTGGAGCCGTCGGCCCGGGGCGAGTTGGAGATCACCGATCTCAACCGGGTCTACCTGGAGCAGGGCAGGCTGCGGGTGCGCACCCTGGGCAGGGGGGTGGCCTGGCTCGACAGCGGCACCCACGACAGCCTGCTCGACGCCGCCAACTTCATCGCAACCATCGAGCACCGGCAGGGGACCAAGATCGCCTGCCTGGAGGAGGTCGCCTTCCGGGCCGGCTACCTCGATCACGAAGGGCTCACCGCTCTGGTCGCCTCCATGCCGGGGTCCGGCTACCGGCGGTATCTCGAGGAGATCCTGGACGAGGAGGAGGCCGGGTGATCGTCGTGCTCGGCGCCGGTGGCCAGCTGGGCACCGCCTTCCGGTCGATGATCCCCGATGCCCGCTTCGTCGACCGCAGCCGGCTCGACCTGACCGACACCGGCGCCATCGAGGACAGGCTGGCGTCGATGGCGCCGTCTGCGGTGGTCAACTGTGCCGCATACACCGCGGTCGACCGGGCCGAGGCCGAGGAGGACCTGGCCACCGTGGTCAACGCAGAGGCGGTGGCGGCGATGGCACGATACGCCGCAGCCGCCGACATCCCGCTGGTCACCTACTCCACCGACTACGTCTTCGCCGGTGACGGCGTCGCTCCGTACCTCGAATCCGACCCGACCGACCCGGTCAACGCGTACGGCCGGTCGAAGCTGGCCGGAGAGCGCGCCGCGCTTCGCATCCATCCCGCCACCTTGGTGATCCGCACCTCGTGGGTGGTCTCGGCCACCCATCCCAACTTCGTGGCCACCATGCTGCGGCTCGCCGGCAAGGGGGAGCCGTGGAGGGTGGTCGACGATCAGCAAGGCTGTCCGACGATGGTGGACGACCTTGCCGCCGCCACGCTCGAGGCGCTCGATGCCGGGGTGACCGGGATCCTCCACCGGGCCAACACCGGTGCCACCACCTGGTTCGCCCTCGCCAGGGCGGCGGTCGAGCTGGCCGGCTTCGACCCCGGTCTGGTCGGGCCGTGCCCCACCGCCGACTACCCGACCCCGGCGCGGCGGCCGGCGTACTCGGTGCTGGGCAGCGAGCGGGCCGAGTCGCTCGGGCTGACGCCACTGCCCCCATGGCGGGCGTCGCTGGAGGCGGTGGTCGCCGGGCTGACAGCAGCGTGACCGGGCCCGTTCAGGTCGACACCACCCGATAGGTGTCCTCGATGATGCGGAGCCGCTCCGCTCGGTACCGGAGGGAGGAGCCGGGGAGCAGGTGCTCGACCACCGGCCCGGCGGCGATCTGATCCGCCGGGATCGACTCGGAGAACAGCAGGTCGCGCACCCCGTCCGCCGACGCCGCCCGTGGCGTGTCGACGATCGCCACTTGGAGGCGATGGGGGATGCCGCCGGTCTGGGGACGGCCCAGCAGGACCCGCACCCGTTCGGTGGCAGTGGGCCCGATCATCCGTTTCACCGCCTGGCGGCCTGCGGAGCGGCTCCGGGCCATCCGCGCCACCAGGGCGACCGGCGGGCGGGCGCCGGCCCTCAGCCCCATGACCAGCCCGGCGGCGGCGGCGGCGCCACCGGAGCGCCGGTCCTCGGGGAGGGCGGCGCATGCCGCCGCCAGGTTGGCCCGCACCTCGTCGATGGAGAGGATCCGCACCGCGGCGGTGATGGCTTCAGCTTCGTCGGGGCGGGCGGTCAGGGCCAGACCGACGCCGCCGAGCCACTCCGCCCGGGCCGTCTGGTCGTCGGTCCTGGTGGCGGTGTTGGGGATGAGCAGGGTGGGGAGCCCTACAGGGATGAACTCGTGCACCGCGTTGTACCCGGCCGAGCTCACCACGGCGTCGAAGGCACCGAGATACCGGGCGAGCGGGTACACCCCCCGGAGCTCGATCACCCGCTCCGGGTCGACCAGGGGCACCGCCCGCTCGGCGACGGCCGGCCGGGTGACGCACACCTGCCAGCGCCGGTCCTCGAGCAGGGCGGAGACGGCGACCGCACCGGGCCCGGCCACCTCCCCGACCCGGCCCGTCCCCAGGGTCACCAACGCCGTGGGCCGGTCGGGGTCGATACCCAGTTCGGCGGCTGCGGTGACCCGGTCGGGACGGACGATGATGTCGACCTGGGTGATGGGCGGCACCAGGATGGCGTCCGACCGCGCCGCCGTCGGCCCCCGGTCGCCGGCGGCGGCGAGATCACCCGGTTCGATGATGAGGTCGAAGACCGGCGACCCGGCCAGTTGGTGATCGTTGGCCCCCGGGCGCCACATCCCGCGCCGGATCCACACCATGGGGACCTCGCCGAGGTCGCCCCGGGCCGCCACCAGACCGGGGTAGGGGGCCACCCCGTCGAAGGCGATCACCTGGGCGTCGACCTCACCGGCCAGGGCAACGATGCGCCGCCGCAGATAGCGGTGCCACAGGTGGTCCGGCATGAACCGCCGCTCCGCGCTGGGGCAGTACTCCCCGTTGAGCCCATGACCGGCGACCACCGGGAACGCCACCGACAGGGACAGCATGGTTGGGTCGGCCGAGCCACCGGCGGCGACGGCGACGGCGAGCATCCGGCTGAGGTGACCCATGCCGGCACCGTTGCTGGTGATCAGAAGCGCCCTGACCGGCGAGGTCGCCATGCGGTCATGGTACGGCCCGATCGCCCGCCGCTCGCTGCTGTGCCGGCAAGAACCGCTCAAGTCGCCCCGGTCCGGGGTCGATGACATCGACATGAGTACCACAAGCAAGCCACGCGCTCGGCCTCGGCCGATGACCCTTGCGGCACTGGCTCTGTCGCTCCTCGTCTCCACCCTCGTCACCACCCCGGCTCCGGCCACGGCGGCCCCCGGCGACGTCGTCGTCGACGGCTCCGGCTGGGGTCACGGCGTCGGCATGAGCCAGTACGGCGCCTACGGGATGGCGAAGGAGGGCTACACCCACGGAGAGATCCTGGCCCACTACTACCAGGGCTCCGGTCTGACCAAGCTGGGCACCGAGGGCCTGGACCTGTCCCCACCCATCTGGGTCAACCTCGAGATGGACTTCTCGTCGATCACCCTCAGGGTCGATGCCATCGTCGGCGATGGCAAGCCGGTGACGGTGACCCGTGCCGGGGTGCAGTGGACGGTCCCGGTGGGCAGCACCATCCAGATCAACGGCCCGAGCAACTGCTACCTGGTCATCGACCCGCCGGGCGAGGACAACACCTACGAGACCCCCAAGGCCGGTTGCGCCTTCACCTTCAAGTGGTACGCCTGGCGCACCACCGCCCAGCCAAAGACGGCGCTGGCCATCGTCGGCTGCACCCTGACCGACTGGAACGTGTCCCCTACCGTGGCCCGGGAATGCAAGTACGCCCGGGGATCGCTGGTGGTGCGTCCGGGTGAGGGCGGGCTCGACCTCTCCGCCAAGATGAAGCTGTACGACTACGTCCGGGGCATCGCCGAGATGCCGTACGCCTGGGGCAGCACCGGCGGAATGGAGGCGCTCAAGGTGCAGGCCATCGCCGCCCGGTCGTACGCCCGGGAGCTGATGCTGCAGCGGGGCGCCCCCGCCAGCAACAGCTGCGCCGCCTGGTGCCACGTCCGTGACACCACCTGGGACCAGCGTTACGTGGGCTGGGGTCACGGCCAGCCCAACTGGGAGACGGCGAACGCCACGACCGCGGGCTGGGTGGTGACCCACCCGGACGCCCCCAACCAGACGATCGTGCGGGCCTACTACAGCTCCTCGACCGGTGGCGCCACCGAGAGCATCGAAGAGGTGTGGACCGGCTGGGACGCTCGGGCCTACTACCACAGCGTCGACGACCACTGGGCGGTCGACGGCACGGTGACCAACCCCAATGCCGCCTGGACGGTGAGCATCGCCAACGCCGACCTGGCGTCGGATGTGGGGCTGGCCACCATCACCGATGCCTGGGTGAGCGTCCGCAACACGTCGGGGAGCGCCAACACCATCAGCTTCACCGATGGGACCACCACCGTCACCAAGACCGGCTCGTGGCTGAGGACGACCTACGGGCTGAAGTCGATCTACGTCGACGTGTCGCTGGAGGGCTGACACGGATCAGGGGGATGAGGGAAAGCGGCGGCGGGTGGAGGGATCCACCTGCCGCCCTACGCTCTTCGAGCTCTTCGGCTCGTCGCCTCATCGCGGTGTGGTTGGGGACCCCAGCCCCAACCACCGGAGCTGCGCCCTGTCGGCGCACCTCCTTGTTGATGGCTCTTCGGCTGTCGCCTCATCGCGGTGTGGTTGGACCCCGGCCCCAACCACCGGAGCTGCGCCCTGTCGGCGCACCTCCTTTGTCGGCGTGCATCGGATCTACACTCTCCGGGTTCCCAAACCACCCTCGTTCTGGAGCCGCATGTCGCCACGCGCCCGCTACTTCGCAGAAGAGACCTGGACCGGCGGGGTCATCGGTCTCGGCTACGTCGGGCTTCCGCTGGCCGTGACCATGGTGCGGCGCGGGTTGCCGGTGATCGGTTTCGACGTGTCACCGGCGCAGGTCGACCGACTCAACCGGGGTTCCTCGCCGGTCGAGGATGTCACCGATGCCGAGCTGGCCGAGGCGCTGGCGTCGGGGTTGACGGTCACCGACGATCCGAAACGGCTCGCCGCAGCCGATGCGCTGTTCCTGTGCGTCCCCAGCCCGCTGGGCCGGCACCGCGAGCCGGACATGTCCTTCATCGAGTCAGCCGCCGCCACCGTCGCCGCCGTGGTCAGGGAGGGCATGCTGGTCTCGCTGGAGTCGACCACCTACCCGGGGACCACCGAGGACCTGCTGGTCCCGGCGGCGACCTCGAGCGGGCTGATCCTCGACCGTGACGTGTTCGTGGCGTTCTCGCCGGAGCGGGTCGACCCGGGCGCCGAGATAAAGACCGGTCAGATCCCGAAGGTGGTGGGCGGGGTGTCACCGGCCTCGACCGAGGTGGCACTGGCCGCTTACGCCCGCATCGTCGACTCGGTGTACCCGGTGTCGTCGGCCCGGGTCGCCGAGATGGCCAAGCTGCTGGAGAACACCTACCGGGCGGTGAACATCGCCATGGTCAACGAGATGGCCCAGCTGGCCCACCGCCTCGACATCGACATCTGGGAGGTGGTCGACGCCGCCGCCTCCAAACCGTTCGGGTTCCAGCCGTTCTACCCGGGACCCGGTGTCGGCGGCCACTGCATCCCGCTCGATCCGCAGTTCCTCGCCTGGAGGGCGCGCGAGGCCAACGTGGCCACCCGGTTCATCGACCTCGCCGAGCAGGTCAACAAGGGCATGCCCGGCTACACCGCGGGCAGGGTCGCCGACCTGCTCAACGAGCGCAGGCTCCCGGTGGCGGGGACCCGGATCCTCGGGGTGGGCATCGCCTACAAGCCCAACATCGCCGACGACAGGGAATCGGCCTCGATCGAGGTGCTCCACCATCTGGCCGAGCGGGGGGCGCTGGTGTCGGTGCTCGACCCCGTGGTCGGGGCCGATCGCATCGCCTCGCACGGGTTCGCCGCCGTCGGTCCCGACGACGACCTCTCCGGGTTCGATCTCGCCGTGCTCCTCACCGACCACGACGTCCTCGATCTCGAGGCGCTGGCCAAGGCGGTCCCCGTGGTCCTCGACACCAGGGGTGCCTACCGTCGCCGGGGGATCGACGGCGACGCCGTCGTCGCCCTGTGACCACCGGGGACGCCGGGCGCCGGGTCCTGGTGGTGTCCTCGGTGCATCCCCCGGACGACCCCCGCATCCGTTCCAAGCTGGTGGCGACCCTGGCCCGGTCGGCGCGGGTTCGGTACGCCACCACCGCCCCCGGCCCGGTGTCCGCCCCCGACTTCGAGGTGATGGCGCTCGCCGGTGGCAGGCTGCGCCGCTCGCTCACCGCCTCCCGGCTGATCCTCGCCGGCGACTACGACGTGGCCTCGGTCCACGACCCCGAGCTGCTCCCCGCCGCCATCCTCGCCGGGCTGCTCCGCCGCATCGTGGTGTTCGATCTGCACGAGAACCTGCCGGCATCGATGGGGGCGAAGCGGGTGGTCCCGGTCCCGCTGCGTGGCGCCGCCGCCTGGCTGGCGGTGAGGCTGCTTCGCCTCGCCGAGCGGGTGATCCCGGTGACGCTGGCCGAGCCGGGATACCGCTCGCTGTTCGTCCGGGACCATGCCGTCTTCCCCAACTACCTGATGATCGATCACCCGGTCCTGACCCCGGCGGATGGGCGATCGGGTGTGGTCTACCTGGGAGACATCACCGAGGATCGAGGGCTGCTCGAGGCGGTCCGGGCCACCGGGATGAGCGGCGCCCCGGCGATCACCCTGATCGGGCGTTGCCACCAGGCGATGCGGACCAGGATCGAGGTGGTGGCAGCCGAGCACGGGGCCACCGTCACCTGGGCCGGGTTCCTCCCCCACGGCCAGGCCCTCCCCCTGGTGGGTCGGCACGCCGTCGCCCTGTCGCCGCTGCGTGACCTGCCCAACTACCGGGACTCGCTGCCCACCAAGTTGCTCGAGTACCTGGCCATGGGGGTGCCCGTCGTCGCCTCCGACCTACCGGCGAGCCGGGAGACGCTCGGCGATGCCGATGCGGTCGTCTGGGTATCACCGGGAGACCCGACCGCCATCGCCGCCGGGATCGACCAGGTGCTTGCCGACCCGGCGCTCACCGCCGCCGCCACCGCCCGGGCCCCGCAGATCGTGGAGCGCTACCGGTGGCCGGCGGAGACGGTGCGCTCCTTCTACGCCGAGCTCTGACCGAGCCCGCGCCCGGTTTCGATCAGGAAGCCGCATCCCCAGGCAAGGTGCATGGTGGCGACCGCAGCCGGCATCAGCAGCGCCGCCAGGTCTCGGGTCCTCACCAGTGCGGAGACGGCTCCGCCGCTGAGGGCAACCGTGTAGACGCCCGGCACGACGCCGGCCAGCACCCTGGCCCCGGCGACCGCCGCCGCCGCCGATCCGGCCAGACCGGTCACCAGCGCCGGGGCGGCGAGCTGGCGGAGCCGAACCGACCGGGGATGGAGCCCGAGCATGATCCGCTTGCCCACCCCGTAGTCGAAGTACTGACGCCACAAGGCCCGGAGCGACGACCGGGGGCGATAGTCGACCACCAGCGCGGGATCGAACCAGACGGTTCCCCCCGCCCGGCGCAGCCGGTAGTTGAGCTCGTAGTCCTGGTTGCGGACCAGCGTCTGGTCGAACCCACCCACGGCATCCACCGCCTCGCGGCGGAGCACACCCAGGTAGACGGTGTCGATGGCCCCGGCGGAGCCGCCGTAGTGGAACCTGGCGTCCCCGACCCCGAGCGGCGAGCTCATCGCCATGGCGATCGCCCGCGACACGGGTCGTTCGCCGACGGGGCGCTGCACCCCCCCGACGTTGACCGCCCCTGTCCGGTCCAGGGTGGCCACCGCGGTCGCCACGTAGTCCGGTGGCAGCACGGCGTGGGCGTCGCAGCGGACGATGATCTCACCGGAGGAGGCGGCGATGGCGGTGTTGAGGGCGGCCGGAATCACCAGCTCCGGGTTGTCGACCAGGCGCACCCTCGGGTCGGCGGCGGCGAGCGCCTCGACCACATGGCGGGTGCCGTCGGTGCTCATCCCGTCGGCGACGACCACGTCGATGGGCCCCTCGTACCGCTGATCGAGGCAGCTTCGCACCGCGGCGCCGATGCTGCCCGCCTCGTTGCGAACCGGGATCACACATGACACCGTCGGGGTCACGTGGTCGCCTTCGTCAGCTGCGCCCGCCGCTCCATCTCGAGCTGCCGGGGCGGGGCGTCCCGCCACTTTCGGAGCTCGGTGGGGACGGTCGCCGGCCCACCGCCAAAACCCCGGATCAGGAGACCGACCAGGTGCCGGCCGAACGGAGCAGCTCGGCCAGGTTGCCGGGGCCCCGCTGCGCCTGGGCGGTGACGATCTGGCTCTGCACCAGCTCTCGGTAGCTGGGTCTGGCCACCGAGCGGAACACCCCGATGGGTGTCGGCCCGTTGGGCCCGTGGGCCAGCCTGCTCAGCGAGTACGCCACGCCTCCGGTATTGGACGGGTCGTGGACGTGGATGGCGTCGATCCCGACATCGGCGACGTCGACGATGCTGGCTCCGTTGCTGTCGAGCACGACACCCCTCTCGTTGTCGGTGCCGAAGACGATCGGCTGTCCAGGCTCGAGGTAGATCCGGTTGGCGTCGCGCTCTTCCTTGCCGGTGAGCTGGATGAAGGCCTTGTCGTTGAACACGTTGCAGTTCTGGTAGATCTCGACGAAGGCCGATCCCTTGTGCTCGTATGCGGCCTGGAGGATCCGGGTGCTGTGCCCCCTGTCCATGTCGATGGTCCGCGCCACGAACGTCGCCTCGGCTCCCAGCGCCAGGCTGACCGGGTTGAACGGGTAGTCGATCGAGCCCATCGGGCTCGACTTGGTCAGCTTGCCAACCTCGGAGGTGGGGGAGTACTGGCCCTTGGTCAGACCGTAGATCTGGTTGTTGAACATCAGGATCTTGATGTCGACGTTGCGGCGCAGCGCATGGATCAGGTGGTTGCCCCCGATCGAGAGCGAGTCGCCGTCCCCGGTGACCACCCACACGGTGAGGTCGGGGTTGGCGGTGGCGACACCGGTGGCGATGGCAGGGGCGCGCCCGTGGATCGAGTGCATCCCGTAGGTGTTGAGGTAGTACGGGAAGCGGGCGGCGCACCCGATCCCCGACACGAACACGTGGTTGTGGCGGTCCATGTCGAGCCCGGCGAGGAGGCTCTGCACCGTGGCGAGGATGGTGTAGTCACCGCAACCGGGGCACCACCTCACCTCCTGGTCCGACTGGAAGTCCTGGCGGGTGTAGCGGGCGGCGGTCTCGGTCACTGGTCCCGGTCCCTGGCGTCGATGAGCTCGTGGATCTTGGCGGCGATCTCGGCGGCCTTGAACGGCAGCCCCTGCACCTTGTGCAACCCGACGGCCGGCACCAGGTACTCGGCCCTGATCAGCTTGAGGAGCTGGCCCCGGTTGAGCTCGGGGATCAGCACGGTGTCGTGCCGGGCCAGGATCTCGCCGAGGTCCGGGGGCAGCGGGCTGAGGTGACGGATGTGGAGGTGCGCCGCCCTGGCCCCGTCCCGGTTGGCGTTACGCACCCCGGCCCTGATGGCACCGTAGGTCGAGCCCCATCCGACGACGAGGACGTCGGCGTTCTCGTCGCCGTAGAGGGTCGACGGCGGGATCGAGTCGCGCACCCGCGCCAGCTTCTCCTCGCGCAGGATGGTCATCGCCTCGTGGTTGAGCGGGTCGTACGAGACGTTACCGGTCAGGTCCTCGTGCTCGAGACCGCCGATGCGGTGCTCCAGCCCGGGCGTGCCGGGGACGGCCCAGGGGCGGGCCAGCGTGGCCGGGTGGCGCCGGTAGGCGAGGAACGGCTCGTCCGGGTCGGTGGTGGCGAACGGGACCGAGAGGTCGGGGAGCTCGTTCACATCCGGCAGAGCCCATGGCTCCGAGCTGTTGGCGATGTACCCGTCGGAGAGCAGGATCACCGGGGTCATGTGGTGGACGGCGATCCGGGCCGCCTCGATGGCGGTGTCGAAGGCGTCGCTCGGTGAGGCGGCGGCGATCACCGGGATCGGGGCCTCGCCGTGGCGGCCGTAGATGGCCAGCATCAGGTCGGCCTGCTCCACCTTGGTCGGCATCCCGGTGGACGGCCCGGCCCGCTGCACGTCGACGATCACCAGGGGAAGCTCGACCTGGAAGGCGAGGCTGATGGTCTCGCTCTTCAGGGCGACTCCCGGCCCGCTGGTGCCGGTGACCCCGAGGTGGCCGGCGAACGAGGCACCAAGGGCGATGCCGACGGCGGCGATCTCGTCCTCGGCCTGGACGGTGCGGACCCCGAAGTTCTTGTGGCGGGACAGCTCCTCGAGGATGCCTGACGCCGGCGTGATCGGGTACGAGCAGTAGAACAGCGGCAGCTTCACCGCCTCGGAGGCGGCGATCAGCCCCCAGGCCAATGCCTGGTTGCCGGTGATGTTGGTGTAGGTGCCCGTGGGGAGCTTGGCCGGCTGCACCTCGTAGGTGTGGTGGAACTCCTCGGTGGTGATCCCGAAGTTGTATCCGGCCCTGAAGGCGGCGATGTTGGCGTTGCCCACCTGGTCGTCCTCGCCGAACCTGCTCTTCACCCATTCGAGCACCGGCTCGACCGGGCGGTTGAACATCCACGAGACCAGACCGAGGGCGAAGAAGTTCTTGGAGCGGAGCACCCCGCGCCCGCGCAGCCCCGTGGACTCGACCGCCGTCTTGGTGAGCTCCTCCATGGGGGCGGTCATCAGGTGATACCCCTCCAGCGACCCGTCGGTGAGCGGGTTGGCGGCATAGCCGGCCTTGGTGAGGTTGCGCTCGTCGAAGGCGTCCTTGTTGACCACCAGCAACCCGCCGCGGCGCAGGTCGCCGATGTTGGCCCGCAGCGCCGCCGGGTTCATGGCGACCAGCACATCGGGAGAGTCGCCCGGGGTCAGGATGTCCCAATCGGCGATGTGGACCTGGAACGAGGAGACCCCGGGGAGGGTCCCGGCGGGCGCCCTGATCTCGGCGGGGAAGTCGGGGAGGGTGGCGAGGTCGTTGCCGAACAGTGCCGAGGCGTCAGTGAAGCGGGTGCCGGCGAGCTGCATGCCGTCACCGGAGTCACCGGCGAAGCGGATGACCACCCGATCGAGCTTCTCGATGTCGCTTGACCTGATCAAGATGTCGTCTGACAGGGTTTCTTCTCCTGGTGTCGCCCACGGCTCCGGGGTGGCCGCAGGGGCGATGGTGGCTGGCGAGCCGCCTGGCGACGGCCTCCTCATTCTACGTCCATCGGCGGTTCATCCCGGCGTCATGTCGAACCGGTCAGGGTGGTGGCGGGGCGGCGACCAGACCGCCGCTCTCCAGCGCCATGGCCAGCTCGAGCAGACGGTGGTCGCGGTGGCGCCCGCCGATGAGCTGGATGCTGGGCGGGGGCGATCCCGGCACCGAGATCGGAACGGTCACCGCCGGGTTGCCCGCATGATTGACCACGGCGCTGAAGCAGCTCAGCGCCTGGCGGTAGCCCTCCGGCCGGCCGCCGACCTCGATGGTGTCGACCCCGATGGTCTTGCGCATGGCGGCGACGGCAGGGGTGAGCACGGCGTCGCACCGGGTCAGGGCAACGTCGAGGACATCGGCGATCCGGGCGCGCCAGGCGAGCCCTTCGAGGTAGTCGTCGATGGTGTAGGCGAGGGTCGAGGCCACCCGCTCCCCGACCTCGCCGCCGTACCGCTCCGGTTGGCTCTGGTACCGCTCGGTGTGGATGAGGGCGACCTCGGGGTACATCGAGGCCAGCATCTCCCCCGGGTAGTCGAGCTCGGGGAGGTCGAGATCGACCACGGCGATCCCGGCGCCGGCGGCCCTGGCGAGGAACGCCGCCCATGCCGCCGCCACCTCGTCGGTGAGCGGGCGGTCGACCCAGGGATGGGGGATCCCCAGCGTGATGCCCTCCAGCGGCGGCGGGTCGCCGGGCAGAGAGGGCGGGGTGACCCGGGACCAGGGGTCGGCGGGGTCGTGCCCGGCGAGCACGGCGAACAGGGTGGCGGCGTCGGCGACGGTCCTGGTGATCGGTCCCACCGTGTCCAGTGACGGCGCCAGCGGGAAGACGCCGCTGGTGGGCACGGCGCCGTGGGTGACCTTGAGCCCGACCACCCCGCACAGGGCTGCCGGGACCCGGATCGAGCCCCCGGTGTCGGTCCCCAGCGCCACCGGGACCAGGCCGGCGCCCACGGCGGCTGCAGACCCCCCCGACGACCCACCGGGCGACGTGGTCGGATCCCAGGGGTTGCGCACGGGTCCGAACCACTCGTTCTCGGACGAGAAGCCGAAGGCGAGCTCGTGGAGCCCGGTCCGGCCCACGATCACGGCGCCGGCCCGTTGCAGCCTGGTGACCACGGCGGCGTCGTGCCCGGGTATCACCGGTGCCAAGCCAGATCCCGCCGTGTTGGGAAGCCCTACCTGGTCGATCAGGTCCTTCACCGCCACCGGGACCCCGGCCAGCGGCCCCGGCTGCTCCCCGGCGGCGATGCGGGTGTCGATGGCGTCGGCGGCAACTCGGGCGGCGTCGACGCTGATCAGGGTGAAGGCGTTGAGCGGATCGTCCCCGATGCGTTCGAGACAGGCCGCCACCACCTCGGCGGCGCTCCGTCGCCCCGAGCGGACGGCATCAGCGATCTGCCATGCGGTATCGGGCACCAAAGTCACGGGGCGGACTCTAGGGGAGGGTCACCCAGACCAACCTAAGGTTCCTACGTGTCGCCACGACACGCGATCCGCTGAAGTTCGAGCCGCTGGCCATGTTGTGGGAGGGTCACTCCCAGGAGAGAGGCCGGTGGTTGGGGAACACCGACACCCACAAGTGACCTGGGGGCACCACCATCTCGGCGCCGTCGGTCGTGGTCAGCGTGAAGACGTCGGCGATGGACTCCCGCTCCCAGGTGCCCTCGACCACGGTGCCCGCGGAGAAGAGCAGCGCCTCGCCGCTGCCGGTGGTCTCCTCGGCGGGCACACACGAGCCCGATCCGGATGGGCATGCGGTGTACTGGGCGGCCTTGATCACCAGCAGGGTGTCCGCCGCGATCTGGCCCCGGTTGCCTTCGAGGTCGATCCAGTCGTGGGGAGTGTCGCCGTTGGAGCGGAGGTAGCGCTCGCCATCCCATTGCCAGCGAACCTCGGGCCAGTTGGCGTCCCACGACATCGTCACGCCCACGGCGGTGACGGTGGACGGGGACGGTGCGCCGAAGGCAAACCAGCTCGAAGCGGGCGGGTCGTCGGG
The DNA here is from genome assembly GCA_051002015.1 of Acidimicrobiia bacterium. Lineage (GTDB taxonomy): Bacteria > Actinomycetota > Acidimicrobiia > Spongiisociales > UBA5794 > JACDBE01. The sequence goes on from JBPCMS010000024.1 coordinate 47,838, forward strand.
GAACCCGCGGGCGTCGGCCACGTCACGCACTCCCTGGGTGGTCCCGTACAGGGTGCGCTCATACGCCCGGTTGCCGGCGGGGATCCGGAACGTGCTCCCCTGCGTCTCGGTGAGGAAGGGAACCCCGGCCGCATTGATCAGCGACTGCACCCATGGCTGGGCGCCGGAGATCTGGAAGGTGGCGCCGAGGGGGCGGAGCAGCCCGGGGTCGGTCGGCCTCCCCGAGCGGATCGGGCCGACGTAGTCGGAGTCCGTGCCGTGGAACAGGGTGATGAACCGGGTGATCCCGTTCTCGACGATGAGCTCGATCACCGCCTCGGCGTCCTGGACCCCCGACTGGGGCCTGGCGTCGGGGTGGTTGTCGATCTTGACGGCGACCACCCTGCGGTCGAGATCGGCGTCGACGTCCAAGGGCAGCCCGTTGAGCAGCGAGGTCGGCCCCGCCACCACCGTGGTGGTGGTGGTGGTGGTGGTCGACGAGCTGGTGGTGGTCGACGGCAGCAGCGTGGTCGTTGTCGACGACGTGGTGGTCGTCGTGGTCGTGGCGGCCTTCGGGGGGGGGGAGGAGGGTGGGGCGAGGGGGACCAAGAGGCGAACAACTAGAGAGGAGAGTGCGAGGGTTCGGCACCGGGA
>JBPCMS010000025.1:0-30254 GCA_051002015.1 Acidimicrobiia bacterium
CAACCAGTACCTCAACCTGATCAAGAACTCGTCGTTGGGCGCCGGCTTTGCCTACTTCGAGTTGACCAACGTGACCAGGGTCACGGTCGGTAACGGGTCGCCCGCCGTCCCCGCATTCACCCTCGCCTTGGCCATCTATGTCGGGCTGTCGTTGCTCACGTCGGTGCTGGTCAACATCGCCAACCGCCGGTTCATCCTGGTGGAGCGATGACCACCGCCGCCGCCCCCCGCCCCGCCGCTGTCTGGGTGAAGCGCAACCTGTTCCGCTCGCCCTTCGACGCGGTGCTCACCGTCTTCTTTGGCCTGTTGGCGGTGTACGTAATCTTCCAGCTGGTCCGCTTCGTCTTCGTGACCGCCCGGTGGGAGATCATCGGCACCAACCTCAAGCTGCTCATGGTCGGCAACTGGACCGTGATCCACCTTCCCCGCATCGCCATCGCCATGATCGTCCTTGCGGTGTGGGGAGGCTCCATCGGCGGGCTCATCCATGCCCGGCAGGTTCGCCGAGGCACCTCCACCCTGGCGGGGATGTCGCTCCCCACCCGCACCGGCGATCTCGTCAGGCGGTTCGGGATCCTCATCGCCACGGTGCTGCTGCTGTTGCTGCTCACCACCACACCCGGACCGTGGTTGATGGCGGCCGGCGCCGTGGTGGGCGCCGTGCTCGGTCGGGTCATCGGAGGCGTGCTCGGCCGGCTCAGCTACCCGCGCCCCGTCGCCGTCCCCGGCGCCCTGGTCTTCGCCGCGATACCGATCGCCATGTACTTCTACCTCATCGACGCCGTTCCCCTGGCGGCGTGGGAGGGGTTCCTGTTCAACATCTTCGCGGCGATGGCCGGCATCATCCTCTGTTTCCCGCTCGGCGTCCTGCTCGCCCTCGGTCGGCGCTCGAAGATGAAGCTGCTCCGGTTGATGTCGACCGCCTACATCGAGATCGTGCGCGGATCGCCCCTGTTCGTGCTGCTGCTGCTGGCCAACGTCTCGCTGGAGTTCTTCGTCCCCTCCTCCATCGCCCCGAGCAAGCCGGTGCGGGCCATCGTCACCTTCACGCTGTTCACCGCCGCCTATCTCGCCGAGATCGTGCGGGGAGGGCTCCAGTCGATCCCCCGCGGCCAGGTGGAGGCGGCCCGGTCACTGGGGCTGTCGCCGGTCACCCAGCTCAGCCGGATCGTGCTCCCCCAGGCGCTGCGCAACGTGATCCCCGCCCAGATCGGGCAGTTCATCTCGCTGTTCAAGGACACCACCCTGGCCGGGCTCGGTCTCGGGATCCTCGACATGCTGGCGGTGTCCGAGGCGATCACCCAGCAGCCGGATTTCCGCGGCCAGGGCCTGATCATCGAGACGCTCGCCTTCACCGCCTTCCTGTTCTGGGTCGGTTCGTTCACAATGTCCAGGGAGAGCCAACGTCTCGAGAGAAAGCTGGGGGTCGGGACCCGATGACAGAATCCGAGGAGCCCGTGTTCGCAGACGCCACCCAGGTGGCGGATGCCGTCATCGAGCTCGAGCACGTCGACAAGTTCTTCGGCTCGTTCCAGGCGCTGAAGGACATCAACCTCAAGATCGGGCTCCAGGAGGTCGTGGTCGTCATCGGCCCCTCCGGATCGGGCAAGTCGACGATGATCCGCTGCATCAACCGGCTCGAGGAACACGACGCCGGGCGGATCGCCGTCGACGGCATCGAGCTGACCGAGGACATCAGGAACATCCAGGAGGTCCGCCGCGAGACCGGGATGGTGTTCCAGCAGTTCAACCTCTTCCCGCACCTGTCGGTGATCGACAACGTCACCCTCGCCCCCCGCCAGGTGCGCCGGGTCCCCAAGGCAGAGGCGGAGCGGCACGCCATGGAGCTGCTGGCGCGGGTCCGCATCCCCGAGCAGGCGAAGAAGTACCCGGGTCAGCTCTCCGGTGGGCAGCAGCAGCGGGTCGCCATCGCCCGGTCGTTGGCGATGCGCCCCAAGGTGATGCTCTTCGACGAGCCGACGTCTGCGCTCGACCCGGAGATGATCGGCGAGGTGCTCGACGTCATGAAGGACCTGGCCCGGGCCGGGATGACGATGATCGTCGTCACCCACGAGATGGGCTTCGCCAGGGAGGTGGCCGACCGGGTGGTGTTCATGGCCGAGGGCGAGATCGTCGAGGTGGGCACCCCCGAGCACTTCTTCACCAACCCCCAAGAGGAGCGGACCAAGCTGTTCCTCAGCCAGATCCTGTAGCGCGCCGCGGATCGGGACCACCGGTGAGCCCCAAACCGACGGTACGGTCGGTCTACGGCTCACCGGTCAGGTCGAGTGGACCACCTCACCGCCGATCATGGTGAGGTCGACCGTGCAGCCATACGGACCCTCGGTGAAGGGGTCGGCGTCGACCACCACCAGGTCGGCCAGCTTGCCCGCCACCAGCGAGCCGGTGTCGTGCTCGCGGTGGTTGACCCAGGCCGAGCCCAGGGTGTACGCCCCCACCGCCTCGGCGAGGGTGATGCGCTGTTCGGGGTGGAAGGGCCGGTCCGAGGCCTCCGGGTGCATCCGCTCGACGGCGACGTGGAGGATCTTGAACGGGTCCGGGGACGACACGTCCCAGTCGGAGCCGATCGCCAGCCGGGCACCGCAGTCGAGCAGGCTCCGCCACGGGTACTGCAGCGGCGACCGGTGCTCGCCGATGAAGGGGATGGTCAGCTCGTCCTGGTAGCTGTCGTGGTGGGCCCACAGCGGCTGGGCGTTGGCCACCGCACCGAGCGGACCGAACCGGGCCCGGTCGTCGGGGTGGACAAGCTGCAGGTGGGCGAGGTGGTGGCGCCGGTCGGTCGGCCCGTTGGCCGCCAGCGCCGCCTCGATGGCGTCGAGGGCGAGCCGGACGGCGCCGTCGCCGAGGGCGTGGAAGTGCACCTGGAACCCGGCGGCGTCGAGCCGGGGCACCGCCGCCAGCACGACCTCGGGCTCGACGAACAGGATCCCCGAGTTGGCGGTGGGCGCCCCCCGGCCATCCAGGTACGGCTCGAGCAACCGGGCGGTGTGGTTCTCGCACACCCCGTCGAGCATCATCTTCACCGAGGTGGGGCGATACCGCCCGACGCCTCCGTCGCCGCGCATGGCGACGAGGTCGTCGAACTGGTCGAGGCCGCGCCGGCGATCCCACCACAGGCAGCCGACCACCCTCCCCTGCAGCGAGCCCCGTGTGTCGAGCGCCCGGTAGGCGTCGTGCCCGGTCGCTTCCACCCAGGCGTCCTGCCATGAGGTGATCCCCCGCGAGAACAGGTAGCGTTGGGCCGCCAGGATCCCCGCCTCGACCTCGACCCTCGACATCGGGGGGATCAACCGGCGCACCAGCTCGGCCGCTCCCTCTTGGAGGGTGCCCACCGGCGTCCCGTCCTCGGCCCGCTCGATGCGACCGTCCGCCGGGTCGGGGGTGGAGCTGTCGATCCCGGCGAGCCGCATGGCGACGGTGTTGACCCAGGCGCCGTGGCCGTCCCGGTTCATCAGCAACACCGGCCGGTCGGGCACGACGGCATCGAGATCGACCGCCGGGGCGATACCCCCAGGAAAGGACGACATCGCCCATCCCTTGCCGACGATCCACGGGATGCCCGGATGGGCGGCGGCGTAGCAGCCGACCTCGGCCAGGTAGTCGTCGACACGGTCGAGTCCGAGCAGGTTGCACCGGTTCAGCTCGGGGCCAGCCAGACAGGGGTGGACGTGGGCGTCCTGGAATCCGGGGAGCACGATCCGACCACCCAGATCGAAGACATCGGCGGAAGGCGACGCCTCCCGGCGGACCTCGGCCTCGGTTCCGACGGCCGCGATGTGCTCGCCCCGCACCAGCAGCGCCTCGGCCGCCGGCGCCCCCGGCTCGACCGGGTGCACCACCCCGCCGGTGAACACGACCTCGGCGATCACGGCCCTACACCCGGGTCGGTGGAGAGCGCCGCGCTCGATTCGGGCACCCTCACCGGCGGTCGCTCGTTCACGGCCCCGCGTCGTCGATGGGGGGCAGACCCAACGCCGCCTCAGGCCCCTCGAGCCGCTGCCCGCCGGTGAGGACGGGGGCGAACAGGTCGCCGTACCGGCGCAGCCGCTCCCACACGGTGGCGATGGTCGACATCTCGGGGCGGAAGTGGTCGAGCTCGTCCCACAGGATCGGGGTCGACACCGGCGCCCCGGGACGAGGCCGCACGGAGTACACCGAGGCGATGGTCTTGCCGGCGACGTTCTGGTTGTGGTCGATGAACACCTTCGGCCCCCGCTTGGGGATGTCCCACTCCAGGGTGGCGTTGTCGGGATCGGCGGCGGCGACCATCCGCCCCAGGGTCTCCACGAAGCGGCGCACCCGGCGGTACGGATACTCGGGATCGAGCGGAACGTAGACATGGATCCCGGTGGCCCCCGAGGTCTTCAGATAGCCGGCCAGACCCAGCCGTTCCAACAGCACGTTGAGCAGCCGGGTGACGCGGACCACCTGGTCCCAGGTGGCACCCTCCTGCGGGTCGAGGTCGAAGATGGCGAAGTCGGGCCGGTCGGGGTGCTCGGTGCGGCTCAGCCACGGGTGCATCTCGACGCAGCCCATGTTGGCCAGCCACACCAGCGACGCCGGGTCCCGGGCGGTGATGAAGTCGATGGGCTCGCCCCGATGGCTGGAATGGATGGGGGCGGTGACGATCCAGTCGGGGGTGTGGACCGGCCGCTGCTTCTCGTAGAACATGTTGCCTTTGATCCCGTCCGGGTAGCGGGACATCGACAGCGCCCGGTGGGCGAGGTGGGGCAGCAGCACCGGGGCGACCGAGGCGTAGAACTGGATGAGGTCGCCCTTGGTGAAGCCGTCGTCGGGGAAGAACACCTTGTCCGGGTTGGTGATCCTCACCTGACGGTCGAGCCCGAGCGTCACCCAGGCGTCGGCGTCGCGTTCGATGGTGAGCGGGTCGGGGAAGCCGATCGGCGCCGAGGCGACCGGACGACCCTCCCCGGTGGACTGGGGACGACCGTTCTGCTCGCCGAGGCGGAGGTCGGCGAGGATGGCGTCGTGGCTGGTCTCCTCCTTGGCCTCCGAGATCACGATCATCGACAGCCCCGCCTCCACCGCCGCCTGCGCCAGTGGAGCGGACCGCAGCGAGCCGGCTCCGTACGGGACGTGGCGGATCTCGCCGTGGACCCCGAACTCGTTGTCGGTGAACTGGGTGTGGAGCGGGTCGATCGCCCACCCGGGGAACTCGCTGCGGAGGAAGGCGATCACCGAGGCGAAGGCCTCCTTGGTGGTGAGGGCGCCGCCCGACTTGGCGTGGACGTGGGCCCAGTCGATCACCGGACGCACGAAGCTGAACCGGCTCGCGATGAGGGCGATGTCTCCCAACGACCCAAACGCCCGGTCGCTGCCGCTGGTCTCCAGACCGAGGGCCACCCCCAGGTTGCGTACCTTGGGCTCGATCCTCGAGATCCCCTCGTCGACCAGCTCGTGCAGCTGCTGCGCGGTCCGGTCCTTCACGTACCCGGTGTGGGCGACGATGGTGTGGGCGCCGAGGACCCGACCCAGCTTGAGGGTGTGCTCCAGAGCCGACAGCGTCTTGACCCGCCTCTCGTCGTCGTCGACGGTGAGCACCGCGAAGTAGGGGGCGTGCACCGACACCGCCATCCCCCGATCGGCCGCTTCCTTGGCGAACCGGGCGCACCGCTTCTCGTTCCACGGGAACCCGTGAACGAACGGCAGCTCGACGGCGTCGTGGCCCCGCGCTACCAACGAGTCCAACCAGCCACCGTCCTCCACCCCCTCGGGCGGCATCCGTGAGATCCCGAACCGCAACATGGCCCCATTCCAGCAGGGACGGGCCGGGGGTCGTACACCCGCCGCCGGTCGCCTGGTCCGCACGGCGCCTGGGAGCCGGGGGTTCATCCGAGGTCGATCGCCACCAGCGCCACCGGCCGGCCGGCCAGCATCCTCGATACCCGACCCGGACGAGGATGATGTCGGCCTGCGCTCGACTCGACAGGTGCACGCAGTCACCCTGGGTATCAGACGTGACGAACTCGACCCGAGCTCCCCCTCTTGTGAGGACACTGCTTGGGTTCTCTCTGCACAACGAGAGGGCCGTATGGCTCCTTGAATGCCTGCATGGTCAGCTTAACGTATATGAAGAAGCCCTGGTATCATAGTGATCCAAGGAAGCCAAGCGAGACCAGTTTGGTCCCAGATAGAGAGGCATGCAATGAAGCTGACCACGACTGACATCGAGATGACCGCCGACGAGATCGCACAGATCCCGGAGCTACAGGACCTGATTCGGCGCTTGGGAGGTCCTGCCGGACCGCCGCCGACGAGGGAACCGCGTACGGTCGGATCAGACCCGGACACCCCTGCTCAGGGGGCGGACCAGATCACAGAGTTCATCCGACTTCGCGGTCGAGCGAACCCCAACGTGGACCTTGTCGAGGAGTTCGTACGGCGAGTCATAGGTTTCGGCGACGTGGAGGCTTTCCTCGGGACCAGCAAGAACACCCCCGACGGCCTCAACCGCTACCTCATGCTCAAGCACATGAATCACCGATACGGTGCAATCTCATACGTGCACCCCTCGAACGGCTCGATCAACCATCGCCTCGAGCGGAGCCGGTCGGCGGGTCGCAGGTACTCGGAGGCGATCAATTCCAAGGATGCGTACCAGGTTCGCACCTTCCTCACGGAGCGCGCCGCCGTCGACGAGGCGGTGGCGTTGGCTGAGGAGGCCTATCGAATCGTTCGCTCTTGACCGAAGTCGTGACCGGTGGAAGGGATGCACACTGCGGATCTGTCCGTGATGTCCCCCGGCGTGGGGGGCTCTCTCCTGGGGTGCTGCGCTGCGATCCCTGTCGGCACGCTCCCAGGGCGGCAGCGGGGGTGGCGCCTTGGCCAACCACTGCTCCACCCTGTCGAGCCAACGCCAGCTCCGCCTCGGCCCTTCGCGGGACCTGGCCCGGCGGCATCCGGGAGCGGCGGTAGCCTGATGCCGGGCCCGTAGCTCAACTGGCAGAGCAGCGGACTTTTAATCCGACGGTTCAGGGTTCGAGTCCCTGCGGGCCCACTCCCCGAAAGCCTTGATACGCAAGGGTTTCAGCCAGCCGGCACCGGCTGCTACCGCGTGCCCCCTGTGCGAGTGTGCCCCCCTGGTGCCGCAACGGTATCACCGAAGCGGGTGTCGAGCGCATCCGCCAGCGCCTCCAAGTCCTCGTCGTAGAGGTGCGAGTACCTGTCCAAGGTGATCACCGCCGTGGAGTGCCCTAGCGCCCGCTGGACTGCCTTCACCGAGGCGCCGGCCGAGATCATCAACGAGGCGCAGGTGTGCCGTAAGTCGTGGATGCGCAGGTCGGGGTCTAGCCCGGCGGTGGCGAGTGCCGGCCGCCAGACTTGGGCCCGGAAGGCGGCTCCCCGTAGCTCGCTGCCGGCGTGGCGTCCCTTCGGGGTGGTGAACACCAGCCCGCCAGGTTCAACCGTGGCGAGGTGGACCGCTAAGGGCTCGATGACCAGCCGGGGCAGCACCAGGGCCCGGAGGCGATGATTCTTTGGGGTGCCGACCACGACGCCCTCCCCGGCCACCTCGGTGGCGGACACCGAAACGGTGACCCGACCCCGGGCCACATCGACGCTGGATGCTCTGAGCGCCACGAGTTCACCCCACCTCAGGCCAGAGTAGGCGAGAAGCAGCACCATCAGCCCGGCGCCGTCCTGGTGGTCCTCGGCGGCAGCCACGAGCCGGGCTACCTCGGAGGCGGTGAGGAACCTCTGGACCCGCGGCCGGTCCGTCCTCGAACCCTTCCGTGTGTTCGACCTGCCTGAACGAACAAGGAGGTTCCCGGCGGGAGAAGGCCCGAAACGGCGCAGGCCTCAGCCGGGACCGGTTCGACCGCTAACCGTGCACGTTGACGGCGGCCGGCCCAGGCGCTTGACTCTCGCTGGGGTGGAGCAGACGCAGGGATGCGGGGGTGAGGCAACGATGACGGCCGTGACCGAGGTGGCGGCGGCTCCGCTGGACCGTGCCACGCGCGTCGTGACCGGCTTCGTGGTCGTGCTCTTCGCGGTGCTGGCCGTCGCGATGGTCGCGGTGCCCGGTCCCGGCCTGGTGGCCCGGCTGTTGCTGCCAACGGTGTTCGTGGGGGTGCTGGCGCTCTCGTGGGCGTTGGCGCCTCGTGGGTACGCCACCGCACCGGGGCAGCTGGTCGTCCAGCGCCGAGGGTTCCGACCGCGGACGTACGCGGTGACGGCCGACGCACCGGTGACGTGGCCCGCCGGCATGCGCGGCGTGCGGCTCTTGGGCAGCGGCGGGCTCTTCGGCTACTACGGCACGTTCTGGACGCGCGAGCTGGGGCGCTACAGGGCGCACGTGACCGACCGCCGGCGCACTGTGCTGGTCCGCACCCCCAAGGGTCCCGTCATCATCAGCCCGGCGGACGTCGAAGCGTTCCTGGCCACCGTCTGGAAGGGACCACGATGAGGCCATGGGGGATCGTGCTGGCGGCGGGCGCCGTTTTGCTCGCCGGGTGCGGCGGTGGGCCGGCGGGGGTGCGCTCGGCGACGAGGTGGTCGCCGGTTACACCGACAACGCGGACGGGTTGTCCACGACCCTCACCATCACGGTGCTGGCGGTGGGAGGAGGGGTCGATCGCGGACCTGGAGGCCAGCGGGCTGCAGTTCGACCCCGAGGAGCAGAGCCTGCAGCCCTACTACGTCCGCGCGCGCTACGAGAACCAGGGCGATTCACACTCCCCACCGCTTATGGTTGCGTCTCGTCGGGGTCAGGCAAATGCGGGGACGGTGGTGACGTGTTGGTCGAGGGCCGGCAGAACGCGGGCCATACGAGGGTGATGGCTCCGTGCTCGGCGTCGGGCTGGTCGTCGGTCCAGCCGTCGTGGCGGAACACCACCATCGTCTGCCGTCGGATGCTGAGATGGTCCAGGTGATGTCGGTTCCGTCCCAGTGCGGCCAGGGTCCCTGGCATGACCAGCTCACCGCCCGGTCGGGGACGACGCCGGTCACGGTCATCTGCAGATCGACCGGGGCGTCGGTGAACCCGAACCGAAGCACTGCCCCGACTTCGGGTGTGGCGGTCACGTCCCGGGTCCAGAACGACGCCAGTCCTAGCCGAGTGGTGATCGCCCGGTAGATGTCGGCGGTCGGGCAGCGGTCTCGATGGCCGAGGGTGTTCGGTGTGTTCGTCTCGGTCACGGTCTCAACCGGCGGCGCCTCACCCCGCCTGGCGTGAGGTCTTCCAGAGGTCGATGCCGGCATCCTGGGCATGAGCGTCGATGGCGGCGATTTCGTCATCGATGAAGTGGAGGTTGTCGAGCGCAGCCAGGTTCTCGTCGAGTTGCTCGCCGCGCGACGCCACACCTGGGCGCGGACCTCGGCCATTCCTTCCCACCGGCCGGCCAGCGTCCGGGGGGTCGATGTGGCGGAACGTCCGATACAGCGTCGAGTCCGACGGCACCGCCCCGAACAGCACGCCCTGTGAGCGGAGATGTTCGATGTCAGCACACGCCTCGCCGCCGCCGGCCAACATCAACCATCGCCTGCGTGAGGACCTTGCCCCGGTCATGCATCGGGAGCCGCTCCCCGGGGAGCGTCACCTCGGCCGGACTCTCGACGACGGCAATCACGGACGCCATCCAGCTCGAAGAGCGCCTGCAAGCGGCGTAGCCCGAGATGCGGCTCCTCTCCCGACTGCAAGGCTGCGGCCGCTCCGGTAACCTAGGCTTCAGACCTGTTCTCGACATCAGGAGGCTCTTGTGAGCACGACCGGTTGGATCATCCTTATCGTCGTCCTGCTGATCGCTTTCGGCGGCTTCGGCTTCATGAGACGGCGGTAGCGGTTGAGCGGCGGCGCTCGGTAGGTCCGTCGATGCGGAAAACCCACTAGCGGACACTGTGGTGATCGGCGAGCACCTCGTCGATCACCCGGCGGGCGTCGGCTGTCTTCCGAGCGTCGGCGCCGTCACCCCAGTCGACGGTGATGAGGGCCTTCCACAGCGCCCAGCCGTGCGCCCGCGCCCAGGTCGCGTCGTCGACGGTCATCGCCTCACGGAAGACCTCCCTGCTCGGCCCGGACAGGAACGTCCACGCGATCGTCAGGTCGCACGCGGGGTCACCGACGCTGCTGCAGCCGAAGTCGATCACCGCACTCAGCTCGCCGTCCGTCACCAAGAGGTTGGCGGCGCTCACGTCGCCGTGCACCCAGACGTCCGGCCCGAGCCACACCGACGCGAGTGCGGCCTCCCACACAGCCGTCGCAGCATCGGCGTCGATGTCGTCGCCGAGCGACGCTATGGCGCGCCGGGTCTCGCAATCGTAGGTCGCAACGGGTCCACCGCGGTAGAAGTTGTGCGCACCGGGCCGCGGCCCACCGGCGGTGTCGATGCGCTGCAGCGCCCGGAGAAAGGTCGCCAGATCCCGCGCAAACTGCTCCCTGTCGCCGATGATCTCGATGGTCGCGGGCTCGCCGTCCAGCCACCGGTAGACCGACCACCGCCACGAATAGCCCTCGCCGGGCTCGCCCATGGCGACGGGACTGGGGATCGGTAACGGGAGCATGGGCGCGAGGGCCGGCAGCCACCGCTGCTCCTTCTCGACTTGGGCCGCGTACGCCGCGGCACTCGGCAGGCGCACGAGCTTGTCGTCGCCCAGCCGAAAGGTGCGATTGTCCCAGCCATCCGGCTCCGTCGGTACCACCGTCAGGCCAGACCACTCCGGAAACTGCGTCGCGATCAGCCGTGAAACGAGCGAACGTGTGATATCCGGCTCGCGCACAGTGCCGTGGTCAGTTTCCATGTCCGCCGCTTTCGATCCGAGCAGAGACGGGCAGGCGCTTCCCGCGAACCTGACCCAGGAGGGAATGTAGCGGGGTACGCGTGTACTTCTCCCATGCCAGCAAGGGCACTTCACCAGGACCGCAGCTCCGTTCCCGCCCTACCTACACCACTCCGCGGAAGGTCAACACGCTGTCGGCTCGGCCATGGCCCGTGTCATACTGGACCGATGCCGGCAGCTGCGCCACATCTCACTCACTCGCTCACCGACGTGGACCGCAGCCTTGTGATCGCTGCGTTGCGGCATCGGCACGGTCGCCACTCGGCGGAGAGAGCGGCCCACTCGTGACCACAACGCTGCTCATGTACAGAGGAGTGACCGGGTCGTGACCGACGGGGTATCGCAGAGAACGTCGCCGTGGTCGGCGATGGCGTCGGGGCTGCGCTCCTATTGGGTCGACGCGGCACCCGGCGAGCGCCTCGGCTACTCGGTGGGCGCGCTGCTGATGGCGAGCGGCCTGTTCCACCTCGGCGTCTTCCTGGTCGACGGCGGCACCCGGCAGGGGCCGCTCTCGTGGCGCAAGCCGATCACCTTCGGGCTGTCATTCGGCCTCACGTTGGTGACCATCACGTGGCTGGCCACCTTCCTGCGACTCTCCGGTCGCTGGCGGCGCTGGCTGCTGACGGTGTTCGCCATCGTCAACATCGTTGAGGTCGGCCTGGTCACGATGCAGACGTGGCGAGGTGTGCCTTCACACTTCAACGACACGACATCGTTCGATTCTGCGGTGTTTGTCGCGATGGGCGTTGCCGTCGCAGTCATCGCCGCGGTCGTCGTCGCGCCGACGGCGCTGGCGTTCTTGGCGTCAGCCACGACCCCAGCATGAGCTGGGCGATTCGCGCCGGGCTGGCCGCGCTGCTGGTCTCTCAGGCGGTGGGCGGCCTGATGATCGCCGAGGGCTTTGAGGAGGTCCGCGCCGGCGATCAGGCGGGTGGGTATAGCGCCGGGGCGATGTTGAAACCTGCCCACGCTGCCACCTTGCACGCGGTCCAGGTCTTGCCCATCTTGGCGTGGTCGCTGTCGTTCGTCGCCTGGACCGAGCGTGCGCGCCTGCGGCTCGTTGGAGCGGGCGTCGCCGGCTACCTCCTTCTCACGGGAAGTGTGGTCGCACAGACCCTTGCCGACGAGCCGCCACTCACGACGGGGCTGCCTGCGGGAGGGCTGCTCGGCGCGGGGGCTCTGCTGTTGTTCGGCGCGGTCGCAGCTGCCCTCCTGGGCATCGCTGCCGAGCCCCGGGCCCGAGGACTGCACCGGGTACCGACGTGAGCGAGGTGTCTGCCCTGTGCTCGATGACCGGGTGGGCGGCGTCACGGATCCACTCGGGGGAAGGTGACGCACCACAAGAACGCCACGTCGGGTTCCCTCTGGGCTGAGGCCTCGATCGCCCTGGTGGCGAAGCCGGCCACCGCATCGCCGACGCCGACGTCGCCGGACGCACGGACCCAACCCCACGTTGGCGTCGCCAAGGACGCTTTACTCCTCGCCAGCTGGGAGAGCGGGGAAGAGAGCGGCGGGGGTCTCGGACGAGGAACCAGCGAACCGGCGTCAATGGGTGAGGGTCAAGACGCCCCGGCAGAAGCCGGGAGCGGACAGCACCCCCACCGTCACCAGCGGCTTGATGGCGGCGCACCACCGCTGCAGGGCGATGATCAGCGGACCGGCGGGGTGGCCGGTCGCCCATCCGCCCTCGTCGAACCAGGCCACCAGCTGGGCGCCGACCAGGTCGATGCCGGCCGATCCCAGATGGCAGCTGTCCGTGGAGAGGTGGTCGGCACCGAGCGGGCCGGTGATCGGCCCCCGCTCGATACTGAGGTTGTCGACACCCCAGTCGACCGTGGCCTGGCCAACGGTGAACCCCTCAGGGCCGATACGGCCGCACACGTGACCCTCCAAGTACTGGTTGATGGGCGACACGTATACGGGAATGGCCGGGTCGCGGGTCCGGATCTGGTCGACCACCTCGCCCAGCAGCGCGGTCGGGTCGGGGGTGCCGACGGTGATACACATCTGCACCCACGCCGCCCGGTAACCGGTGGCGGGCCGCTCGCCGTCGTACTTGCGCCACGCCGCGGCGAAGTCCTCGGCGGCCGGATCGCCCCACATGTCGAACGACAGGCCCCCGAACTGGTACTGGGGCATCTGGTCCAGCCGCGACTCGGCCCGGTAGCCCTGGAGGTGCTCGCTGGTGTTCGAGCAACCGACCACCCCCACGGTGCCCGCAGGGAACGGAGGCGTGGTCGACGGCGTCTCGGCAGCGAAGGCTGGGACCGACCCGAAAGAGACACCGGCCAGCACGGCGGAGCCGGCGGCGACCAGCGCGGTGACGACAAAGCAGACCACGGTCCGTGCGGCCCGCCGCGTTCCGTTTGACCTACCTGGCACCACCACCCGACTCCTATTCGCCAACGGCCATCCTGGCGGAGCCTCGGGACTATCCGGCCAACCGACCCCGCCGAGGGAGTCCGAACCGAACTTCAGCGGATTGATACTCGTCCGGGGTACGCAGAACCTTAGGTTCGCCGCATCCTGGTTCCGCTCATCGAACTTCAGCGGATCGCGTGTCGTGGCGACACCCAGGAACCTGAGGTTCGACCGAGAGGAGGGTCATCGCCTGCCCAGGGGGAGGTAGGCCTGCTCGGCGTAGTCGACCATCATCCGCTGCGAGGAGAACTGGGGAAGGGCGGACACGATCGACTCCTTCATCATCTCCACCCAGCGCTGCGGGACCCCGTTGTCGTCCCGGTCGTAGAACAGCGGGACCACCTCGGTCTCGAGCAGGTGGTAGAGGATCCCGGCGTCCTCGGCGTCGGAGTGGGATGTCTCGGAGAAACCCCACCCGTTGGAGCCGTTGAAACCCTCGGCCCACCATCCGTCGAGCACGCTGAGGTTGACGGCGCCGTTGGCCGCCGCCTTCATCCCCGAGGTGCCACTCGCCTCCTTGGGAGGTGCCGGGGTGTTGAGCCACACGTCGGCCCCGCGCACCAGCGACGCCCCCACGTCCATGTCGTAGTTCTCCACGAAGAAGACGTGGCCGGCCAGGTCCGGGCTCTGTGACATCTCGAACACCCAGCGCACCAGCGCCTGGCCGTCCTGGTCGGCGGGATGGGCCTTCCCGGCGAAGATGATCTGCACCGGCCTCTCCTGGTCGACCAACAGCCGGCGCACCCGGGAGGGGTCGGAGAAGAAGAGCCCGGCCCGTTTGTAGGTGGCGAAGCGGCGGGCGAACACGATGGTCAGCCGGTCCTCGGCGAGCTGCTGGTCCAGCCAATGCAGCCGGGTGGGCCCGTGCCCGTGGCGGCTGTACTGCTCCCGCATCCGGGCCCGCATCTTGCGCAGCATGACCTTCTTCTGCGCCTGATGAGCCTGCCACAGCTCCTCGGGAGGAACATCGCGGACCTTCTCCCAGACGGCGCCGTCGATGATCTGCTGATCCCAGATGTCGCCCACGGTGCGCCGGTAGATGCCCGACATCGACCGGCCCACCCAGGTCTGGGGATGGATCCCGTTGGTGATCGCCTTGGCGTCGCCCCCGATGAGATGGCTCCACTCGTGGGTCACCACCTCGCCATGACGCCGGGAGACCCCGTTGGTGATGTCGGACAGCCGGATCGCCAACGCCCCCATGTCGAAACTGCCACCGTCGTGCGAGTCGGACAGCGTGGTCAACAACTCGTCGTCGATGTTGGGGAGCGTCCCCGACAGCATGGACAGCGCCAGGCTCCGGTCGAACACCTCGTTGCCTGCCGGCACCGGGGTGTGCAGGGTGAACAAGGTGCTCGAGCTGATCTGCTCGGTGGCCTTGTCGATGTCGACGCCATCACCCAGCACCCCGGACAGGCGCTCGAGCAGGCTGAGGGCGGCGTGGCCCTCGTTGACATGCCACACCGCCGGCTCGATGCCGAGGGCGGCCAGCACCCGGGTACCGCCGATCCCGAGCACGATCTCCTGCGCCAGCCGCATCTCCCGACCCCGCACATAGAGGAAGTGGGTGATGGGCCGGTCCGAGGGCTCGTTCTCTTCGATGTCGGTGTCGAGGAAGAGGACCGGCACCCGGCCCACCTCGATCCGCCACGCCCCGACGGCGACGGTGCGGTCGCCGATCGGGACCCGCACCCGGAGCGGACGCCCGGTGCCGGGGTCGATGACCTGGCGAAGTGGTCTGCGGGCGAACTCCAGGGCGGCGTAGGTGTGCTGCTGGGCTCCTGAGGGGTCGACCGCCTGCTGGAAGTAGCCGCGGCGGTAGAGCAGCCCGACCCCGATCAGCGGCATCCCCAGATCGGAAGCGGCCTTGATGTGGTCTCCGGCGAGAACGCCGAGGCCACCCGAATAGAGCCGCAGCTTGTGGTGGAGCCCGAACTCGGTGCACAGGTAGGCAACGGGGCCGGCCAGCGAGTGGGCATGCCTGGTGGCATACCAGGTGTCCGCCCCTTCCCGATAGCGATCGAAGGCGGCGACAACCTCGTCGTACCGGGTGACGTAGTCCTCGTCCTCGGCCAGGCGCGCCCAGGTCGACGACCCCACCGTGTGCAGGATCGACATCGGGTTGCCGCTCTGCTCCCAGGCGACCGGATCGATCAGCCGGAAGAGGTCGATGGCGTCGGGTCGCCACGACCACCACAGGTTGTAGGCGAGATCGTTGAGCCGGGTGAACTCCGGGGGCACCGCCAGGGGCGCCTGGGGACCGACCGGGATCATGGTAAGCAGAGAGGGTGGTAGATCCATGGGGAAGCCTTTCGGGGTGTCAGCCGTGGCGCAGCTCGTCGAGCAGCTTGCGCACGGGTGCCTCGAGCCCGGGTGCGGTGGCGACGAACCCGGTGAGCTTGGGATTGGCCCGGTTGAAGGAGATGCTCTCCCCCTCGGGCCCGGAGACCCTGCCTCCGCCGGCGACGACGATACCGGCGCCGGCGGCGACGTCCCACTCGTGCTTGGGGACCAGGGTCCAGGTGGCGTCGGCCAGGCCGGCGCCGACGCAACCCAACTTGTAGGCGACCGACCCCATGTTGCGCACCGCGATGGGGGTGGCGAAGAAGGGCTCCCACTCCCCCCGCTTGACCTCGCTGCGGGACGCCAGCACCAGGGCGCCCTCGATCTGGTCGGTGGCCGTACAGCCGACCGCCACCCCTCCCAGGGTGACCCCGTCCTCGAGGGTGCCCACGATGCGGTGGCCGGTGGCCGGGTTGAGGACCCCCCCGGCGACGGGAACGCCGTCGACGACCAGCCCGATCGAGACGCACCACTCGGGGATGCCCGCGATGAACTCGCGGGTGCCGTCGAGCGGGTCGACCACCCAGACCCGGCTCCTGGAGAGACGGTCGACGTCGTCGACCGTCTCCTCGGACAGCCAGCCCTCACCCGGCCGCACCAGCACCCGGTGCAGGGCGGCGTTGACGGCCAGGTCGGCGGCGGTGACCGGGTCGTCACCCCGCTTCATGCGCGAAGCGATCGCCCCCGGTGTGAACGGCGCCAGGGCAGTCGCCGCCGCGTCGAGAGCGGCTTCGATCCGGGCCCGGTCGGTGGCTGCCACCTACTCGTCCTCGGTGAGGTACCCGAGCCTGACCAGATGGTCGATGATCCGCTGGGCCGCCTCGTCCGGCTCGACCTCGGTGGTGTGGATCACCATGTCGGCGTCCTCGGGCTCCTCGTAGGGATCGGAGATGCCGGTGAACTCCTTGATGATCCCCGCCCTGGCCTTGGCGTAGAGCCCCTTGCGGTCGCGCTGCTCGCACACCTCGATGGGGGTTTCGACGTAGACCAGGATGTAGCCGCCCTCGGCCGAGATCAGCTTGCGGTTGAGGGCGCGGGGAGCGGCGTAGGGGGCGATCGGGGCGCAGACGGCGATCCCGCCCGCCTTGGTGATCTCCGATGCCACGTACCCGATCCGCTCGATGTTGGTGTCGCGGTCCTCCTTGGAGAACCCGAGCCCCTTGGACAGATGCTTGCGGACCACGTCGCCGTCGAGCATGGTGACGGTGCGGCCGCCCCGCTGGAGCAGCTTGACCATCAGGGCGTTGGCGATGGTCGACTTGCCGGAGCCCGAAAGCCCGGTGAAGAACACCGTGAAACCCTGCTCGTGGAGCGGGCGGTGGGTCTTGCGCAGCTCGACGACCACCTCGGGGAAGCTGAACCACTCGGGGATCTCGGCGCCGGTGGCGAGCTTCTGGCGTAGCTGGGTCCCCGAGATGCTGAGGGTCTCGGTGCCTTCGGGCACCTCGTCGATCGGCATGTAGGTGTCCAGCGACGGCACGTACACCATCATCTTGAAGGGGACCAGGACCACCCCCAGCTCCGCTTCGTTGGCGCGCACCATGTCCTGCGCCTCGTACGGGCCGTAGAACGGGGTGCCGGTCGAGTCGCTGCCGGGCCCGGCGTGGTCGCGGCCCACGATGAGGTGGGTGACGCCGTGGTTCTTGCGGATGATGGCGTGCCACACCGCCTCGCGCGGGCCACCCATCCGCATCGCCAGGTTGAGCAGCGACAGCCCGACACCCTCCTCGGGGAAGTGGCGCTGGATCGCCTGGTACACCCTGACCCGGGTGTAGTGGTCGACATCGCCCGGCTGGGTCATGCCGACCACCGGGTGGATCATCAGGTGGGCACCGGTCTCGGCGGCGGCCCGCATGGTGAGCTCGACGTGGGCGCGGTGCATCGGGTTGCGGGTCTGGAAGGCGACGACCCGGTCCCAGCCGTTCTCGGCGAACTCTGCCCTCACCTGGGCAGGGGTCTTGCGCAGGGCGTGGAAGTCGTAGTGGACGGGGAGCTGGACACCCTCGATCCGGCCGCCGACGTAGATCGGGCCCGCCTCGTTCATCAGGTAGGAGACGCCGGGGTGCTCGGTGCTGGTGGTGCCGAACACGCCCTTGGCCTCGGCCTCCTTGTCGGGACGCCACACGTCCTCGATGTGGAGGACGGCGAGCATGACACCCTCGACGTCCCGCAGCGCCAGGCTCATCCCGGGGGCGAGACCCTCGGCGGCCTCCTCGGAGATGTCGAGGCTGACCGGCATCGGCCACAGGGTCCCGTCGGCGAGCCGCATGTCGGACACGACCGACTCGTGGTCGGGCCGGGTGAGGAAGCCGCGCAGCGGAGAGAACGACCCGTTCATCAACAGCTCGAGGTCGCAGCTCTGGCGATCGGTCAGGTCCCACGACGGGAGCTCGAGCGAGACCCCCTTGAGCTCGGCCGCCCGGGCATCGTCGGCAAGCAGATCAACCAGTTCGCCGCCGTGCGGCGCGATCAAATCGGACACAACTACTCCAGGATCGGGTGTTCGGATGCCGACCGGCTCCCGGCAGCGGGCACGACCGGCTGTTCAAAGGGGATCCCATCCGCCGAGGCGTACGTGATCCATGCCATTGTAGGAGGTCGCCGAAAGTGCGGGCAAGAAGGGGTGGTGGCGACCCTCTCCCTAGCTGTGATGACCGGCGTCACGGGGGGTGCGACTGCCGCCCCTGCGCAGATCGGCGATCTTCGACAGGACGTCGCCGGCGTCGCTCCCGATGCTGGGAAGCTGGGCTGACTGCCTGGCGTACCGGGTGGCCCGCTCCCCACCGGTGTCGGCCGCCGGTTCGACCGGTGGCGACGATGGCGTCTCTCCACGGGCATGTGCCGCCGGGCTCACGGTGCGTCCCCGTGTCGCCTCGACCATCCGCGCCGTCTCCTCCCTCACCCTGGTGGCTTCCGCCCGGGCACCGGAGAGCAGGGTCTCGGCGGCAGATCGCCGCTCGTCCGCCTTGGTCTGGGCGTCGCGGACGATCTGGTCCGCCTGGGTGTGAGCGCGGTCGATGATGTCCCTGCTGGTGGTTGCCGCCTCCATCGCGGTGCGCTGCGCCGTCTCCAGCTCCTCGGCGGCGGCGATCCGGTCGGTGGACGCATCGTGTCGCAACGATGCGGCGAACTCCTCCGCATCCGCCGCAATCCTGGTCGCCTGCTCCTGGGCGGCGGCGACGGCCTGATCGGCGGCGGCTCGGCGATGGGCCAGATCCGACTCCGCCGCCTGCAAGGTGGCGGCCGAATCGGCCTCGGCCTGCTGGATTCTGGCGGCGGCATCCTCGTCGGCCCTGCGGAGACGCTCCTGCATCTGGGCCTCAACCGCTTCGACCATCCGCTCGGATTCGGCGCGGGCGGTATGGGCGACGGCCATCTCGGTCTGCGCCGTCTCCATGATGGCGGCGGCCTGGCTCCGGCCTGTCTCCACCAGCTCGGCGGCCTCCCCTGCCGCCACCTCCCTCCGGGTGGCGATCTCGTCATCGAGGGCGAGGAGATCCGCCTCGGTCTGCGCCGCCACCGCCGCTGCTTGGTTGCGGGCCTCAGCCAACAGACCCGCCGCCTCGTCGGCCGCAACTCGACGCGCCGCCGCCAACTCCGCATCGTTCGCAACCCGATCCGCTTCGGCCTGGTGGGTGATCGCCTCGGATTCCTTACGGGCGGCCGCCACCAGAGCCGCCGCCTCGTCGGCGCTGGCCTGTCGTCCCGCCGCCAGCTCCGCATCGAGCACAACCCGATCGGCCTCGGCCTGGTTGGTGATCGCCTGTGCCTCGTCGGCGGCGGCGGCGATGATGCCGTCGCGCTGGCGACGGGCCTCTGCGGTGGCCTCGGCCAGGAGCCGGTCGGCAGTTTCCCGCTCGGCGACCGCCTTGACCAGCTCGGCCTCGGCCGCCGACCGGTTGTCGGTGGCGACGGCGACGATCTCCTCGGCCTGCCGTTTGGCCACCGAGACCAGGTCGGCGCACTGGCGTCGCACCTTCTCCCGGCTCTCCACCAGCGTCTTCTCCTCGGCGGTACGCCGGTCGACGGCTCCGGCAACGATCTGGTCGGCCTGGGAGCGGGCCTCGGCGATGACCGCCTCTGCCCTGGCGATCGCCTCGGTCTTGGCGTCGGCAAGTACCTTGTCGGCCGCGGCCCGGTCGGCAACTGCACGTTCGGCGAGCTGCCGGGCTCGCTCCAGCTTGTCGGCGAGGTCCTCCCTGGCCTGGCGAGCCTCCTCGCCTGCCGCCCTGGCGGCGTCGGCGTCCCCGGATGCCTCCGAGACGATCCGATCGACCTTGGTATCCGCCGCCGCCCTGATGGCATCGGCCTCCTCCCTGGCCTCGGCCACGATGGTCTCTGCTCTGGCGGCCGCCTCCTTCTCGGTCTCGGCCCGGACGGCGTCGATGGCGGCGCGCTCGGTCTGCAGCTTGGCGGCCAGCTCGTCGGCGTGCTGCGTTGCCCGTTCCAGCTCACGGGCGGCCGCCGCCGTGGCCTTCTCCGCCTGTCTGGCGGCGTTCGCCTCCGCCTCCGACATCACCGCGGCGGCCTCCCGGCGGGCCGTCTCGACGATGTCGTCGGCCTCCTGGCGGGCCCGATCCATGACCAGGGCGACCTCGTCGGCACCACTTCCGACGGGCGGCGGGACGCCACCCCCCGCCTGGCGCTGGCGGCGGGCGAGGTCGGCCTCGGCGACGGCGGTGATCTGGGCCGCCTCGGTGCGGGCCGCCGCCATCAGGGCCTGCGCCCGCCGCTCCGCAGCCGAAAGGACGGCGTCCCCGTCCTTGGCCGGAGATGCAACGGGCTGCTGGAGCTGCTCTTCGAGCTTGGCGGCACGGGTGCGCCACCGCTCCACCTGGATCTCGAGATCCTCGACCTGGGTGCCGTAGGAGCTCAGCTCCCGACGCAGCTCGGCCACCTCCTTGGTGGGGTTTCCCATGCGCGTGGTGGTCTCTGTAAGCGCCGTCGCCCGCCGGCGAGCCTCCTCCTCGATCTCCCAGGCGCGCTCCTCGGCCTCGAGGATGATCCGCTCCTTGGCCTCGAAGGCGGCCAGCATCGCCTCGTCGACGGCGCGCCGCTCCGCTTGCTTGGCGTCACGGACCTCGGATCTGGCGTGGGTGATGCGCGATTCGAGCTCACGGGTGAAGCTGGCGAAGTCCTTGGCAAGCCGCTCCAGCCTGCCCACATACGCCTCGACCTCATCGGGATCGAGACCACCCTTCTTGAGCATGACGAAGTCTGGCCGGCGCAGCTCCTTCAGCTCGAACCGCGGATCGGCGACCCAGCGATCATCCCCCGGAGCCTCAGAAGCCACCCGGTTCCCCCCTGTTCCTGCCACTAGACGGCGTCGACGATGCTAGACGACAACCCCGGAAAGGACGCGAGATACTGGCGACGCTCGGCGGTGAGCCGCTCGACGATGTGGCGGTACTCGAGGCTGCGCCCATGGACCTGGTAATACCTTCTCGGCTGGAGCAGGTCGGGGTCATCGACCCCCGGCACCGACGCCGCCACGTCGTACCCGAAGTCGGGATCGGTGGTCCACTCGATGGTCTTGCCGACGATGCCGGCGACGATCGCCGAGCTGTCGGAGATGCTCACCTTCTTGGCGTGGTCCCCGCCGTCGGGGCCTCCGACCGAACCGGTGTTCATCAGGTAGACCTCGAGGTCGGGCATCGTCTCCAACAGCTCGAGGAACCGGTTGCCCTGGAGGGCGTCGTTGGTGAAGAAGAACGGGTTGGTGCCCGGCACCCGCAAGCTCTTCCCTGCCTCGGCGGCGCCACCGGCCGACGTCCCCTTGGTTTCGCCGAGCATGAAATAGGCCGCTGCTTGGTCGCGTCGCAGACGGGCAACCGCAGGGATCAGGTTCTCGTTGCGGTTGAGCAGCAGTAGATAGCTCGCCCTGGGGACGTTGCGTGGATCCCGGTGGCGGATGTTCTCCAGCGGGAACGTCGACCGCCCGTTGCGGGTGTACGAGTCGTCGAAGAAGTCGACCTTGCCGTCCTCGTCGACGTGGGTGTTCTCCAGCCAGGCATCGGGTCCGGTGGTCCCACCGTGAATGGTGGGCTCGTCGACCGGGTCGAGACCGTATGTCTTGGCGAAGCACCCGTTCTCGGTGGTGTAGACGACACCCCCCGGCATGAGGGCGACGAAGTCGTCCTGGACGGGGAGCGAGTCGAGCTGTTGGCGGAAGGTGGTCGTGGTCTTGCCGGTGCCCGACAGCCCCAGGATCAGCGCCGACTTCTCCTCGCCGCCGACGTCTGGAAACGTCTTGAGACCCGAATGCAACGCCAGCCCTCCGGCGTGGTACACCAGGTGGTTCCACATCCGGAGCCCGCCCATCTTCGACTCGCCGAAGTAGTCGGAGCCGAACACCCTGGTGACATAGTTCTCGTGGTCGACCGTGATCATCCGGTCTTCCGGCTTGCCGGGCGCCATCAACCCCGGGGTGTAGATCACGGTGAACTCCGGCTCCCAGGCGTCGTCCTTGGGGAAGTAGAGCTGCTGCTGCATCGCCGGGATGTTGGCCTGGGTGCGGTCGATGTAGAGCCGACAGCCGGTGCGGAACTCGGGGTCGGGTCCCACGTAGCCCTCGATGAGGATCATGTCCCTGTCGGCGATGTAGGCATCCTGACGGGTCGCCCACTCGTCGTGCTCGGCCCTTCCGATGCGGTTCTTGAACGCCTCGTCCTCCGAGACAAAGAAGGTCGAACGGCCCAGCCTGGCCTTGACCAGCGCCTGGTAGTTGACGTTGTCGAACTCGGTCACCATCACCCGGGACGTGTACTCCAGGGCCCATTCCCGCATCTCGGCCTGGGTGGGGTTGACGGCGATCGATCGCGCCTGGGGGAGCTCGAAGCCCATCTGTTCAGTCCTCTCGCTCAGGCGACCGTGACCGAGTTGTCGAGGTAGACGCCCTGGATGGCCCGGAGCAGTTCGATGCCGTCGCTAATCGGGCGCTGAAACGCCTTGCGCCCGCTGATGAGCCCCATGCCACCGGCCCGCTTGTTGATGACCGCGGTGCGCACCGCCTCGGCCAGGTCGTCGGCGCCGGAGGAGGCGCCGCCCGAGTTGATCAGCCCGATCCGGCCCATGTAGCAGTTGGCCACCTGCCACCGGGTGAGGTCGATGGGATGGTCGGTGGTCAGCTCGTCGTACACCCGGGGGTGGGTGCGCCCGAAGCCGACCGCCCCGTAGCCGTTGTTGTTCTCCGGTTGCTTCTGCTTGATGATGTCGGCCTCGATGGTCACCCCGAGGTGGTTGGCCTGACCGGTGAGATCTGCCGACGTCTCGTAGTTGACACCGTCCACCTTGAACGACGCGTTGCGGACGTAGCACCACAGCACGGTGAACATCCCCAGCTCGTGGGCGTAGGCGAATGCCTCGCTGACCTCCTGGAGCTGACGGGTCGAATCCTCGGAGCCGAAGTAGATGGTGGCCCCGACCCCGGCGGCGCCCATGTCGAAGCCCTGCTCCACCGACCCGAACATCACCTGGTCGGCCTGGGCGGGGTAGGTGAGCAGCTCGTTGTGGTTGAGCTTGACGATGAACGGGATGCGGTGGGCGTAGCGGCGGGCGGTCGCCCCGAGCACGCCCAGGGTGGAGGCGATGGCGTTGCAGCCGGCCTCGAGGGCGAGCTCGACGATGTTCTTGGGGTCGAAGTAGCGCGGGTTGGGGGCGAATGACGCCGCCGCCGAATGCTCGATCCCCTGGTCGACCGGGAGGATGGATACGTAGCCGGTACCGCCCAGACCGCCGTGGTCGAACAGCGACTGCAGGTTGCGCAGCACTTGAGGGCTGCGATCGGTGTAGATGAACACCCGCTCGATGAAGTCCGGGCCGGGGAGGGTGAGATCGTCCTTGGGAATCCCCTTGGACTCGTGGTTCAGAAGATCGTCGGCGGCGTCGCCGAGCAGGCCCGCCAGGTCCATCGCAACAGCTCCTCGAGAGAGATCATCGGTGTCCGACCCATTATGGCCTATCGGCTGGACCCACAACCGGGAGGTTCCTCTGTGGTGAAATCTGGAACCTAAGGTCGTGGGGTGTCGTGGTGACACGCGATCCGCTCATGTTCACGGTGCAGGCGACAGATGCCCGGGGTTCGGGCTGGCGAAACCTGGAACCTAAGGTCGTGGGGTGTCGTGGTGACACGCGATCCGCTCAGGTTCACGGTAGAGCCCGGCCCGGGAATCTGAGCTGAGATCGGTTGGGCGGATTGCATGGAGTGATCTCGCCGGTGTTGACTAGGGCACACCGGGAGGGCCGAGGCCGATTCAGAACCCGAGGCGGCCCACCACGGCTCGGCCCAGTTCGCCCGCCCGCACCAGCAGGCTGCGCTCCGTCGCCGCCGGATCTCCGTCACCGACACCGTCGACCAGATCGACGTAGATCTTCAGCTTCGGCTCGGTGCCCGACGGTCGGATGAGCACTCGCCCGGCCGTGCCCAGGTCGAGGGCGACCAGCGGGGTCGCCCCCAGGTACGAGGGCCGCAGGTCCGCTCCCACCGTGTAGTCGGTGACGGACGAGACCTGGTAGCCCCCGACCTCGCTCGGCGGGTCCTCGCTCAACCACAGCATGGCGTCGGCGATCTCGGCGGCGCCCTCGGTCCCGGGCCGCACCACGTTCTCCTGGGTCGACACCCACACCCCGTGCCGGCGGTACAGATCGGCCAGCCGACCCAGCACCGAGGTGCCCACCGCCGTGGCGTCGGCGGCCAGATCGGCGAACACCACGGCGGCGCTGATCCCGTCCTTGTCCCGCACCTGGCGCGACACCGAGTAGCCCAGCGCCTCTTCGTAGCCGAACACGAACCGACCCTTACCGGCGGCTTCGAGCTCGAGGGCGGCGTTCCAGATCCACTTGAACCCGGTGAGGGTCTGGGCGAACCCGGCGCCGTGGTGCTCGGCGACAGCGGCCAGCATCGGGGACGACACGATCGAGTTGATCACGATCGGCTCCGGCTCGTCGGTGTGGCTCAGGATGTAGTCGGCCAGGAGCACGCCTACCTGGTTGCCGCTCAGCGGACGCCACCCTTCTCCGGGGCGGGGGAGGCTGACGGCGAGACGGTCGGTGTCCGGGTCATTGGCGATGATCAGGTCGGAGCCGTCCCGCGCCGCCTGCGCCGTGGCCAGGTCGAGGGCCCCCTTCTCCTCCGGATTGGGGAAGGCAACGGTCGGAAAATGCCCGTCGGGGTTGAACTGCTCGGCGACCGGACGCACCCGGTCGTAGCCGAAGTGGGCCAGGGCCTCCACCACGAACCTGCCTCCGACCCCGTGCAGGGGCGTATAGGTAATGCCGAGATCGCCCGGTGCCGGGCTGGCCGGCCGGTTCTCGCCCAGGTCGTCGAGGTAGCGGGCGAACAGGTTCGGCTCGACCTCGGCCACCAGATGGGACGCATAGGGGTACTCCAGCCTGGGCACCTCGGATGCGGGCCCGATGGCGGCGATGGCGGCGGCGATGTCGACGTCGGCCGGAGGGACGATCTGGGCCCCGTTGGCGTCGTACACCTTGTAGCCGTTGTCCTTGGGCGGGTTGTGCGATGCGGTGATGACGACCGCCGCCGTCGCCTCGAGCCGCAGCGAGGCGTAGGCGATGACCGGGGTCGGGGTGGGCTCGGCGACGTAGCGGACCGGGATGCCCGCCGCCGCCAGCACACCGATGGTGTCCGTCATGAAGGTCTCGGAGGACAGCCGGGCGTCGCGACCGACCACGACCAGTCCCGAGCCCCGCTCCAGCAGGTAGCCGGCCAACCCGGCAGTGGTCCGGATCACCACCGCACGGTTCATCCGGTTCGACCCGGCCTCGACCCTGCCCCTGATCCCGGCGGTCCCGAACTCCAGGGCCCCCGCCATCCGCTCGGTCAGCTCCTCGACGTCACCCGCCTCGATCAGCATCTGCAGCTCGGCGCGGGTGTCGGGATCGGGATCGCCTTCGATCCATTGCTGGGCGGAGATCATGAGGTCGCTCATGGTCGGCGAGGCTACCCATGGAACGGCCTCGTTGCTCCGCTGGCCCGGCGGAATGATGCCGGCGTACGATTGTTGAAAGGTGTACCACTGCCAGAGGAGCCGCCGATGCCCGCCGTCACCGCAGACACCCTGACCCTCCCCCGCCTCTCCCCGTTACCCACCTCGGGGACGCAACGGCGGCCGGTGGTCAAGATCGTCACCGCCCACCGCCAGTTGGAGGGCGAGGGTTTCGTGGTGCGGCGCCCCTTCCCCGGTATGGACCTGGCGCTGGTCGATCCGTTCCTGCTGCTCGACCAGATGGGGGCGGTCGAGTACAGCCCCGGCGAGGCGAAGGGCACCCCCTGGCACCCACATCGCGGCTTCGAGACCGTCACCTACATGATGGACGGCGCCTTCGAGCACCAGGACAGCACCGGCGGCGGGGGCCTGATCACCGACGGCGCCACGCAGTGGATGACCGCCGGCGCCGGGATCCTCCATATCGAGAAGCCGCCCGAGGCGCTGGTGAGCCGTGGTGGCCTGTTCCATGGGGTGCAGCTCTGGGTCAACCTGCCCGCCAGCCTCAAGTGGTCGCCGCCCCGTTACCAGGACATCGACGGCGGCGACGTCACCCTGCTGTCATCCCCGGACGGCGGTGCCCTGGTGCGGATCATCGCCGGCTCCATCGACGGCCATGAGGGGCCGGGCTCGACCTACACCCCGATCACCTACCTCCACCTGACCATGTCGCCGGGAGCGCGGGTGACCCTTCCTTGGCCGCGGGACTTCAACGCCCTGGTGTACGTGCTGTCCGGGCGCGGGCTGGTCGGTCCCGAGCGGCGTCCCCTCGAGGAGGGCCAACTCGCCGTGCTCGGTGCAGGCGACGCCATCGAGGTGGCAGCGCCCGATCGCCAGCCGTTGACGGCGGTCTCGGGTGGGGAGCTCCTCGTGCTCGGCGGGCTCCCCATCGGCGAGCCCGTCGCCCGCTACGGCCCGTTCGTGATGAACACCAGGGCCGAGATCATGCAGGCGATAGACGACTTTCAGGCGGGCCGGATGGGTCGGATCCCGGCCGAGCGGGTCCCGCACCGCACCGCCGCCGACGACGACCTGATTTCTTAGGATCGAAACGCGTCACCCATGACGCGTTTCGATCCTAAGAAGGCTGCTCCGCTCGAACCGAAACGCGTCCCCCGCCGCGGCGACCTTGCAGGGGCGATACGATACGGGTATTCGAAGCCGCCGCTTCGGGACAAGGGGAGAGCGGCCCATGACGGATCCCGATCGAGACCCTGACGGTCGCGCCGATGCAGCGTATCAGGCGCTGCTCGCACTCCACGACGCCGCCGGAACCTTCGGGGACGCCCACCCCGGCCCGGAACGCGGCTTGGGTCCGGTTCCGGTCGGCGAGGCGCTGGCGCAACTGGCCGAAGCGCCAGAGGACCAGGTGTCGTTCGGTGCCCGGCTCGACGTCCTCCACGCCCTGGCCGGGGCCGATTTCCCCGGGTACGACGAGCACGAGGCCGAGTACGTCCGGCTGGCGGAATCGATCGGTGCTCCCCACGGCGTGAACGCCCAGACCATCCTCGACGACGTGAAGGCGTCGGCGGCTGGCGATACGCCGTTCGCCGCAACGCCCACCGCACGGGCGCTCCCCCACGAGGCGACCGCGTTCGTCGGGGAGGACGTCTGTCACACGGCCCGGGTGACGGTCGATGGCAAACCGGCGACGTGGATCTTCTCCGAGTTCGAGACCGACGCCTCCTACCAGGACCTCGCCGCCTGGGTGGACCCGCGGAGCTGGCCCGACCGTAGCCCGATGCTGTTCAAGAGGATGGAGCTGATCGGGGGGAGGACCGAGGTCACCGGTCTCGATGCGCAGCAGCACTGGCACGGCGAGTTCCTCGAGGAGGTCCAGCTCGTCGACCGCCTCAGGACCCTCCTCCACTGCGACATCTACTCGCGACAGGGACGCGCCGCCGGGATGACCTACAACCTGACGTTCAGCGTCGGCGACCAGATCATCGTCGACCGCGGGTTCCTGCTCGCCACCGACATCGGCGACGGGTTGCACCGGGTGAAGGCGCTCAAGATCGTGGGCTTCAAGGAGTCCGAGTGGAACGCCCTCGCCCGGTTCGTCTGCCCGCTGTGGACCGACTTCGTGCGCCAGGCCACCAAGGGCGGAAAAAAGAGCAAGCCGACGGACCCCTCCGAGCAGCCCACCCCCCCGGGGAGCGGACCGTCTCCTGGCATGCCGCTCCCCGGCGACGAGCTGCTCGACGAATGGGTCGATTTCTTCGGGGGGGCCGCCAAGACCTACGCCCACCTCGTCGGTGACGTCGCCAGGAAGGCGGTCGCCGGCGGGTACCGGGCCCCCGACATGGCGAAGGACGGTGCCCGCTACTGGTCGCAGCTGGCGAAGGACTGGTCGCGGGCCTGGGCCTACGGGATCGAGCTGATCCAGGACATCGCCGAGGAGGGCACCGACCTGGCCCCAAAGCCCCCCGACCCCGACCGGTCGTGGCGTTCCCGGCCGGGCGCCGAGGAGAGGACGTACGCCACCGCGGCGGCGGCCACCACCCGGACCGGGGAGCCGGAGGGAACCACGATCCCGATCCCCACTCTCACCGCAGGGGCGACGGTCACGTCATCCGACCTGGTGTCGATCGAAGCCGGGGCGGCGAGCATCCCCGCCGCCGCCGTCACCGTGACCAGGACCACCCTCGCGGATGGCACCGCCGCGGTCCGGGTCGCCGCCGAGGGCGGGGACCACCCGGCGGGCCTCTACGTCGGCATGCTCGCCGCCGACGGGCAGCCGGTGCCGTTGCAGATCTACCTGAGCCGCGCCGTCCACGGGACGCCGTGAGCACCGCGGGCGACCGGGTCTCCGCTCCCCTCGACCAGCTCATCGGCCGGCTCGTCGCCGCCGCCAGGTCGGCGATCGCCTCGGGGAACCTCGATCAGGCTCGGGCGACGGCGGAGGACGTCCAGCTGGTCGACCCCGACAACCGCGAGGTCGCCGCCATCCTGGCCGAGGTTATCCGCAGGGAGCGCTCCCCCGGCCAGGAGCGGGCGCTGATGACCATCTTCTTCTCCGACCTGGTCGACTCGACCGCGCTCGCCGGGCGACTCGAGCCGGAGGCGATGCAGGACCTGTACGGCATCTACCGGGACGAGGCGAAGCAGGCGATCGACCGGTTCGGCGGGCACATCCTGCAGTTCCTGGGCGACGGCGTGATGGCCTCGTTCGGGTACCCGGCTGCGCACGAGGACGACGCCCGCCGCGCCGTCCACGCCGGACTCGCCCTGATCAAGGGCCTCGATGCGGCCGGCGCCGCCGCCAACGCCCGCCACGGCGCCGAGCCCAAGGCACGGGTGGGGATCCACACCGGCCTGGTGGTCGTCGCCGGGCTCGGGGCACGCGACTACAGGGAACGGGACTCGATCGTGGGCGTGGCCCCGAACCTGGCGGCCCGCCTCCAGTCCGAGGCCGACCCTGGGATGGTCGTGGTGAGCGACGTCACCAAGGCGCTGGTCGAGGGTCAGTTCGAGCTGCGCTCGCTCGGTCTCCGCCAACTCAAGGGCATCGCCCGCACTGTGGAGGTGTTCAGCGTCGAGCGGATGCGGTCGGCCTTCGGTCAGCTCGACGCCTCCCGTGCCCGGAGGGCGGGTCTGCACGGGCGAGACGAGGCCCGCACCCAGCTCGTCCGGGCATGGGGCGACGTGAACCGAGCCGGAGCCGGTCCCGGTCGGGTCGCCCTGATCTCGGGTGAGGCGGGCATCGGCAAGACCCGCCTCGCCGCCGAGATGCGCCACATCGTCGCCGAGGACGACGCCAACACCTTCGCCGCCGCCTGCCAGCCCTACTATGCCAACATCTCCCTCTGGCCCATCTCGGTGATGATCGAACGGGCGATGAACATGACCGGGGTTCCCGACGACGCGCGTGTCGGCATCCTGGTCGACCGCCTCACCGCCGCCGGTGTCGACACCTCGACCACGGTGCCGCTGCTGGCGCCTCTCATCGGGATCGACGACCCTCCCGGGTTCACCAGCCAGACCCTCGACCCCACCACCCGGCTACAGGAGACGCTCGCCGCCATCATCGACTGGCTAGCCCACCTCGCCGCCGCCCACCCGCTCCTGTTCGTCGTCGAAGACCTCCATTGGTCCGATCCGACCACGCTGGGACTGCTCGGCCTCTTGGCGTCGGCGCCCCCAACGGGGCTGCTCACCATCGCCACCACCAGGGACGCGTCGGCCCTCCCTTGGAAGGATCAGACCCTCTACCTCGCGTTGGGCCGGCTCGATGACGAAACCACCGCCGGGCTGGTCGACGAGCTCGCCGGGGACTCGGATCTCCCCGCCGAGGTCCGCCGCTCGATCATCGAGCGCGCCGATGGCATTCCCCTGTTCGCGGTGGAGCTGACCGGCGCCGCCGTCCACGAGAACCTCAGCTCGTCCGAGCCGCTCCCCTACCGGCTTCAGGAATTGATGACCGGGCGGCTCAAGACCCCGGGCATCGACCTCCGCCTCGCCCAGCTCGCCGCCACCATCGGGGCCGACTTCGACCGGGACCTGCTCGCCCGGGTGACCGGCGATGGGTATGACATCGACCCGGAGCTGGTCGCCATGCAGGACGCCGGCATCATCGACCTGGTCCTCTCCGGCGACCAACCGGCCTTCCGATTCCGGCACGCCCTGATGCGCGACGCCGCCTACGAAACCCAGGTCCTCGAGGTGCGCCGC